>JBARRR010000135.1:0-10105 GCA_049644325.1 Candidatus Dormiibacterota bacterium
AACTGGGCAGCGATGGCATCCGCGTCAACACCATCGTCCCCGGCGGGGTGGAGACGCCCCTGGTCCAGTCAGCCGGCATCGACATGGACATCAGCGGCTGGTTCAAGCAGCTTCCCCTGGGACGCATCGGCAAGCCCGCCGAGATCGCCGCCCTGGCGGTGTTCCTAGCCAGCGACGAGAGCTCCTACTGCACCGGCGCCGAGTTCGTCGCCGACGGCGGACTGACCGCCGGCTTCAGCGTGGACATGTGACGCCGGGTCGGCATGTGAGTGAGGATGCGCGGATGAAGGTGGTGGTTGACCGGGACCTCTGCGAGAGCAACGCCCGCTGCATGGAGGTAGCCCCCGAGGTCTTCCTGGTCGACGACAACGGCGACCTCCAGGTGCTCCAGGAGCACCCCGGTGAGGAGCTGCGGGGCAAGGTCGAGCTGGCTGTGCTGCGGTGCCCCAAGCAGGCGCTGTCGATCGTGGAGGAGCGCTAAAGTGGCCCAGGCCGAGACCCAGGCCCCGGCCGCCGGCGGGATCATGGCCCAGCTCCTTCCATTTGTCGGCCGGCCCGCGACGCCCCCCTTCCGGGCCCCCGACGCCGTCAACGAGCCGATGATCCGTCACTTTTGCGACGCGATCGAGGACCACAACCCGCTCTACACCGACCCGCAGGCGGCGGCGGCCTCGGGCCACGGCGGCATCGTCGCCCCGCCGGCGATGCTCCAGGTCTGGACCATGCGGGGGCTGCACCCGGTGGAGCCGCCCCCTGACGAGGACGTCATCGGCCAGATATTCGCCGTGCTCGACTCCGCCGGTTTCACCTCGATCGTCGCCACCAACAGTGAGCAGGAGTACCCGCGCTACCTCCGGCCCGGCGACCACGTGACCCGCACCAGCGTCATCGAGCAGATCACCGACGAGAAGAAGACCGGGCTTGGCGCCGGCCATTTTATCGACTTCCGGGACGAGTTCCGCACCGACGACGGCGAGCTGGTGGGCAAGATGCTTTTCCGGGTGCTGAAGTTCAAACCGTCGATGGCGCCGCCGCCGAAGATCCCCGCCGTCGAGGGCAAGCCGAGGCGCCCGCGCCCGGCGATCAATGCTGACAACCGCTTCTTCTGGGAGGGCGTCGACCAGGGGCAGCTGCTGATCCAGCGCTGTGCCGCGTGCGGAGCGTTGCGCCACCCGCCCCGGCCGATGTGCCCCAAGTGCCGCAGCCTGGAGTGGGACACCCTCGCGGCCAGCGGGCGCGGGACCGTTCACAGCTTCGTGGTGCCGCACCACCCGCCGCTGCCGATGTTCCCGCAGCCCTACGTGGTGGTGCTGGTCGACCTCGAGGAGGGTACCCGCCTGGTCTCCAACCTGGTCGACGTGGCGCCCGAGGACGTCCGCATCGGCATGCCCGTGGAGGTGGCCTTCACGGCGGTTGATGAGGAGCTGACGCTGCCGCTCTTCAGGCCGGCCGGGGACGCCTGATGGCGGCCACGACCACCCTCAGGTTCGGCGACGTCAACGTCGGCGACGCCCTCCCCCAGCAGGTCATCGAGCTGACGCCGACCCTGATCATCGCGTCGGCCATCGCCACCCGCGACTTCCAGGATGTTCACCACGACATGGGCCTGGCGGTGGAGCGGGGCATGCCCAACATCTTCATGAACATCCTCAGCACCAACGGCTTCATCGGCCGTTTCGTCACCGACTGGGCGGGGCCGGAGGCGCGGGTGAAGGGCATCGCCATCCGGCTGGGCGCGCCCAATTTCCCCGGCGACACCATGCGCATTACGGGCCGCGTCGCCGCCGTAGAGGCGGTGGACGGCGAGGGCGTGGTCGAGGTCGAGGTCCGCGGCGCCAACTCGATGGGCGACCACGCCACCGGCAAGGTCGTGGTCGCGCTGCCGACCTGATGGGGTCCGAGCTCCGCGACCGCGCCGCCATCGTCGGCATCGGCGCCACCGAGTTCTCCAAGGACTCGGGCCGCACCGAGCTGCAGCTGGCCACCGAGGCGGTGGTGGCCGCCCTCGACGACGCCGGCCTCAGCCCGGCCGATGTCGACGGCATGGTCACCTTCGCCATGGACGACGTCCCCGAGATCGAGATCGCGCGCAGCGTGGGCATCGGCGACCTGACCTTCTTCAGCCGCATCGGCCACGGCGGCGGCGCCGCCTGCGCCACCATCCACCAGGCCGCGATGGCGGTGGCGACCGGGACGGCCGAGGTGGTGATCGCCTATCGCGCCCTCAACGGCCGCAGCTGGAACCGGTTCGGCGCGGGCGTCCAGGACCTGCCCGTGAATCCATCTGTCGAGAGCGTCCACTTCGGTTGGTACGCGCCCTTTGGACTGCTGACCCCGGCGTCGTGGGTGGCGATGTTCGCCCGTCGCTACATGCACGAGTACGGCGTCACCAGCGAGGACTTCGGCCGCGTCACGGTGGCCGACCGCAAGCACGCGGCCAACAACCCCAACGCCTTCTTCTACGAGAAGCCGATCACGCTGGAGGAGCACCAGGCCTCACGGATGATCGTGGAGCCGCTCCACCTGCTGGACTGCTGCCAGGAGAGTGACGGCGCGGTGGCGATGGTGGTCACCTCGCTGGAGCGCGCGCGCGAGCTGCCCAAGCCGCCCGCGGTGATCCGAGCGGCGGCGCAGGGGGCCGGCCAGGACCAGGAATCGATGACGTCGTATTACCGCGAGGACATCAGCGGGCTGCCCGAGATGAGCCTCGTGGGACGACAGCTGTGGGAAGACGCCGGCATCGGCCCCGAGGACGTCCAGACCGCCGTTCTCTACGACCATTTCACGCCCTTCGTCTTGACCCAGCTCGAGGAGCTGGGCTTCTGTGCGCGTGGAGAGGCTAAGGACTTCATCCGCGAGGGCAACATCGAGGTCGGCGGCCGCCTCCCCGTCAACACCCACGGCGGCCAGCTGGGCGAGGCCTACATCCACGGGATGAACGGCATCACCGAGGGCGTCCGCCAGGTGCGGGGGACGTCGGTCAACCAGGTGGACGGCGTCGAGCATGTGCTCGTCACCGCGGGCACGGGCGTGCCCACCAGCGCGGTGGTGCTGGGGCGGGACTAGGCCTTCGGCCCGCGGGGGGCGGGTTTCTTCCGCGGCTTCCTGGCTGCCCGGGGCGTGGGCTTGCTGCCGTTTGTTGCCGGCGGCTCTGTCAGCAACGTTTCAATCGCCTCTGCCACCACGTCTCCGACCTGCAGGCTGGCCTTCTGCGCCATCACCTGCAGGGCCCGGGCCTGGCCGCGCCGCAGGGGCAGCCGGACCACCTCCACCGGGCGCTCGGTGGCGATCCCTGCGGTCTCCTGGGCTGTCGCGGACGCGGCGCCGACCTCGCCCAGGTATGAGCCCGTCACCGAGCCGACGTCGCGGAACTTGGCGGCCGGGCCCTCGTCCTTGACCTGGCCTCGCTCGACCAGATAGATGCGCTGGGCGACGGTCCGCGCCAGGGCCACCTGCTGCTCCACTAGGAGCACGGCGGTGCCGGCCTCGTTGATGGCCCGCACGGTGCGGTAGAGGTCGGCCACCACCAGGGGGCTGAGGCCCAGCGACATCTCGTCGATGAGCAGCGCCTTCGGTCGCGAGACCAGCGCCCGGGCGATTGCCAGCTGCTGCTGCTCACCCCCGCTCAGGGTGCCGGCGCGCTGGTGGGCGCGCGTCTGCAGGATGGGGAAGATGCCGCGCATCTCGTTGATTCGCTCGTCGAGCGCCGGCCGAGGCTGGTTCCAACCCCCCATGCGCAGGTTCTCCTCGACGCTTAGCTCGGTGAAGAGCCGGCGGCCCTCGGGAACCAGGGCCATCCCGGCGCGGGCGATGCGGTCGCTGGACCAACGCTCGATGCGGCTGCCGTCGAAGGTGATGCTGCCCTTCTGCGCCCGACGCATGCCGCTGATGGCGCGCAGCGCGGTCGACTTGCCCGCGCCGTTGGGCCCCAGCAGCGCCACGATCTCGCCCTGGTCAAGCCGGAAGCTGAGATCGCGAACCGCCACGATGCTGCCGTAGGAGCAGGTCATGGCCTCGACCTGGAGCAGCGGCTCGGCGACGCTCACTGGAGCACCCCAACGGTGATGTCGCGCCGCACCGACAGCACCAGGATGACGATCAGGAAGCCGACCACGTAATCCAGGCCGGGCAGGTCGCTGGGCGCATAGGCCCGGGCGATGGCGGTGGCGATACCCAGGAAGATGCCGCCCAGCAGCGTCAGCGGCAGCGACACCAGCCCGCCGAAGACGGCCGCGCCGACCCCGTAGAGGATGACGGTCAGGGTCAGGGTGAAGGTGTTGAGGTTGGTGTCCGGGATCAGGAGCAGCCCCGCCACGGCGGCGAGCACCGAACCCAGCACCCAGGCCACCTGGTTCACCCGGGTCACGTTGATGCCGGCGAGCCCGGCGGCGTCGGGGTCGTTGGAGACCGCGCGCAGTGCCGTTCCCAGCTTGGTGAAGCGGAGGAAGAGGGTCAGTCCCAGGACGATCGCGGCCGTGACCACGACGTTGTAGAGGGCCGAATAGGGCACCGATGTGATGCCGACGTCGAGCACGCCCAGCTGCTGGGAGCCGTTGGTGAAGATGCTGGCGAAGAAGTAGGTGGCGTCGCCGAAGATGGCGCCGGCCAGGTACTGCAGCACGGTGAGGAAGGCCAGGGTGGCGATGACCTTGGTCAGGATGCTGGTGTCCTTCAGTGGCCGGATCACGGCGCGCTCCACAACCAGCCCCAGGCCGATCGCGAATACCAGCGTCAGCAGCAGGGCGGCGACCTTCGACCGCAGCGGGTGATTCGCTCCGAACGCATGCACCAGGAAGGAGTCGGGCTGGTAGAGCCAGCGGCCGAAGACGTAGGCGCTGAGCATGCCCATGGCGCCGTGGGCGAAGTTGAGGATTCGGGTGGCACGATAGACCACGACAAGGCCGAGCGCCGCCAGCGCATAGACCACCCCGGTCAGCGCTCCCCCGATCACCGCCAACATGAGAAGTCTCAAGAGGTAGCCTCCGTTTCTCCCGTCAGAACGAATCTCCCACAGCTTGCCGCGCCCCCGGTTGCGACTGCAACCGCGGGATCCGGCATAACTAGAACATGTTATACTTTTCGCCGCTGTTAGTGTTCGGGATAACCAGCGTGGTGGCGGGAGATTGGCTTGAGCGATAGCAAGGATCGGCTGTTCGTCGGGACGCTCGCCTTTGCCCTGCTCATGACCCTCGTCTTCGGCGCCGCCCTGGCCTGGGACATCACCAACAACCGTGGTGGCGCGGGCACCAGCCAGCGCACCGTCACCGGCGGTGACTCGACCGCCGACCCCAATGCAGCGGGCAACGCCGGCAGCGCGGGCTCGGCGGGCGGCGCCAGCCGCGGCTCCGGCGGCAGTGGCGGCGGCGGCGCCAGCGCCAACGCCGACGTCGTGCCTGCGGGCGCCGACATCCAGATCGGCGCGGTGATCACCCAGTCCGGCCCGCTCGACGCCAGCGACGCGTTCAAGGCCCAGGAGGCCTACGTGCAGATGGTCAACGCTTCCGGCGGCGTCAACGGCCATCACATCAAGCTCGATGTCCAGAACGACAACGGCGACCCCGGCGTGGGCAAACCGGCATTCGAGAAGATCGTGCAGGAGGAGAAGGCGCTGGCGATTGTGGGGGAGTGCGCCCCACTCACCGATGTCGGGATCATCAATGAGATCAGCCAGTTCCAGGTCCCTGTGATCAATGACTGCCTGACCGGTCCCGCCGCCTATGGCAACCCCTACATCTGGTTCAGCACCCAGGCGCCCGGGACGTGGCAGCAGCTCTCGGCGACCTACCTGCACTCGCACGCCGACCAGCTCAAGTTCCACAAGCCGTGGGTGCTCTGCGTCGACACCATCGTGACGCGGCCGTACTGCGACGGCTTCGTCAAGGGGTGGACGGCCGCGGGCGGCACCACCTGCTCCCACAATGCATGCGGCCGAGGCGACTACGACACCGAGCAGGTCGCCACCACCCGCACCCAGTACGACCTCCAGGCCTCCAGCATGAAGGCCAGCGGCGCCGATTCGATCGTGGCCCTGCTGGAGCCGACCAACGAGGCCGCCTTCCTGCAGGCGCTCACCGACCAGGGCATGTGTCCGTCCAACGGCTGGGCCCAGTACGCGCCCCTTGGCTCAGACCCCAGCGCCATCCGAGCCGGCGGTAACTGCGCCATGGGGCTTTTGGCCAGCACCTCGAACTCCTACTTCCCGTCGGAGAACACCCCCGGAGAGCAGCAGCTGGGCCAGGCCCTGTCTCGCTACCAGCCGGGCACCCCTCTCGACAACTACGCCCTCTCCATCGGCTGGACGCCGATGGTCCTGTTCGGCGAGGCGGTGCGCCGCGCGGGTTCCAACCTCAGCCGGCAAACCCTGATCAACGCCCTCAACAGCATGAATGGCTACGACACCAACGGTCTCTGCAAGGGCATCACCTGGACCTCCGGCAACCACCTGGCCCCCGCGTTCACGCGATGGGCCCGGGTGACCGGGCCGGCGACCTACGACGTCTTCACCGGCTGGGAGGGCTGACCCGGACCCAGGCCCGGCCGCTAAAGGCCTTCGGACCAAAACTAGAACGTGTTATAGTAGCGACGCTTGTCGACAGCGCGCCGATAGAGAGGTTTGTAATGCGGACCGAGATCTGTGATCGACTCGGAATCGAGTTCCCCATCTTTGCCTTCAGTCATTGCCGCGACGTGGTGGCGGCGGTCTCCAAGGCCGGCGGACTGGGGATGCTGGGGGCGCTGGTCTTCAGCCCGGAGCAGCTCGAGATCGAGCTGAACTGGATCGACGAGCACGTGGGCGGCAAGCCCTACGGCGTCGACGTCGTCATGCCCGCGAAGTACGAGGGCGCCGACCTCACCGGCAAGGACCTCGAGGGGACGCTGCGCGGCATGATCCCGGCCACCCACGTCGAGTACGTCGAGGAGATCCTCACCCGCTACGGGGTCGCACCGCTGCCGCCCGACGAGCCCAAGCCCAAGGCGCTACTGGGTTGGTCCGAAGGCGCGGGCCGTTCGCAGGTGGACATCGCTCTGCAACATCCCATCAAGCTGATCGCCAACGCCCTGGGGCCGCCGCCGGAAGACGTCGTAGTCCAGGCGCACGAGCACGGCGTGCTGGTGGCCGGCCTGGTCGGTGACGCCAACCAGGCGCGCAAGCAGGTCGAGGTAGGGGTCGACATCATCATCGCGTCCGGTACCGAGGCCGGCGGTCACACCGGCGAGGTGGCGACATTCGTGCTGGTGCCGGAGGTGGTCGACGCTATCTCGCCGGTGCCGGTGTTGGCAGCGGGTGGGATCGGCGACGGTCGCCAGGTGGCGGCGGCGCTGGCGCTGGGCGCCCAGGGGGTCTGGACCGGGTCGATCTGGCTGACCGTCGCCGAGGCGGACACCACACCCCTGATCCGCGAGAAGCTGCTCGCCGCCGGCTCGCGCGACACCGTGCGCTCGCGAGCGCTGACCGGCAAGCCCGCGCGCCAGCTGCGCACCGCCTGGACCGACGCCTGGGACGACCCCAACGGTCCAGGGCCGCTGCCCATGCCACTCCAGTTCATGCTCACCGCCGAGGCCCAGCACCGCATCGGCCGCTCTGGCAACAAGGAGCTGGCGGGGATGCCGGTGGGCCAGATCGTCGGCCGGATGAACAGCATCCGCACCACCCAGGACGTCATGTACGGGTTGGTCGAGGGCTGCATCAAGACCATCGAAGAGATGCAGGCCAAGCTCGGGAGCGCGGTCGGCTGATGGCAGCGCCGACCGCAGTCCGCACCATCGACAACATCGACATCTACGACCCCGAGGTCTACGTCGAGGACGTTCCCCACGACCAGTTCGCCATCCTCCGCAGGGAGGCGCCGGTCTATCACCACTACGAGCCCGGCACCGACGGCTTTTGGGCGGTGACGCGCTATCCCGACGTCGTCGCCGTCTCGCGTGACTCGGCGACGTTTTCGTCGCACCGGGGCAGCGCCCTGATGAACGACATCGGCTCCGACGAGCTCGCCAACCTGCAGCTGATGATGCTGAACATGGACCCGCCCAAGCACACCCGCATGCGGCTTCTGGTCAACAAGGGTTTCACGCCCCAGATGATCCAGCGGCTCAAGGACCGGGTCGGCGAGCTCTGCACCGAGATCGTCGATGGCGTGGCCCAGAAGGGCCAGTGTGACTTCGTCACCGAGATCGCCGCCGAGCTTCCGCTCCAGGTGATCGCGGAGATGGTGGGCATCCCGGTCGAGGACCGCCACAAGATCTTCGACTGGAGCAACAAGCTGATCGGCTTCGACGACCCCGAGTTCCAGAACACGCCCGAGATCGCCCAGGAAGTCTCGATGCAGATGTACATGTACGCCAACGAGCTGGCCGAACAGCGCAAGGACAGCCCCCGCGAGGACCTGGTCAGCGTGCTTATGCGCGCCGAGGTCGATGGCGAAACCCTCACCGAGATGGAGTTCGACCTCTTCTTCCTGCTGCTGGCGGTGGCCGGCAATGAGACCACCCGCAACCTCATCTCGGGCGGCATGCGCGCCATGTTCGAGCACCCCGACCAGTGGCAGGCGCTGGTCAAAGAGCCCGAGCTGCTCAACCCCGCGGTCGAAGAGATGCTGCGCTGGGTCACGCCCGTGATGCAATTCCGGCGCACGACCACCCGCGATGTCGAGCTCCACGGCGTGCCGATGAAGGAGGGTGACAAGGTCATCATCTACTACTCCTCAGCCAACCGCGACGAGGAGTACTTCGACAGCCCGCAGTCGTTCAACGTCCGACGCGACCCCAACGAGCACCTGACCTTCGGCGGCGGAGGCGCCCACTTCTGCCTCGGCGCCAACCTGGCCAGGCTGGAGATCCGCCTGATATTCGAGGAGCTGCGCAAGCGCCTGCCCGACATCGAGCTGGCGGCGCCGCCACGGCGGCTGCGCAGCAACTTCATCAACGGCGTCAAGGAGATGCAGGTCCGCTACACGCCCGAGGGCGCCTAGTGGCCCGCAGCGGCGGATTCCGAGGGAGGGACTGACGATGGCTGTCGAGACCAGGACCACGCCCGCCGAGGAGAAATCCGGGCTGCGAATCGCCTACACCGAGGCCCAGGAGGCGCTGCGGAAGGAGCTGCGGGAGTACTTCGCCGCGATCATGACGCCCGAGGTCGAGGCCATGATGGCGTCGGGGGAGATGCACGGTGATGCCTACAAGGACATCACCCGCCGGATCGGCAGCGACGGCTGGCTCGGCATCGGGTGGCCGGTCGAATACGGCGGCCAGGGCCGTACACCGATCGAGCAGTTCATCTTCTTCGACGAGGTCCAGCGGGCGGGGGTGCCGATCCCCTTCCTGACGATCAACACGGTGGGCCCGACGATCATGCAGTTCGGGACCGACGCCCAGAAGGAGGAGTTCCTGCCCCGGATCCTTCGCGGCGAGGTGCACTTCTCGATCGGATACAGCGAGCCCAACGCCGGCACCGACCTGGCGGCGCTCAAGACCAAGGCGGTGCGCGACGGCGACGACTACGTCATCGACGGCGCCAAGATGTGGACCAGCCTGATCGCCGACGCCGACTATGTCTGGCTGGCGGCGCGCACCGATCCCGAGGCCCCCAAGCACAAGGGCATCTCGATCTTCATCGTGCCGACCAGCTCGCCCGGCTTCCGCTGGACCCCGGTGCACACCATCGGTGACGCGGGGACCTCGGCCACCTTCTACGAGGGAGTGCGGGTGCCCGCGACCGCGATCGTCGGCGAGGTCAACGCCGGCTGGCGGCTGATCACGACGCAGCTGAACTACGAGCGGGTGTCGCTATGCGCGCCCGGCGGGGTGGTGCGGATCTTCGAGGAGGTCACCGACTGGGCCCGGGAGACGCGCCTCGCGGACGGCCGCCGCGTCATCGACCAGGAGTGGGTCCAGGTCAACCTGGCCCGCGTCAAGGCCGGCCTCGACTTCCTGACGCTGATCAACTGGAAGGTGGCCTGGAGCCTGACCCATGGCGGCATGAACCCCGCCGACGCCTCGGCGACCAAGGTCTTCGGCACCGAGTTCTTCTGCGACGCCTATCGCCTGCTGCTCGAGGTCATGGGGCCCGCGGGCGGCATCAAGCGCGGGTCCGAGGGCGCCGTCC
>JBARRR010000136.1:0-17262 GCA_049644325.1 Candidatus Dormiibacterota bacterium
GTTTGCTCCTTAGGCGACTCGACCCGCTCGCGCTCGGCGAGCAGGCTCTCCTCCAGGCCCGTGACGTAGGCGGGCGCGACCTGCTCGGCCCCGGGGCCCGAAGGCGCGACCTGGCTGCGTGCCAGGGCGAAGGCGCGTCGATGACGGAAGTAGGTCAGAACCTGTCGGGCGCCGTCAATGCCACCGCGGAGACGCCCCGTCGCCACGGCCCACTCGTTGAAGACCGCCGGCTGGGACTGCTCGCCGGCGAGCATCAGCTCGGGGCGGTTGCCGAAGGCGCTCCAGTGTCGCCGGCCCTCCAGCCAACCGGTGAGCAGCAGGCCGGCGGCCAAGAGCACCACCTCGATCCGGCCCTGCAAGGTCACGCTGTACAGCCATTCGAGTGGAGCCGCGGCGCTGGGAAACACGCTCGTCATGGCCAGGCTCGACGTCGCCTGAGCCACCGGCCTGGCCACCTTCCAGTTGAACATGGCGTGGTCGAAGATGACGAGGCCAAGGGTCAAGCCGACAAGGACCGCCCCCTGGCGGCGGTCCTTCAGCAGTCTCACGCCGACGCCGGCGGCCAGGCCCACCAGCCCGGTCGAGACGGCGTGTCCGGGGTCGAAGATCACGGTGCCGCCGGCGTGGTCGGTCGCCTGGATCAGGCCAGGGAGGAAGGGCGTGACGTAGTTGGGCAGCTGCCCCGTCGCCATCAGCTGCAGGTTGCTCTCCACGAATTGGAAACCCAGCCCAATCGTCAGGCCGATGAGGGCCAGGTCCGCCACCGTGAGCCGCTCGCGTTCGGCGGCGACGAAGGCGATGAAGAGCAGCGGCGCCGCCTTGGCCAGCTCCTCCACGATCGGCGCCACCGTGTAAGCGGTGCTGATCCCGGGGACGAGCTGCAGGGCCAGGCGCTCGATCACGACCGACCACAGCGCCGCCCCTATCGAGCCGATGCCGAAGAAGACGACGAACTTGGAGGCGCCAACAGTGGTTCGGCCGGCGATCAGGCGGCCTTCGACCCAGAGCAGGACCATCATCAGGAGCAGAGCGAAGCCGTACAAGACGTTGGGCAGCGTCATGACAGAAGCCCGGTCAACAGACAGCCTTGGAGAGGACGTCGGGGGTGTTTGCCGCCGCCCCCGCGCTCTGGTAGTTCCCGCCGCCGTCGTGGGCCAGCTGCTGCATTTGGTCGGGCTTGTCATTCGCCGCGGCCTGCTCGTAGATGGCCGAGACCGTCGCGCCCTGGTCCCGCAGCAGCTTGAGGGTGGCGGGGTCGACGGGCTTGGCGTCGCCGTCGCCGATCAGGATCACCTCTTTGACCCCGGTCTCACCGGCGAGGGCCGCGGCCGCGGCCTTGACGGCCGGGTCGTAGCTGTCGGGGTCGCTGATGTTCTGGACCCTGCTGACGGCGTCGTTCACCGCCTTCCGGTCGCCGACCGGCTGCAGCGGCACCGGGAGCTCGGCCTTGTCGGTGTCGCCGGCAAAACCAATCGAGTCCTGGGGGGAGAGATGGCTGACAGCGGTGTTGGTGGCGTCGAGCAAGAGCTGGTTCTGGGCGCCGCCGCCCTCGAGGTCCTCAACCAGGATGATGACCGAAGCATGCCGGCCAGGACCGTTCGAAGCCGATGCGATGCAATCCCGCGTTGGCGGTGGCGTGCCCGAGGCAAATGCGGCAAGCGCCGTCAGGGCAGCCGTCCCACAAATCCCTGCTGCGCCCGCTGGAAGACGCATCCGCTCTCCTCTCCTGCCCTATTGGGGCCCTCATTATAGATGGCCCCTTGAAGCGGGGCCGAGGTCCGGTCAGGCCGTTTCGCCGCCTTGCTCCAACCTCGGGGAGAGCAGGCGGGTCAGTGGCACCAGCAGCAAGCCCTGGACCAGGACCGAGCTCAGCACCGCACCATATATGACCGCGCGCAGGGTCTCGAAGCCGGGAATGTCCGGGGGCAGGCTGAGCAGCAGGGCGATGGCCACCGCGCCGCGCAACCCGCCCCACGCCAGCAGGTGCTGTGAGCGGAGCCCGAGCGGACGGCCCAGCGGCCGGAGCACGTTGACCAGGCCGTAGACCGTGACCGCGCGCGCGACCAGTAGGGCGGCCGCACCGCCGACCACCGCCGCCGCGTGGTCCAGCACCACCTGGATTGGGACCACGCCGGCGATCAGGACGAAGACCGCGGCGTTGAGGACAAAGGCGACGTAATCCCACATCGTCTCCACCGCCTGGCGGGTCCGCGCCGACATCCGCTGCTGGCGGGCATAGTTGCCGATCACCAGGCCGGCGGCAACGACGGTGAGGATGCCCGAGACGTGGAGGGTCTCGCCGGCGAGGTAGCCGCCATAAGCCGCCAGCGCCGTCAGGGTGATCTCCACCTGGGGATCGTCGACGAAGCCCGTGATCCGGGAGAGGACAAGCCCCAACCCTCCGCCCAGCGCCAGCCCGCCCACGGTCAGCCGAAGGAAATCCAGCGCCGCCGAGGGGATCGAGAAGCCGGCCTGGGTCGCGGTCAGCGCCACGGTGAAAAGGACGACGCCGGTGCCGTCGTTGAGGAGGCTCTCACCCTCGACCAGGTTCCGGAGCCGGTGCGGCACGCCCAGGCGCCTGAAGATGGCCACCGTCGCGACCGGGTCGGTGGCCGCCAGGGCCGCCCCCAGCAGGACGGCCGCCGCCAGTGGCAGCCCGAGCGCGAGCCGGCCCACGACCGCCACCAACCCCGAGGTCACCAGGACCCCAATGGTCGCCAGGACCACGACCGCGACCAGGTTGCCGCGCAGCTCGCGCCAGTCGAGGTTGAAGGCCGCCTCGAAGAGCAGGCCGGGAAGGAAAACGAAGAGGATCAACGCGTGGTCGATGGGCGGGAAGCGGCCGTTGAGGAAGGGGCTGGCGACCACGCCAATGGCGGCCATGGCGGTCACGTACGGGACGGGCAGGCGCCGGGAAATGATGGCGACGACGGCGGCCGCCAGCATGATGGCGACGAAGAGGGCGACCTGCTGCTCGATCATCCGGGCACCTCACAAGATCCCTTTGGGGGTGGTGCCGACCAGACTTCCCGGCTCGCCAGGGCAGAGCTTAGACCAGGCGGGCCGGCTGAGGCTGCGTGGCAGTATGGGGATTGGCGTGAAAGACGACTTCTACGACAAAGACAGCGAGAACGAGGAAGAGGACGAGGCGTACCTCGATTTCGATGAGGACGACGCCGACCAGTACCGGCCGCCGCTCTGGCGGGGACTGCTGGTCAAGGGCGTCGCCCTAACCCTGATCATCGGGCTCCTACTGGCCTTTCCTCTCGGCTACGTCCTCGACTCGGAGCTCCGCGACGGGCGCATCGAGGTCGCCATCCTCGTCACCGAGGTAACGCTCATGGTGGCGCTGGTAATGATCGTGCGAAGCACCAGAAGGCCCCTGTAGCGGGGCGCCTGGTGATGGCTAGGCGCGGGCCTTGATGCGCGCGGCGTGGTGCTCGCGCAGCTTCTTCAGCTTGGGGTTGATCACCACCTGGCAGTAGCCCGCGTTGGGGTTATGGGCGTAGTAGTCCTGGTGGTAGGCCTCGGCCGGGTAGAACGCCTCCAATGGCACGATCTCCGTGACCACCGGGTTCGGCCACAGCTCCTGGACCTTGTCGCGTGAGGCCTCGGCGGCGGCCTTCTGCGTGTCGTCGTGGTAGAAGATCGCGGACCGGTACTGAGTGCCGACGTCGGCTCCCTGCCGGTTCAGCGTGGTGGGGTCGTGGATCGTCCAGAGGATGTCGAGGATCTCGGGATAGGAGATGACCCCGGGGTCGAATTCCACCTGGACGGCCTCGGCGTGACCGGTCCGCCCGGTGCAGACCTCCTCGTACGTCGGGTTGGGGCGCTCGCCGCCGGCGTAGCCCGAGACCACACCCTTGACGCCGTCGATCTGCCGGTAGGCGGCGTCCAGGCACCAGAAGCATCCGCCCGCCAGTGTGGCCGTCTCAGTGTTGTTCTGCATCGGCGATGTCCTCCGAAGGTCTGAACTGGAAGGCTACCGCTTGGATTCCCCTCCGGCCGTCAGAAGGTCGCGTACCAGGAGCGCCACCAGCGCCGCCCGGGGCGCCATCTGCGAAACCAGCACGTGCTCGTGCTCGGCGTGCGCGCCATCGCCCACGGCGCCAAGACCGTCGAGGGTGGGGGTCCCCAGCGCGGCGGTGAGGTTGCCGTCTGACCCACCGCCGGCGGTTGCCGCGGACAACGTGCCCAGCCCGTTGGCGGCGGCCAGGATGCTGGTCCGCTCGAACAGGGCGGCGGTTAGAGCTGCCTCCAGTGGCGGCCGGTTGGGGCCGCCCTCCACGAGCAGCCGCGCGCCGTCGATGCTCGGCCGCAGGGCGCGCATGGCCTCATCCACCCGCGTCTGCTCCATGACCGTGAGGGCGCGGACATCGATCTCGGCGCTGGCTGAGGGCGGCACCATGTTGGTGGCGATGCCGGACGCGGCCATCGTCGGCGTGATCGTGGTGCCCTGGGAGGTGTCGGCCAGCGCCTCGACCTGTGGGATCAGCCGGGCCAGCTCGCTCAGGGCATTGACGCCTTTCTCGGGCTCCAGTCCGGCGTGCGCCGGCCGTCCGGTCACCTCCAGCCGGTAGTTGGACACGCCCTTGCGCGCCACTTTGAGCGCGCCATCAGCGCTCGGCTCCAGCACCAGCACCGCCTCGACGCGGCGGCCAAGGTCCTCGATCAGCGCCCGCGAGTCGGGTGAGCCGAGCTCCTCGTCGCTGGTCAGAAGCACCTCGACGCCGTCCGGCACCCCCAGCGCGGCCAGCGCGAACAGACCCTGGACCACGCCGGCCTTCATGTCGAAGGCGCCCGGACCAAAGGCCTGGTCGCCGCGGAGCGTGAACGGCCGGGCTGCCAGGGTGCCGACGGGCCAGACCGTATCGAAGTGGCCGAGCAGGGCGACCCGCGCATCGCCGCCGGTGCGCCAGTGCAGGTGCACCCGGTCGCCGGTGACCACGGTCTCGGCGGCCACCCCGAGGATGTCCTTGCCGGCGGAGGCCAACAGTTCGGCGCACGCCCGGCAGGCCGCCGTGTCGGAGGAGGGCGACTCGACCTCGACCAGCCGCCGCAGTAGGTCGACCATGGCGTCGACCATAGTCGACAACCAGCCGACAACCTCCGGGACGGCCGCGTCGGTCTTACGGTTGGCCACGTCCATAGGTTAAGCACGTGGCCGCCGTACACTCGACCCCGTGAGCACCATCGGGGCGGGCGACGGCCTCCAGGTCGAGGCCGTCGAGCTGGTCCGGATCCGCATCCCGTTGGTGACGCCATTCCGCACATCCTTTGGCACCCAGACGGAGCGCGACGTCCTCCTGTTGCGGGTCATCGGCGAGGGCGTCGAGGGCTGGGGTGAGTGCGTCGCCTTCGACGCGCCGCTCTACTCCTCGGAGTACGTCGCCGCCGCCCACCGCGTGATCGAGGACCACATGCTGCCCCGGGTCCTTGCCCATAAGGGGGCGCGCGCCGAGGACATCGCCCGGCTCCTGCGCCCGGTCAAGGGCCACAACATGGCCAAGGCGGCCGTCGAGATGGCCTGGCTCGACGCCCAGCTGCGCGCGGAGGGTCGGTCCTTTGGCGAGTACCTCGGCGCGACGCGGACCGCTGTCGACTGCGGCGTCTCGGTCGGGATCATGGACAGCATCCCGCAGCTGCTCGACGCCGTCTCCGCTTACATCGACCAGGGCTACCGGCGCGTCAAGCTGAAGATCGAGCCGGGTAATGACATCGAGCCGGTGCGCGCCGTACGCGAGCGCTTCCCCGACATCCCCCTCCAGGTCGACGCCAATACCGCCTACACCCTCGCCGACGCCGAGCACCTGGCGCGCCTCGACGAGTTCAACCTGCTCCTGATCGAGCAGCCGCTCCCCGAGGAGCTGTTGGTGGCCAATGCTGAGCTTTCGAAGATCGTAAAGACGCCAATCTGCCTCGATGAATCGATCACCTCCGCGGCGGTGGCAGCGGAGGCGCTGGACATCAAGGCCTGCTCGATCATCAACATCAAGGCCGGTCGCGTCGGTGGCTACCTCGAGGCCAAGCGCATCCATGACCTGTGCGCCGAGCGCGCCATCCCGGTGTGGTGCGGGGGGATGCTGGAGACAGGAATCGGTCGCGCCGCCAACGTCGCCCTGGCGGCGCTGCCCAACTTCACCCTCCCCGGCGACACCTCGGCCTCAGACCGCTACTACCGCCAGGACATCACACCGCCGTTTGTGCTCGATGAGGGACGACTGCCGGTGCCGGCCGGGCCCGGCATCGGGGTCGAGGTCCTGGCCGACGTGCTCGACGGCCTGGTGACGTCGCGTCAGCGGGTCGAGGTCAGCAGGTAGTAGCCGTCCCGGCTCATGCCGGTTATCCGCAGGCCGCGGCTGATGGTGTCGTCGAGGACTCCGCGGATCGTGGTCCGCCAGAGGTGGGCCCTGGCCGGGTCCCGGTGCCGGATGGCGACGATGTCCGTGGGCACCTGGCAAAGCACTAGGTCGCCCACGGGGTCGGCGCGGACCACCGGTCCTTCGTCATCGCCAACCTCCACGGCAACGTTGCCTCCGGCCTTCACCCACTCCTGAACGACGATGCCGTCCGGGGCCGAGTCGCCTGCCGCCGCGGCCTCGACTCCAGGGCGTTCCAGGTCCCAGCTGACGAGCACACGGTCGCTCTTGTCGCCGCTGTTGATGCCATCGGGCATCTCGCCGTAGAAATCGACGAAGTACTCGACACCCCGGCAGCCGAGCTTGTTGATATTGAAGAAGCCGTTGTTGCGCACCAGCGGGTCGTATGTCCACTCGACGCGGTCGAGGCCGCGCTCCAACGCCCAGAGCCGCTGGTGCTGCTTGAGCGCAAAGCCGACGCCCCGGGCCCGGGTCGTGGGGTCGACGCCGAGGACGTGGGAGTGGACGTGGTCGACCCCGTGCTCACCGCCGTAAAAGCCGAGCAGCGCGCCGATCATCAGGCCGTCCCGATAGGCGCCGCTGACGTAGTTGCCGGAGTGGCTCAGGGCACGCAGGACCTCGGGTGTTACGACGGGATCCCCGACCCGGTCCCAAACCCGCCTCCATACCTCCGAGGCATCGCGGATTTGGTCGTTGGCCTTGAGAAGAATGATGCTGACCCCTGCCGCTGCCTCGGCGCTGTGCACGGCGACACGGGCCCTATCGAGTATCCCGTGAAAGGCGGGCGTAGCTGTCAACAAGCTGCCACGACTCATCGCAGGTTCGAATGTAGCACCGCACCCGGTTTGTGCCTAATCACCTTGTAAAGAAAAGAGGAGCAGCAAACGCGCGCCGCCTACTTCTGGCGGCGCGACTCCAGCTCGCGAAGGACCTGGACCATCTGCTCCACCTTCTCGGCATCGAGATCCAGGGCCGCCTGGGCCTGGGAGGCGAGCTCCGACTGCTGCGGGTCGTCGGCCAACCCCAGCGCTTCCACCCGCGCCATCAGCTGGGCCCGGGTGGTCAGGCCTCGGGCGACGGCATAGGCCAGGACCACCGGCGCCAGCGCGTCCGCCCAACCCTTGAACTCGTCGGCCAAGCCGCGAAGCTCGCCCACCAGCGCCCGCCGGCCCGGCTCGGTTTGGAGCAGCCGCTGGCAGTTCTTGGAGCGGAAGAAGCTATGGATCAGGAAGTCGCGACGGCGGATCGACTTCTCCAGGTCGTTGGCCAGGTAGAGGTGGCGGGGGGAGCTATGGGCCGGCTTGGGCCGGGCGGGGCCGGCGTTGGAGCCGGCGCCGCGGAAGAACTGGCGGAAGCGGTGGCTGTCGGCAGGCTCATGGCCCGTCTCCAGCGACGCGAACGTCGCCAGCGTCGACTCCAGCATCTGACCCCACATCACGGCCGTCCCAGCCCATGCCAGGACATCCCGCATCTGCGGATGGAGCTCCACCTCAGGATGGAGCTCCCGGTCGGTTGTTTCCAGCGCGCCCAACTCCCGGCTACGATCTCACGCCAGCCGGTCCACGGGGAGGTCTAGCCCCGGGCCGAGCCTCGACCCGCGCCGGCGGCTGCCGGCTCCGGGGTCTTGGTTCCGTTCTCGGCTGCCGGCTTGGCCGCCTCCTCGGTGACGGCGAGCCCGCTGCCGGTGAGCAGGGACTCGACTGCGCCAACCAGCCCACCGAGCTGGTTCTGCGAGTTGATCAGGAGCTTCTGGGCGCTGGTGGTGAGGTCGATCAGCTGGGCGCGCGAGGCCTCGGCGGTGTCGAGCTGGGTCTTCAGCGTCGAGATCGCACGCTGGAGCTCCTCGGCCCGGCGCTGCTCGTTCTCGAGGAGCTCCCGGATGCCCTTGTTGATCTTCTCTGTGTCCTTGAAGAACTGGTTTGCTGCCGCGGGAAGGGTGGTTTGAGCCATAGCGTCTCCCGAAAGTGAATGGCCGCTGGAAGGGCAGGTCGGTGGCAGAGACGCAGAGCAGGGGAACCGGCCTAACAGCAGGAAGTAAGGGGTGTCCTCCGATGATAGCGACGGATTCGCTCGGCGCCACGAAAACGGCAAAATTGGGCGGCTTTCTGACCATTCTTTACAGGACTGGCATACCCGAGGCGGCGCTGGCGTTCCTCATGGCGACCGGTTTCCGCCGGCCGAGGACGTGCCATCATGCCCCTGTTGGGCTGGAATTAGAGGAGGACGGCGCTGATGACCAACGAAGAGGTGGTTCGGGCGTATGCGATCGCTGCTGTGGCGAGCGACAGCGCCGCGCTCGAGGAGCTTCGCCATCCCGACTGGACCGTCGACTGGCCCCAAACCGGCGAGCGCGTCCGGGGCAGCGCCAACTTCGCCTCGGTCGTGTCGAACTATCCCGGGGGTTCACCGCAGCAGCGACCCGGCCGCATCGTGGGCAGCGGCGACCGTTGGGTGCTGAGCCCGTCGAACACCATGGTGCGCTTGGTGGGGGAGGGCGAAGCCTGGTGGGGCGAGTGGCAGGTGACGTACCCCGACGGCAGCGAGTGGTTCTGTGTTGACCTGATCCAGCTCCGAAACGGCAAGGTCCACCACGAGACCGTCTACTGGGCGGCCCCGCTGGAGGCGCCGGCGTGGCGGGCCGAGATGGTCGAGCGTATCGAGGAGGCTTCGGGGTAACCATCGCGTGACCACCACTGCCAGCTCGGCGCCCGTCCAGGTGGCCGATGCGCCCCTCAGAGTCGACGACGTCCTTCGCGTCGCCGCCGGCGCCCAGCTGGAGCTGGCCCAGCCGGCCATCGACCGAATCCGGGCGGCCCGGGCGGTGGTCGACGACCTCGTCGGCGGCGAGCAGCTGATCTACGGTCTCAACACCGGGCTGGGCAATATGCGCGACGAGCGGGTGCCGCTGGACACCCTGCGCGAATACCAGGACGCAATCGTCCGCATCCACGCCGGCGGCATCGGGCCACCGTTGCCCGCCACCGTGGTCCGTGCCGCGATGTGCGTGCGGGTGGCTGGGATCGCTCGCGGGGGCTCAGGCGCCAGCCTGGCGGTGGCCGAGACCCTGGTGGCAATGCTCAACCGTGGCGTGCACCCTAGGGTGCCAACCATCGGCTCGGTGGGCGCATCGGACCTGATGCACATGGCCGCGATCGCGATGGTCGCCATCGGGCGGGGCCGGGCTGAGATCAATGGAACGGTGATGTCGGGCGCGGAAGCCATGGCCAAGGCCGGGGTCGCGCCCGTGGTGCTGGAGCCCAAGGACGGGCTGGCGCTGGTCTCGGCCAATGGGGTCTCGGTCGGTCACGGCGCCCTGGTGGTGGATCGGGCGGCGCGAACGGCGGATGTAATGGACATCGTCGCCGCGCTGTCGCTGGAGGCGGCCCGCGGCAATCCTTCGATTGTGGAGCCAGTGGTGGCCACGGCCAAGCCCATCGCCGGCCAGGTCGAGTCGGCCCGCCGGATTCGGGCCATGCTCGACGGCAGCGGCCTCTGCCTGGCCGGTGGCCCCGCTTCGGTGCAGGATCCGCTCTCGTTCCGTGTCCTGCCCCAGGTTCACGGGGCGCTGCGGGAGCTGGTGGGTTTCGCCCGCAATGCCGTCGACGGCGAGCTGGCCTCGATCGACGACAACCCCATGGTGGTGGTCGAGGAGCACCGGATGATCAGCAACGGCAACTTCCACCCGATGCTGATGGCGCTGGCCTTTGACGCCTTGCGGCCCGGGCTGGCCCACGCCGGCCTGCTCAGCGAGCATCGCACCGGCCATCACTTCGACACCCTGGTCACCCAGGGCGACGCCTTCGCCGATGGGGGGGTGCGCCTCGCCGACATGCTGGGCGGGGCGATGCTGATGCGCTACTCGGCGGCGGCACGGAGCAGCGAGCTGCGGAGCCTGGCCGAACCGGCGACCCTCGACATCCCATTGCTCGACGTCGGTGTCGAGGACCACGCCACCGACGCACCCCTGACCGTCCGGCGCACCGACGAGATCCTTGACGTCGTGGAGGACGTCCTTGCTATCGAGCTGGTCATCGGCTGGATGCAACTGCGCCGAGTCGACAGCGTCGCCCCCAAGCTGGGCTCGGGAAGTGGTCCGGTGCTGGAGGCAATCGATGCCGCCCTGGCCGGTCTCGGACCCGAGCCTGCCAGCGACGATATGCATTCGGCCGTCCGTGTCCTCCTGGCCGACGGTACCCTGGAGGCCGCCGCGGCCCTGCCATGACGCCCAACCGCGCCCGGCTGGTCCTGGTCACCGCCTGCCTGGCCGCCGCCACCGCGTTCCTCGACACCAGCATCGTCAACCTCGCCCTGCCGGCGCTGGGCAAGGCCTTCGGCACCAGCGCGTCGGAGCTGGCCTGGGCGGTCAACGCCTACGTCCTGCCCTTTGCCATCTCGATCCTCGCCGTCGGTCGCCTCGGCGACGCCCTCGGACGCCGCCGTGTCCTGGCCGTGGGCGCCGCCATCTTCGCAGTGGGTTGCGCCGGCGCCGTGGTCGCGCCCAACTACCCGGTGCTGCTGGCGATGCGCGCCCTCCAGGGGATCGGCGCCAGCGCCCTGCTGACGCTCTCGCTGGCGGTGGTCTCCGCCGGCTTCGACGAGACCGCCCGGCCGCGGGCGCTCGGCTTCTACTTCGCCGCCGGTGCGTCGGCTGCCGCGATTGGGCCGGTGATCGGCGGAGTCCTCACCTCGGCGTTTGGCTGGCGAGCGATGTTCGCGGTGCAGGTGCCGCTGGCGCTGCTGGTGATCGTGATGGCGCTGGTCGCCCTCGAGCCCGCGGTCGGGGGTCGGCGGATGAGCCTCGACGTGCCCGGCATTTTGCTCGGCACCCTGATCCTGGTTGGCATCAACGTCGCCCTGCTCCAGGGCAACTCATGGGGCTGGCTGTCGCTGGCGGTAGTGGCTTCGTGGGCGGTTGGGGCGCTGGCGATCGTGCTCTTCATCGCCCGCGAGCGGTCCACGCCGGAGCCCGCGGTTCGCCTCAGCGTCTTTCGCAACCGGCGCTTCGTCGCCTCCAGCCTGGTCGGCGCCGTGGCCTGGTTCGGCCTCCTCTCGGGCACCGTTCAGGTCGCAATCTACCTGCAGGCTGGCCGCGGACTGGATCCGACCCAGGCGTCGCTGGTGATCGTGGCCTGGCCGATCCTGGCGCTCGTCGTCTTCCTCCGCTCGGGCGGGATCGTCTCCCGCTTCGGTAGCCCTCGGGTGATGTTCGGCGCGCTCTTGGTGGCGGCGGTGGCCTCCGTGGCGATGGCGTTCTTCGACGGCGGCACACCGCTGGTCCTGGTCGCGGCGGTGGCCGCCATCGGTGGGGCCGGGATCGCGCTCTCGGTGACGGCGAGCACCGCGTGCGCCATCGGCGAGTTCCCGCCGCAGGAGGCGGCGGTCGCCTCCGGCGTGTTCAACAGCCTCCGCCAGGTGGGATCGTCCCTGGGGGTTGCGATCCCGGCGGCGCTGTACGACGTGGCCACCCGTGGCGCCCTCACCGGCGACCGCGCCCTGGCGGGCAGCAGCTACGCCCTGGCCAGCCGGGCGGTCGTCTTCGTGCTGGTGGTGCTGCTGGTGGCGGCGATCATGCCCCGGGTCTCGGCGGCGCCGGCCCAGCCCGCGCCCACCGTCGCCTAGGGCAACACCTCCGCCGGGCCCGCGGCGGGGGTCTTCGGCGCGGTCGGGCTCGCGGGCGCCGGGGTCCACGCCCAGGGCTGCCGCTTTCGCAGCTCGCGGACGTCGACGTGGCCCTGCTCGATCAGCCCGGTGGCCGCGTCGTGGATGCGGTCGTGCAGCGTATTCCGCCCCAGCGGCTGGGACTCCACCATGATCACGCGCAACTCGCCCGGCTCGAAGCCGCACTGCGCCTGCAGGGAGCGGAGCAGCTGCTCGTTGTGGAGGTGGCCGTCGCCGAAGTTCCAGCCCAGCGCGATCCCGGCGATGACCTCGCCGTCGATCCACTCGTAGTCATCGAGGTTGTCGACCGCCTTGGGCAGCAGCTGGGGCAGCGCCTTGCCATGCAGGTGCATCAGGCGGAAGGCCATCACCTTGCCGAACAACCCCAGGGCGGTGCGGTGGTCGTAGAACTTGTGGAGCTGGTCGTATACCCAGGGCGCCGACTTGGTCAGCTTCTCCAGCCGCGTGTGGCTCTCGTCCCTGAAGAGCCAGATGCTGTAGGCCCAGTTGCCCGCGTAGTAGCGCATCGCCATCAGAAACGGCACCCGGGAGGGGAAGAGGTTGCCGAGCAGCGGCACCAGCACGCACATCACCACCACGACGACGGCGCTGGCCGCGTTCATGTCGAAGATGCTGACGTCGGCGTGCTTCCAGAAGAGGAAGAAGGCGGCGTAGACGACCATGAAATTCCACTCGATGGGCACGCCCATGGGCACGTTGCTGGTGATGAAGAGATGCAGCGCGAGCATCATGCCAAGGCCGATGTAGGTCACCGGGCCGCCGTGGCCCAGGAGCAGGACCACCGGCACCGAGAGCTCCAGGAAGGTGCCGGCGTGCGCCATCCAGGTCGCCAGCCGGGAGGGCGACAGGTCGTCGGGGTAGCTGCGGTACATCCGCTTGCGGATGAAGGCGAAGCGGGTGAAGGGGCTGTTGCTGGTCATCACCCCGACCACCGAGGGGAAGTGGTGATTGAGCTTGCTGAACCCGGCAAAGAACCAGAGCGAGGCCTGCACCGCCTTGGCCCCGGGGATCCAGTTGGAGGCGACCACGAAGATCATCACTGTGGTCCAGTAGTGCTCGCCGCGGGCGGCCAGGAAGAGCGTCTTGTCGAGGATGCCGAGAACCGCGAGGCTGACCACGATGGCGACCAGGACCAGGCCCCCCGGGTGGGCCGAGAGCAGCGCGTTCAGGCAGAAGACCAGGTAGGCGGCGTACAGGAAGACGTCGAGGATCGTCCGGCGCCGCCCCCCGATGAGCGGCACGCCCTCGAAGACCGGGAGCTTAGTGGTCCCCGGGCGGAGCCAGTACAGGGGCCCGCCGACCGGCGGGAAGTAGCGCCCCGTGAGGGGGCCCGAGCCGCAGCCGAGGCCCAAGCTCTCGAAGAGCATCGACCAGATGATGGCCTTCTGGAAGGCCTCCGGCGCCCAGATCCAGGTGCCGATATCGCTGATGCCGCCGAGGCCCGGCGTGAAACTGCAGAAGAGCATCCAGCCGCCAATGTAGAGGAGCACCTTGATGCCGTAGGCGGCGTAAACCCCGATGGGGCTGCCGTAGCCCTGGATGGCCCAGGCGCCGCAGACCATCCGGGCCTTCTCCGGGAAGGGTTTCCGGTCCCACTCCTCGGCGTCGTACGGCGGCGCCAATGGCGCCAACAGACTCGCCATCCTCAGCTCCTCATCATCCCGCACCGGTCGTCGGTTGGTCGGCCGACCGTCTCGCCTGTTCTAACACGTCAGGGGCGAGAGGAGCCAGGTGCTGGCGCGATTGAGCCGGTGCGCGCTCTCCAGCGCGTAGACCAGCAGACCGCCCCCGCCGCCGGTCGGCAGTCCCATGCCACCTTCGCCCCGGGCCTCCCGCAGCGGCGCAGTCGCGGGCAGGCCCGCGGCCGAACGCGCATGTGCCAGGGCGACCTCGACGCCGCCTAGCTCGTCGACCAGGCCGCGCTCCAGCGCCTGGCGCCCGGTCCACACCCGGCCGCCGGCTACGGCGTCGACGGCCTCACGGGTCTGGCCGCGCGCCTCCGCGACGCGATCGACGAACTGGTCGTAGGTGTGCTCGATCAGGCGCCGCATCCGAGCGCGCTCGTCGTCGGAGAAGGGTGAGTCGATACCGAACATCGCCGCGTGCCGGCCGCGGACGATCGGCTCGCGGTGGACCAGGGCGCGCTCGAAGAGACCGCCCGCCGTCACCTTGCCGGCCAGCACCCCGATCGACCCGGTGATGGTGGTGGGCTGGGCGAAGACGCGCTGTGCCGCGGTGACCACGTGGTAGCCGCCCGACGCCGCCACCGATCCCATCACCGCGACCAGCGGTTTCTTGGCCGCCAGGGCCGAGAGCGCCGAGGTCATCGCCTCCGACGCAGTCGAGGAACCGCCGCCGGAGTCGACCCAGAGCAGGACCGCGCCCACCCGGGGGTCGTCGGCCAGGCGCCGGGCCTGGCGGGCAACCGTGATGTCGCCGGCGCGACTCTGCAGCAGCAGGGGAACCGGGAGCCGTGGCCCGGCGGGCGGGCTGCTGCTGCGGCCGTCCAGAATCGTGCCCTCGATCCGCAGCAGCGCGACGTAGCGGCCGGGCCGCCGCGGAGCCGGTCGCGCCAAGCGGCGGCGGGCGTTGTCCCATCTCGCCATGCGACCCTCGAGGCGCGCGTCCAGCTCCTCCTCGTAGAGGACGCCGTCGATGGCGCCCAGCTCCAGCGCCTCCTCCTCTGACAGCGGGGCGCGGTCGACCAGGTCGCGGGCTGCGTCTCGCTCGATCGAGCGGCCGGTGGCGATGTCGTTGAGCAGCTCGTCGAAGGCGGCGTCCGCCAGCCTGTTGGCCATCTCCCGCGCCTGCTGGCTCATCGCGTTGCGGGTGAGGAAGTCCATCGCGGTCTTGTAGGGCGTGATCTGGAGGACGTCGGCCTCCAGCCCGGCCCGGTGCAGGGCGTCGGCGAGGAAGCTGTAAGTCCGCGCATAGCCGACGGCGTTGAGGCCGCCGCCGCGCATCAGCAGCACCTCGTCGCAGGCGCAGGCGAGGTGATAGGTGGCGGTGTTGTAGCTCGACGCGTAGGCGATGACGCGCTTGCCTCCGGCCCGCAGCTCGGCGATCACCTCGCGGAAGGCCTGGACGTGGGCCTGCGACATGTCCAGCTGCCGGAGGTGGAGGACGACGCCGGTGATGCGCGGGTCGGCGGCGATGCGGTGGAACCGCGTCCGCAGCTCGGCCAGGCTCATCGTCCCTCGCCCGCCGAGTAGCCGCTGCCATCTCGGCCGGGGGGGCGGCGGCACCTCGGGGTATGCCTCCTCGACCAGGAAGACGACCCACGCCGGCGGCCGCCGTAGCCGGCGGAGCGGCCGGCGAACCTGCCAGGCCGCCCAGCGGATGGCGAAGACAAGGTATGCCAACAACCCGCCCATGGCTACCGCGTAGGTGCGCCGGCCGCCCCCATCGTGGCGCTCGCTTGGTGCAGCAGCCTGCGACGGAGAAAGTCGACCTGGTCGGCGACCACCGCCTCGAAGCCCTCGCCGACATTGATCTGGTAGTGGCCGTAGGGGTAGTGCCGGACCTCGACGTCGGCAATCCGATCTGCGGTCTTCTGGGCCTGCACCGGCGGCACGGTCATGTCGTTGTCGGCGATGCAGACCAGGACGGGGCATTCGATCCGGTGGGCGCTGCGCTTGGGATTGAACATCGGCGTCGTCAGCGCCGCCCGCGCGGCGACGCGCTGCACCCAGACGACGCCCGGCGGGGTCTGGGCGCGATACCCGGGCACGGCCTCGTCGGCGGTCAACGCCCCGACGGAGCCGTGGGGCGCCATCGTCGGGATGGTGTACGGCGGTCGCCCCAACCACGCGCCCACCTGGTCGCGCAGGCCGGCGATCACCAGCTGGAGCAGAACCAGCTTGGGAATGAGGAGCATCGATGCGACGCCATCGACCTGCGGCGCCTGGACCACGCACGCGGCCACGCGATGGTCGCGCGCCGCCAGGATGAGGGCGTGGCCGCCGCTGTAGGACCAGCCCCACACCGCCACCCGCGCCGGGTCCACGTTGGGGAGGGCGCGTACAAAGTCGAGGGCGGCGGCGTAGTCCTGCTGCTGGAGCTTGGCATCCAACAGCTGGCGCGGTTCCCCCTGGCTGTCGCCGAAGTATCGGTAGTCGAAGGCGAGGGCCGTGATGCCCGCGGCGGCGAACCGTTCAGCAAAGGCGTCGAGGCGCTGGCTCCGGATGCCGCCCAACCCCTGGCCCAGCACAATGGCTGGGTGCGGCCCGCCGCGCTCCGGCTGGTAGAGCCAGCCAGCGCAGCGCACCCCGGAGGACTCGAACGTCACATCCGTGCGCTGCATGGACGGAACGATACGCGGCTTGGGACCTCGCTACGATTTGCCCATGCCTGCGTACGGCGCCGCCGTCGATGTCGATGTCCCTCCCGCCGACGCCTTCGCCTATGTCGCCGACCTGACGCGGCACGGCGAGTGGTCGGCCGACCCGCTGGACATCCGCCTGGTCGATGGCGACGCCGGCGTCGTCGGGAGCCACTACGAAGCCACCGCTGAGGCCCAGGGCAAGACCATCACGGCCCGCCTCGAGGTAACAGAGGCGGAGGCGCCCAGCCGCCTCGGCTTCCGCGTCTCCGACCTGACCGGCGACTACGAGCACCGCTTTACGTTCACCGAGACCGGCTCCGGGACCCGCGTCGACCGTCGCATCACGACCTCGAAGCTGTCGCTGCCCCAGGTGCTGCTGTTCTACCTGGTCTTCTTCCCGGTCAAGTTGCCCAACGCCTAGCGCGGCATGGCGCGCCTCAAGACCCACCTGGAGGAGGCAGCCCACCCCGAACCGGCCCGCCACTGATAGTAAGGTTCACCGATACTGATTGGTGATGGCGGGGAGATGGCGACGGCTGTGGATGCTCGTTGCGACACTGTCGCTGGCCACCGGGATGGCAACCTACGCGCCGCCGGCGGGTGGCGCCGGGGTCGCTGCGGCCGGCCCTGGCCCTCAGCCTCGCCTGCCCGGGATCAACGCCCAGTTCCTGCCTCCGACCGGCAACGCCGCTGCCCGCAGCCAGGCCTTCGACCGCATCGCCGGGCTTGGCGTTCGTATCGCGCGGATCGATAGCGTCTGGAGTGAAATCGAGAAGACGAAGGGCGTCTACAACTGGTCCAACCTCGACGCCAAGGTCAACGAGGTCGTCGCCCATGGGCTGAGCCCTCGCGTGATCATCGACTACAGCAACACGCTCT
>JBARRR010000137.1:0-19787 GCA_049644325.1 Candidatus Dormiibacterota bacterium
GACTGGGACATCGACACCGCCGGTATCAGCGATCCCATGGCCCGCATCAACACCGGCATGGAGCGCGCCGTGGCCAACACCGCCGGCAACCCTGAGTTCATCCGCCTGCTGATCGACTGCTATGCGCTGGCGCTGGACAACCCCAACATCCGGCCCCGGGTGCAGGACATGATCGAGGGGTTCTGCAGCCGCATCCGCAACGAGATCGAGAAGATGGCGGGGATCATCCCCGGCGACGACGCCATTGACCCCGAGCTGGTCGATTTTCCAGGCGCCATCGCCGGCGCAATCAACGGAATCGCCTTCACCTCACTGGTCCGGGACAAGAGCCCGGCGGCGGCCTACGCCGCCTTCAAGATGTACGTCCTGGGTCTCGCCGCCGTCGCTTATATGTCAGCCGGCAAGGATCTGCCGACGGAGCTGGTCGAGATGCTCCGCACTCCCGTCAAGGCCGGCTCGATTTCTTAGACAACCTTCATCCATGAGTGCTCCAATGCACCCATGGCGGATCAGCCCCATGTGCTCGTCGTCGACGATGACTCCCGGATCGCCGCGGCACTGCGGCGCGCGCTGATCTACGAGGGCTATGCCGTCGACATTGCCCCCGACGGCCTCGTCGCCCTGCGCCGCGCCCATGAACGGATGCCCGACCTGGTGGTGCTCGACGTGATGCTGCCAGGCCTGGACGGCGTCGAGGTCTGCCGCCGGCTCCGGGCCGAGGGCGACGTCCCCATCCTGATGCTGACTGCGCGCGACGCCACCGCCGACCGTGTCGACGGGCTGGACAGTGGCGCCGACGACTACCTGGTCAAGCCCTTCGCCTACGAGGAGCTGCTGGCACGCATCCGGGCGCTGCTGCGCCGGCAGGCGCCCAGGGCCCGCCGGGTGCTTCGTTTTGGCGAGCTGACGATGGACCTGGGAACCCGCGAGGTGAAGCGCGCAGACCACACCCTCAGCCTGACGCCACGCGAGTTCGACCTCCTCCAGCACTTCCTTCGCAACCCCCGCCAGGTGCTGACTCGCGATCGCATCCTCGACGTCGTGTGGGGATACGACTTCGGCGCCACCAGCAACTCCGTGGACGTCTACGTGGGCTACCTGCGGAGCAAGATGGAGATCGGGGGCATGCCGCGCATGATCCAGACCGTCCGCGGCGTGGGGTACGCGCTGAGGGAGGACTGATGCCGATCCGCCTGCGAATCGCGCTCTTCGGCAGCCTGGTGGTGGCGCTGACGGTGCTGGTCTTCGGCACCCTGGTCTACTTCCTGGTCCAGCGCAACCTCTACACCGGCCAGGACGCCTCACTCACCCGGCGGGTTACCAGCGGCCCATTCTTCGGCCGCGGCCCCGCCGACCGCGGTCGCATCCTGGTCGGCCCCGACGGCACGGTGCAAAGGGTCGACCTGCCCATCGACCTGCGCACCAGCTCCGACACCTATGTCGAGCTGTTCTCTCCCGGGGGCGCGCCCCTGATCAGCAGTGGTGAGATCGACGGCCAGGCGCCCAAGGTGGCCACCGACGTGCTCAACCAGGTGCCCGCCAACAGCACCTTGCTGGCCACGGTTGAGCCCGCCAACGGTGTTCCCGTGCGGGTGGCCGTCCGCAAGGTCGGACCTGGCGACCCCTCCGGTGCCGGCTTCGTCCTCGTCGGCCAGCCGATGGTGCCGGTGGTCAACCAGCTCCAGGGCCTTCGACTGGTCCTCATCATCGCCGCCGTGTTCAGCATCCTGTTGGCGCTGGTGGCCAGCTGGCTGGTGGCGGGCCGGGCCCTTCGCCCGGTCGACCGGATCGCGGAGACGGCGGAGGAGATCGGCCGCACCCGTGACCTCAGCCGCCGGCTGCCGGCGTCCAACACCAACGACGAGGTCAGCCGCCTGTCGACGCGCTTCAACGACATGCTGGGACAGCTGCAGGAGGCCTACGGCCGGCTGGAGGAGTCACTGGCGGCGCAGAAGCGCTTCGTCGCCGACGCCTCGCACGAGCTGCGCACCCCGCTGACCACCATCATCAGCAACGCCGGGCTCCTCCTCAACCGGCCCAATGTCCGGTCCGAGGACCAGCGCGACGCCCTCGAGGACATCGCCGCCGAGGGTGATCGCATGAGCCGCCTGGTGCAGGAGCTGCTGACCCTGGCGCGGGCCGACAGCGGCCAGCACCTGGAGATGGCGCCGGTGGACCTGACCTCGATCGTCGCCGACGTCTGCCGCCAGGCACGCAAGCTCAGCGAGGGCCGCTCCATCGCCTTCGACGGCGGGCAGCCGCTGGGGCTCAAGGGAAACGAGGACGCGCTGCGCCAGCTGATGTGGATCCTGGTCGACAACGGCATCAAGCACACCCACAGCGGCGGCCGGGTCGAGGTGGGCACAAGCCTGGTCGAGGGCGTGGCCAGGCTCACGGTGAGCGACAACGGCGAGGGCATCGCGCCAGATGCCCTGGAGCGGATCTTCGAGCGCTTCTATCGCCCCGACGAGGCGCGCTCAGGCCAGGGCGCCGGCCTTGGCCTGGCCATCGCCCGCTGGATCGCCGAGGAGCACGGCGGCACCGTAAACGCCGCCAACAACCCCGCCGGCGGCGCCACCTTCACGGTTGACATTCCCGCTGCCGGGGAAATCGAGGAGCCGGTTGCGGCCGCGGCGTCTTAGCCACTTCTTAGCCGTGGTTCATGGCCGACTAATGGCAAGCTGCGACCATTGGCCCCTGTTGGTCGTCATAGGGACCGCGATCGCGCCTGAATAAGGAAGAGGAATTGGAAAGTAACATCCCCACCGGCCCAGCCCCCGCAACCACCTCGGCGCCTGCGCTCCGGCGATCGAGCACCCGCAGCCGGTGGCTCCGCGGCAACCGGCTCTGGGTCATCATCCTGGTGGTGGTGGCGCTGGCGCTGGCCGCCCTGATCGGCCAGCAGACCATCCTCAAGCCGGCCAGCACCTCGACGGCGCCACGGATCGTGACGGTGACAACCGGCGACGTCAAGGCGTCGGTCAGCGGCACCGGGGCGCTGACCCCCATCAGCCAGCTCAACCTCAACTTCCGCACGTCGGGCCAGATCACCGAGATGGACGTCAAGGTGGGTGACCACGTCTCCGCCGGGCAGACGCTGGCGAAGGTCGACTCCACCACCCAGCAGAGCACGCTGGCCTCGGCCCAGGCCAGCCTGCAATCGGCCCAGGCCGCGGTGCAAATCGCCCAGAACCCGGTTACCTCGGCCCAGGTGGCCCAGCTGCTGCACGGTGTCCAGGCGGCCCAGACCAACTACAACGACACCGTCAACAGCGTCAACGCCACCAATAACGGCGACGGCCAGACGGTGCAGAGCGACCAGGCCGCGGTGAACAAGGCCCAGAACGACTACAACACCAACAGCTGCGGCACCGCCAGCCCGGCAGCCGGCTGTGCCGGCCCCACCGGCTTCACCGCCACGCTCCAGAACGCGCAGAGCAAGCTCGCCACCGACCAGCAGAAGCAGACATCGGACCAGATCGCGGGGCAGACTCGCCTCGACCAGGCCCAGCAGCAGATCACCTCCGCGCAGGACAACCTCAATGTCCAGAGCCAGGTCAAGCCCAACGCCGTGGCCTCGGCCCAGGCGCAGCTGGCCTCGGCTCAGGCCCAGGTGCAATCGGCGCAGATGACGCTCGACCAGACGACCCTGAAGGCTCCGACCGACGGCACCGTGGTCAGCGTCACGGGTAACGTCGGTGAGACATCTGGGGGCGGCGGCAGCAGCACCAGCCAGGCACCGGGCAGCAATGCCCCGCTCACCGGCGGCTCGTCCGGCTCCAGCGGCACCGGCAGCAGCAGCAGCAGCAGCAGCTCCAGCAGCTCCGCCACCGTGGTGCTGGCCTCGGCGGCTGGCTTCCAGGCGGTGGTGCCGTTCCCGGAGAGCGACGCCAGCAAGCTGGTTCCCAACCAGGACGTCAACCTCACCTACGACGCCATCCCCAACCTCAACGTCGCCGGCAAGGTGCTGGCGGTGGCGCCCACCGCCACCGTCGTCTCCAACGTGGTCAACTACTACGCCACGATCGTGGTCGACAGCACCGACTCCCGGCTCAAGTCCGGCATGACCACGAACGCCTCGGTCACGATCCAGTCCGCCCTCGGGGTGCTGTCGCTGCCCAACACGGCCGTCCAGAACACGGGGGGCTCGAGCACCGTCAACCTGGTGCGGAACGGGCAGCAGACGTCGGTGCCGGTCACCACCGGCCTGGTGGGTGACAGCACAACGGAGATCCGCGCCGGGCTCAACGACGGTGACCAGGTGGCGCTGCCCCAGGCGCGTACCAGTGCCACGCCGGCCGCCGGCGGTGGCGGCGGTGGCGGCGGGGGGCGCGGCTTCGGCGGCGGCTTCTAGCCGGTGATCACCCTCGACACCGTGACCAAGTGCTACCAGGTCGGCACCATCGAGTTCTGGGCGCTGCGGGGCATCAGCGTTCACGTCGGCGAGGGTGACTTCGTCGCCATCATGGGACCGTCCGGTTCCGGCAAGAGCACGCTCATGAACCTGATCGGGGCCCTCGACGTACCGACCTCAGGCCGCTACATCCTTGACGGCATCGACGTCGCCGAGCTCGACGACTACGAGCTGGCCGAGATCCGCAACCACAAGATCGGCTTTGTGTTCCAGTCCTTCAACCTGATCCCGCGGACCACGGCGCTGCACAACGTCGAGATGCCGCTGATCTACGCCGGCGTCGGCCGCGTCCGCCACGAGCGCGCCCTGGAGGCGCTGCGCATGGTGGGCCTCGAGGACTGGGCGGCCAACCAGCCTACCGAGCTGTCGGGCGGCCAGCAGCAGCGGGTCGCCATCGCCCGGGCCCTGGTGACGCAGCCGGCAATCCTCCTCGCTGACGAGCCCACCGGCAACCTCGACTCGGTCGCCAGCATGGAGATCATGCGGCTGCTGGTGGACCTCAACCAGCAGGGCAGGACCGTGGTCCTGATCACCCACGAACCCGACGTCGCCCGCTTCGCCGGCCGCGTCGTCCACCTCCGCGATGGCCTGGTCGAGAGCGATGAGGTAAACACCGCGGCGCCAATGCCGCCGGCGCAGGACGCGACCGGCACCGCCGGGGCCGGCATCTACGTGCCCCGGTGAACGTCCTCGAGGCGCTGCGGCTGGCCGTCGGCGGCCTGCTCGGCAACCGCCTGCGCTCTGGGCTGACCATGCTCGGCATCCTCATCGGCGTCGGCGCGGTGGTGCTGCTGGTGGCGGTGGGCAACGGCGCCTCGGCGTCGGTGCAGAGCCAGATCCAGGGCCTCGGCTCCAACCTCCTCATCGTCTCCCCGCAGAGCTCGCGAAACGCCCAGGGCGTCTCCCAGGGATTCGGCAGCGCCAACACCCTGACCTACGACGACATGACCGCGCTCAACGACCAGAAGACATCGCCCGACATCGTCGCTGCCGTGCCCAGCACCCAGCGCAACGCGCAGATGACGTACACCAACCAGAACTGGAGCACCGAGGTCACCGGTTCCACCGCGAAGTACCCGCTGGTGCGCGACTACAAGATGGCGTCGGGGTCCTTCTTCACCGATGCCGACGTCAGTGACAACTCCCGCGTCGTGGTCCTGGGCCAGACCGTGGTCGACAACCTCTTCGCCGGGCAGGAGCCCGTCGGTCAGACGGTGAAGATCAACCGGCAGAACTTCCGTGTTGTTGGCGTCTTCGCCTCCAAGGGAGCGGGGGGACTTGCCAACCAGGACGACACCGCGGTGGTGCCGATCACATCAGCGTGGAACTACCTGTCCGGCGGTCGCAACCAGATCCAGAACATCTACGTGCAGGCGTCGTCATCGAACTCAACCTCTGACGCCTCTTCGGAGGTGACCCAGGTGCTCCTCTCCCGCCACCACATCTCCGATCCCGCCAACGCCGACTTCCGCGTCCTCAGCCAGGCCGACATCCTCGCCACCGCGACCCAGATCACGGGGATCCTCACCATCCTGTTGGGAGCCATCGCCGCCATCTCGCTGGTGGTCGGCGGCATCGGGATCATGAACATCATGCTGGTCACGGTCACCGAGCGCACCCGTGAAATCGGCATCCGCAAGGCGATCGGCGCCAACCACCGCGACGTCCTGCTCCAGTTCCTCATCGAATCGATGTTCCTGTCGGGCACCGGAGGGGTGCTCGGCATAGGCGCCGGCATCCTGCTTTCGATGCTGCTGCCGCACGTGGTGTCGCAGCTGCCGACACCTGTGGTCTCGCCATCCTCGGTGGCGCTCGCGTTTGGGGTGAGCGTGGGAATTGGGATCTTCTTCGGGATTTATCCCGCCAACCGCGCCGCACGGCTGAGTCCGATCCAGGCGCTGCGATACGAATAGGAGGCTTTTCACATGACAAAGTACGCAGTCCCGGCGCTCATCGCCGTGGTCGCGCTTCTCGGAGGCTTCTACGGCGGCTTCCGCTTTGGCCAGACCAACGCCAGCGCCCAGGTGGGCAACAACGGCGGCAACAATGGCACAGCGGCCAACGCCACGCCCGGCGCGGGGCGCAACGCCTGCAGTACCACCAACACCAACCGTAACGGCAACAACGCCAACCGGACCACGGTGTTCGGTCAGATCACCGCGGTCGCCGGCAACGTGCTCACGATCCACAACCCGACCTGCAACACCGACAGCAAGGTGACCCTGAGCAGCAACTCGGTGATCCGCAAGACCGTGGACGGGACGGCGTCGGACCTGACCAACGGCGTCAACGTCACCATCCAGGGAACCAAGAACAGCGATGGCAGCATCAGCGCCAACAACGCCAACATCCTGCCCCCCGGCCAGACCTTCGGCAACGGCGCAGGCGGCGGTAACGGTGGCGGCAATGGCGGTGGCGGCAATGGCGGTGGCGGCTTCCCGGGCGGCGGTGGCGGCTTCCCGGGCGGCGGCGGCTGAGTGGCGAACTGACGTGACCCTGGCGGCGAGCGTCGAGGGCGGCCGGTGACCCGGCTCCTCTGGGCGCTCGCTGCCGTCGTCCTCTGCCTGGTCGGCTACTACCTCACGCTCTACGACGCGCTGGCCTGGGTCGGCTTCGTCGTCTTCGGCATAGGCCTGGGCATCGGCGCCGCGGTGCTGGGCTCACTGGTCCACGACGCCCTGGCGCGCACGCCCAACGAAAGGCTGTAGGGTCCGGCCTCAGCGGCCCGAGAAGGTCGCGGTGCGACGCTCGATGAACGATTGCACGCCCTCGCGGGCGTCCTCGCTCTTGATCAGCTGGGCCTGCATCGACACCAGCGTCGGCACCACGGCGCGGTAGCCCTGGGCCTCGGCCAGCCGGGCCGACGCCAGCGTCGCCGCCACCGCCAGCGGCGCCTGGGCCGCGACCACCTCGGCGATCGCGATCGCCCTGTCGAGCTGCTCGCCAGGAGCAACCAGCTCCTGGACCAGGCCCATTCGGAAGGCGTCATCGGCGCCGAATTCGTCGCCCGTGAGGATGTAGCGCATGGCGTTGCCCCAGCCGGCGTCGCGAAAGAAACGCCAGGTCGCGCCGCCGGTGGGGAAGATGCCGCGCTTGACCTCGATCTGGGCGAAGCGGGTGTCGCGGGCGGCGACCCGGATGTCGGAGGCAAGCATCAGCTCGATGCCGATGGTCAGGCACCGCCCCTGGACCGCGATCACCACCGGCTTGGAGACGGGATTGGTGGTGATGCCCAGCGGGTCGAGTCCGCCCTCGGTGGGCATCAGCCCGTCGCTTTCGATCACGCCCACCCAGTCGGTGAGGTCGAGGCCGCCGGTGAAGTGGTCGCCGTCGGCGTGGAGCACGCCCACCCGCATCTCGGGGTCATTGTCCAGCTCGGCGTAAGCCACGGCCAGCTGGTTGTACATGGCGCGGTCCACTGCATTGCGCTTGTCGGCGCGGTTGAGCTTGATCAGGAACACATGGCCGCGGCGCTCGCTGACCACTCGCGGGGCGTCTGTCATGGCGATCCTCCTCTGCGCCCCGGACACGGCGATGGCCATCGCTTGCGACTCCCGGGGACGTGCTATGTTGGCACGCTCCAGCGAGTGAAGGAGGACGTCGATGCGCCAGCTCACCTTCATCGAGCCGGGAAAGCTCGAGTGGCGGGACGTCCCCAGGCCCGTGGTCGAGGGACCGGGCGAGGCCATCGTGGAGCCGGTGGCGGTGGCCACCTGCGACCTGGACCTCGCGATCATCCGCGGCCAGGCCCCCATCCCGGGGCCCTTTGCCCTGGGCCACGAGTTCATCGCCAGGGTGGTGGAGGCGGGACCCGGGGTGACGTCAGCGAAGGCAGGCGACCTGGTGGTGGTGCCCTTCCAGATCACCTGCGGGGAGTGCGCCAACTGCCTGCGGGGAATGACCAGCAACTGCACCGGGGTCGAGCCCAAGCGGGCCATGTACGGCCTGGCGACTGTCTGCCGCAAGGAATGGGGCGGCGCCTTGAGTGACCGCGTGCGGGTCCCCTTCGCCGACGCCATGCTGGTGCCGGTGCCGCCGGACCTCGACCCGGTGGTCATAGCCAGCTTGAGCGACAACATCGTCGACGGCTGGCGCACCGTCGGACCTCACCTCGAGGCCAACCCGGGGGCGTCGGTGCTGGTGGTGGGCGGGTGGGCGCCGAGTATCGGCTGCTACGCCGTCGCGGTGGCCAAGGCCTTGGGCGCCGCCGAGGTCACCTATATCGACACCGACCCGGTGAGGCTGGACCTGGCCCGCCGGCTGGGGGCCGAAGCAGTGGAGGGTCCGCCTCCAGCGCGGCAGGGCCGCCACCCCATCACCGTCGACGCCAGCGGCCAACATGAGGGCCTGGCCTGCGCGATTCGCTCGACCGAGCCAGGTGGCGTGTGCACCAGCATCGGCATCTACTACGAGGCGGAGACCCCACTGCCGTTGCTGGAGATGTACACGTACGGCATTACCTTCATCACCGGACGGCCGAACTCGCGGCCCGTGATCCCGTCGCTCCTCCATCTGGTGTCGTCGGGTCGACTCAGTCCCGAGCTGGTGACCACGTCCGTGGTTTCATGGTCGGACGCCCCCGCAGCGCTGCTGGAGCCCGTAAACAAGCTGGTGATGGTGCCGGCGAAGGAGGAGTCATGAGCGACCGCGATCCCACCGGCCAGCATCCAGAGGACCTGCCCTGGAACGACGTTCCCGCCGACAGCGACGTTCTCCCTGGAACTGAGGAGCCCGAGCCGGCGGAGGTCGGCGGCACCGAGGACGACGACGCAGCATTCGACAGCGCCTCTCACGACGCGCCCGACATCGACGAGAAATACCGGCGGGATACGCTCGACCAGCGCCTGGCTGAGGAGGTCCCTGATCGCCCCGAGCGTGGCGCTGACCCGGACGTCTCCGTCTACGGAGCCGACGAGGACGACGAGGCGGGCGCCGCCGAGGCGGACGACGATGACTCAGGCGCCGACGACCAGTCCGCCGAGGAGTCGGCGATGCACCTCACGGATGAGCCATGAGCTGAAGATCTCGAGGACGAGATCTCGGTGATCAACGAGAGGTTCCGGCGCCCCGGCGAGTCAGCGTAACCAAGTCCCCGGCCTATCGAGGCGGATAATCCGGCAGTGGTCCTCACGGTCGCGCAGGTCCTCTCCTACTCGGTCAGCGCCGCCTTCGTCCTGCTGGGGTTGGTGGCGGTTGTGGTCTGGCTGCGGTCTCGGGATGCCCGCCGCGGGTACCTGGCGCTGGCCCTGGGGATGCTCGGCGTGGCCGCGGTCATCGGCCCGCTGCAGACGCTCACCGGCTACCACGAACCATGGCTGATCTGGGTCACCCTGCCTGCCTTCCAGCTCAGTGGCTTCGGCCTGCTGATGTTCCGTCACAAGCTGATTCCGCTGTCGCGATGGGCCCTGGTGCTGGCGGCGGTGACGCTGACCGGCACCGCCGCGTTGGTCGCCTACCTCGGCACCGCCGCCCCGGCGACGACGCCCTCGGCGGAGCAGTCGGTCGCGGTGCTGTTGCTGATCATCGCGTGGAGCGTGTGCGTGGCCGAGCCGGCCTTTCGACTTCTGCAGGCGTCGTTTGGCCGGCCGGTGGTGCAGCGCCGGCGGCTGCGGGCGCTGTCGCTGGGCTACCTCGGCATCATCCTCATCCTCCTGGTCAGCGCCATACCCCAGTCAGGGGCGGTGTCCAGCTCCGTGTCGGTGGCGACCAGCCTGGTGGCCCTCTTCATGGTCCCGGTGCTGTACGCGGGCTTCTCGCCGCCGGCCTGGCTGCGAGGCGTCTGGAGAGCGCGGGAGGAGGAGGACTTCCGCGACGCCGTCAACGACCTGCTGCTCTACGCGCGAACCCGGGCCGAGCTGGCCGAGCGCGCCCTCCCCTGGGTGGTGCGGCTGGTGGGTGCCGACTTCGCCTTCATCATCGACGGGGACGGCGCCGTCCTTGCCGTCCATGGGACAACCCTGGAAAGCGCCGGCGAGCAGGCCGCGCGCCTGGAAAGCCAGGGGCTGCTGCGTGCTGGTCCGGAGGTCGCGGCCAGCGGCGCCCTCATCTTCCCCATGCCACTGGAGCGGGGCACCGGTTACCTGGCCGCCTTCGCCGGGCCGTTCACCCCGATTTTCGGCGCCGAGGAGACGTCGCGCCTCCGTCTCTACGCGGCGTCGCTGACCGCGGCCCTCGACCGCGCCCAGATCTCGGAGCGTCTGCTGGCGCTGGAAGACGCCAAGACCCGGTTCCTGAAGATCGCCTCGCATGAGCTGCGCGGTCCCCTGACCCTGGTGAAGGGCTACCTGTCGATGATGGAGGATGGCACCATCCCCGCGGGCGCGCCTCCCCAGATCCTCAACATCATGCTGTCCAAGGTTGACCAGATGTCGTCGATGCTGACCCAGATGCTGGAGACGTCGCGGATGGAAGACCATAGGACGGACCTCCGCGAGGAACGCTTCGACTTGCGCGAGGCGGTCGCCGAGGTGCTGGAGGAGGTGCGGCCGACGACCGACGTCAGGCACGAGATCGAGGCCAGCATTCCCGACCTGCCCATCGAGGTCGTCGCCGACAGGGAGCGCGTCGCGCTGATCCTCAGCAACATCGTCGATAACGCCATCAAGTACTCACCGCGCGGCGGCCGGGTCGCAATCAACGTCGCAAGCAGCAACGGAACCGCTATCGTTGCCGTGAAGGACGAAGGCATCGGCATCGCCGAAGAGGACATGGGCCAGCTTTTCACGCGCTTTGGACGGATAGCCAACGACGCCACCACCGCCATCCCGGGTACGGGCCTCGGGCTCTACCTCGCGCGCGAGCTGGCCCGGATGCACCACGGGGACGTCGAGGCCGAGTCGGAGGAGGGGGCCGGCAGCGTCTTCACCCTGCAGCTGCCACTGGCCGGCGCGGCATGACGACGGTAAACATCGTCGTCGACTGGGGCGTCATCAGGCTGCCCTCGGGGACACTGCCCCGGCCGCGGTTCAGCGGTAAGCCGGCCGCCGAGTCGGAACCAGAGACCGAGCAGAAGGGTCGGGGCCTTCGCATCTTGATGGTCGAGGACGACCCCTCGCTTTCGATGATGTACCGGGTCCGGCTGGAGGCCGCCGGGTACACCGTGGCCCTCGCCACCGACGGCGAGGAGGGTCTTCGCAAGATCACGGAGGGAGCCGGTTTCGACCTCGTCTTCCTCGATGTTGGCCTGCCCGGGATCGACGGCCTGACGGTGCTCGAATCGATCCGCAACTCAAGCGAGTCGGAGGCGGTGCCGGTCGTCATCCTCAGCAACTACAACGAACCGCCGATGCGCCAGCGTGGCCTCAGCCTGGGAGCCCTCGCCTACCTGGTCAAAAGCGAGATCACTCCGTCTTGGCTGGTGGCTCGCATCCCCGGCTGGGCCAAACGCTAGCCCGGGCCGTCCGCAGCGGCGCCGCGGCGCGCTTCAAAGCTCCCGGCCGCGGGTAGAACGGGTCCATGCGCGAGCAGATCCACCTCGCCACGATCGCGGGCATCCGCATCGGGGCCAACTGGAGCGTGCTGGTGGTCCTGGTCCTGATCGCCTGGAGCCTGGCGGCGAACCTGCTGCCGGACGCCGCCCCGGGCAACTCGGCCGCCCTCTATTGGGCGGCCGCCATCGGCGCCGCGGTCCTCTTCCTGGCGTCGATAACCATCCATGAGCTTGCCCATTCGCTGGTGGCCCGCCGCCTCGGCGTGGGCGTGGAGGGGATCACGCTCTGGATGTTCGGGGGCGTGTCCACGATCGAAGGCGAGGCCCCATCGGCGGGCGCGGAGGCCAAGATCGCCTTCGTTGGACCGCTCACCAGTTTCATCCTGGCAGCGGTCTTCGGCCTCGCCAACGTGCTGCTGGCGGCGGCCGGCGCGCCGGCGATCCTGACCGCGATGACGGCATGGCTGGCGGTCATCAACTTCGTCCTCGGCCTCTTCAACCTGGTGCCTGGGTTCCCCCTGGATGGCGGTCGCCTGCTCCGCGCCATCCTCTGGGGCCTGGGGCGCGAGCGCGACAAGGCCACCGTGCGGGCGGCGGTGGTGGGCCAGCTGATCGGCATCGGCATGATGGCGATCGGCCTGCTGCTGCTGTTCACCACCCGAGACCTGGTCGGTGGACTCTGGCTCATTTTCCTGGGTTGGATCCTGCGCAACGCCGCCTCCGCGGAGAGGTCGCGGGTGGAGGTCACGCGGGCGCTGCTGGGCGTCTCGGTCGGTGACCTGATGACGCCCCAACCTGTTACTGTGCCCGCGGCGATGCCCGTCGATGAGTTCCTGGCGACGCCACGGCCTTATCGCTTTGCGACCTTCCCCGTTGTTGACGCCAACGATGACGTGGAAGGGCTGGTCAGCCTGCGAAGGATGCTGGAGGTGCCCGCGCCAGAGCGAGCGACGACGACCCTGGGCTCGATCGCCACCGGGCTTGCCGGCGTGCCTACCGCTGCGCCGGACGAGAAGGTCACCGACCTTCTCCAGAGGTTGGGCAACGACGTCAACAAGCGGGTCCTCGTGTTGCAGGACGGCCGCCTGGTAGGCATCCTGTCTCCGCATGACATCTCGCGCGCCCTATATTGGGCGACCCAGCGCGGCGAGCGCCCCGCCGCCTAGCAGGGCTGGGCTAGGCGGCAGGCGGGCGTTCCTGAAGCTCGTGCAGACGGGCCCTCCAGAACATCAGGCGCACCCGAAACTCTTCAATGAGCTCGGCCAGGGGCTGGAGATTGGTCTCTCGCACGGCCTTGAGGACGGCCTCAGACCGACCCCTAACCAGCTCCTCCGCGCGAGCCAGGACCTGCTCTTCAAACGGGATCAGCTCGCGGTACAGATCAACCCAATGCCGCGCCACGGTCGCGGCCTCGGTGGCTCGATCGCCATCCTGCATTGACAGGTTGTTCGTGCCGTCGCTCATGCGATTCTCCGGGGTCTGTCGTTCGCGCTAGAAGCGCTCAGACCCTGAAGGAGGGACCCCATGCGGGTCGGTCCGGGCGGGGATCGGGAACTTCGTCCTCAGCTTACGCTGCTGAACGTGTGCAGGGGAGGAAACCGGGGAGATCAGGAGGCTCAGCCAGCCTACGGGACGAGGCTCTCGAGTCTCCTGATGCATCACGTGCCGACAGCGCCCAGCGGGAGAGGGCCAGTCGAACCCGGTCGGGAGAGGGCCTGATACCTCCCCGAGTACGAACAGCATTCCCGGAGCGGCGTAACAAAATCCATAATAATCGGCATCGACGGGCCTGGCGGAGGGGGTGGGATTCGAACCCACGGTGGGTTGCCCCACACGGCTTTTCAAGAGCCGCACCTTAAACCACTCGGACACCCCTCCGGGCGCTTCCAGCATATCCAGCCGATGAGGCGGTGGCGATGAGGTTAGGCTTCCAAGGACGGGGATGAGGCTAGGACTGGGTGTCGCTGCCGGACCGGACCCGGAGCAGTTCGGGCGTCTTGCCAGAGAAGCGGAAGGCATGGGCTACGAGATCATCTGTGCCAACGACACCCCGGCGGGGGACGGCCTCGCCCTGGTGACGGCATTTGCCCATGACTCGCAGCGGATGGACCTCGGCGTCGGGGTACTTGCCCTGGACCGGTACGCGCCAGACGAAGTCTCCGCCCGCGTCGAGGAGCTAAATCTCCCCCACCCGCGCCTGGTCCTCGGTATTGGCGCCGGGTTCATCGAGGAACCGGTGGCCGCGGTGCGAGAGGGCGTCGCCGCCCTGCGAAAGCTGCTGCCGGATGTCCGCATCATCGTCGCGGCGATGGGCCCCAGGATGTGCCAGCTGGCAGGCGAGATCGGTGACGGCGCGCTGCTCAACTGGATGACGCCGGAGCGCGCCACCTGGGCGCGGGACCTGGTCGTGGAGGGCGCCAACCGCCTGGGCCGGGATCCGCTCACCGAGATCACGATCTATGGCTACGTGCGAGTCGCCCTCGGCCCCGATGCCAGGGAACGCCTGGAGCGGGAGGCCAGCTTCTACATGGAGATGCCGCACTACGCCCGCCACTTCGAAGCCACCGGCGTGCCCCCCGGCGGCATCGGGGTCGCCGCCAGCGGCACCGAGGACCTGAAGGAACAACTACGCCACTACTTCGCCCTCGACGTCCCCGTGGTTCGCGTCCTGTCGGAGCGCGATGTCGACACCATCCTCGAGGTCGCCCGCGCCGCCATCGACTGACCTACCGGGCGGCGCCGATGACCTCGAGACCGCCCATGTATGGGCGCAATACCTCGGGCACGGTGACGGTGCCATCGGCCCGCTGGTACGTCTCCAGGATCGCAGTCACCGTGCGCACCAGGGCCAGGCCGGAGCCGTTGAGCGTGTGGGCGAACTGCGGCTTGGCCCCGGGCTCCGGCCGGAAGCGAATGCCCGCCCGCCGCGCCTGGAAATCAGTGAACAGCGAGCAGGAGCTGACCTCCAAGTAGCGATCCAGGCCCGGGGCCCAGGCCTCGAGGTCGTACTTCTTGTACTGCGCGAAGCCCATGTCGCCGGTGCACATCAGCAGCACGCGGTAATGCAGCCCAAGCTCCTGGAGAATCTCTTCGGCGTCGTTGGTGAGTGACTCCAGCTCGTCGAGCGAACCCTCCGGCCGGGTGAACTTGACCATCTCCACCTTGTTGAACTGGTGCAGCCGTACGTATCCGCGGGTGTCCTTGCCGGCGGCGCCGGCCTCAGAGCGAAAGCAGGGGGAGTAGGCGACGTGGCGGATGGGCAGCCTGCCGCCATCGAGGATCTCGTCGCGGTAGAGGTTGGTAACCGGCACCTCGGCGGTGGGGACCAGCCAGAGGTCGCGACCTTCGACCTTGAAGGCGTCGTCGGCGAACTTGGGCAGGTTGGCGGTGCCGGTCATGGAGTCGCTGTTGACCAGGAACGGAGGCAGCACCTCGATATAACCGTGCCGCCGGGTGTGGGTGTCGAGCATCCATTGGACCAGGGCCCGCTCCAGCAGCGCCCCCTCGCCCACCAGGAAGGCGAACCGCGAGCCGGTAACCTTGGCGGCGCGCTCGAAGTCCAGCACCCCAAGGGCCTCGCCGATCTCATAGTGCGGCCTCGGATCGAAGTCGAACGACGGCCGCTCACCCCAGGAGCGGATCTCCTGGTTCCCGCGCTCGTCGGGTGCCACCGGGACCGACTGGTGGTAGACGTTGGGCACCTCGAGGAGCAGCCCGCTGAGCTCGCGCTCGATCTCGGTTCGCTGCGCCTCCAGCCGCTTGATCTCCGCCTTGAGGCGTTCCGCCTCAGCCATCTCGGGCACGTCCGCGGCGCCCTTACCCGCCTTCTTGGCCTCGGCGATGGCGGGCCCGATCCGCTTGGAGAGGGCGTTTTGCTCGGCGGCGCGCTTCTCGACCTCCTGGATCAGGCGGCGGTTCTCGGCGTCGAGCTCGAGGACGCGATCCACGGGCGCCTCCATGCCCTTGTCGAGCGCCGCCTTCTTGACCAGCTCCGGGTTCTCGCGGATGAAAGAGAGCGCCAGCATCAGGCTTCGCTGTCACCACCAGGCCGCTCGCTATTGTCGATCTCGACATAGCCCGGCTCGCCCGGCGACGCCGGCGCGTCGCGCAGCAGCGGGAAGGCGATCACCTCGCGGATATTGCCCTCGCTGGCCAGCAGCATCACCAGCCGGTCGATGCCAATGCCCAGCCCGCCGGTCGGTGGCATCCCCTGCTCCAGCGCGGCGATGAAGTCCTCGTCCATCGGGTGCGTCTCCTCGCCGCCGGCGTCGCGCAGGGCCAGCTGCTGCTCGAAGCGAGCGCGCTGGTCGATGGGGTCGGTCAGCTCGGCGAAGGCGTTGGCCAGCTCCTGGCCGGCGATGAAGAGCTCGAAGCGCTCGGCCAGTCGTGGGTCGTCGACTCGCCGGCGGGCCAACGGCGAGACCGAGATGGGGAAGCCGGTCACGAACGTCGGCCGCACCAGCTCGCTCTCCACCGAGCGCTCGAAGAGCTCGAAGATCAGCTCACCCCAGTCCATCGTGTCGGCCCGCACCGCGCCGATGTCAATGGCGCGCCGGCGGATGGCATCCTCGTCCTGAAGGTCGACGTCAGGGTTGGCGCCCGCCACCAGGTCGAGCATCTCCTGGCGGTCCCAGCGCTTGCCCAGGTCGATCGTCTCCTCGCCGTGGACGACCTCGGTTCCCCCCAGGACCGCCTCGGTGGCGGCGCGCAGCATGGCCTCGGTCAGCTCCATCATCCCGTCCAGGTCGGTGTAGGCCTGGTACAGCTCAAGCAGCGTGAACTCAGGGTTGTGGCGACGATCGACGCCCTCGTTGCGGAAGACGCGCCCGATCTCGTAGACGCGCTCCATGCCGCCCACCACCAGTCGCTTGAGGTGCAGCTCCAGCGCGATTCGAAGCGCCAGGTCGAGGTCCAGGGCATTGTGGTGAGTGAGGAACGGCCTCGCCGCGGCGCCGCCGGCCAGGCGGTGCAGGACCGGGGTCTCGACCTCTTCGAAACCGCGATCGTCGAGGTAGGCGCGCAGGTGCCGGATCAGGCGGCTGCGCATCTTCAGCAGCCGGCGGGCATCGGGGTTGACGATCAGGTCGACGTGGCGCTGGCGGAAGCGGATCTCGGGGTCCTTGAGGCCGTGCCATTTGTCCGGCAGCGGCCGCAGCGCCTTGGTCAGCAGCGTCAGCTCGGCGACGTCGAGGCTGACCTCACCACGGCGGGTGCGAAAGACCTCGCCGCTGGCGCCGACGATGTCGCCCAGGTCGAGGTCGTTGACCAGGCGCATGCCGGCCTCGCCCAGCGCGTCCAGGCGCGCGTAGATCTGCAGCTTGCCGCTGCCGTCGACAACATCGGCGAACGCCACCTTGCCCTGGCTCCGGTGGCGCGTGACCCGTCCTGCCACCGACACCGGCCCGAACCGGGTCTCCTCGTCCTTGGCGGCGGCTTTTTCGCGCTCCTCGAACTCGGCGATGGCGTCGGCCGCGAGGTGGCTGCGGTCGAAACGTATGGCGAACGGCTCAATGCCCGCCTCGCGCAGCGCCGCCAGCTTGCGAAGGCGCTGCTGGCGCTGTTCGTCTCCGCCGCCAGGCGGCAGGGGGCCGCCCGCATCGTCGTTCATGACGGGGAAGCTTAGCCCGCAACGGGATATCTGGGGAATGCCGGGGGAATGTCGCCGGGCGGTCCCGGCAGGTCGTCTGGACCCCGCTATTTGACCTCGAGCACTTGCATCGTGCGCGACCCCGCCGGGGTGGCCACCTTGACCTTGTCTCCCTTGGACTTGCCCAGCAGGGCCTTGCCGACCGGGCTCTCCAGTGAGATCAGTCCCTTCTTGGGGTCTGCCTCGACCGGGCCCACGATGCTGAAGTTCTCCTCGCCGAACTCATCTTTAACGCGGACCTTGGAGCCCAGCTGGACCGTCCCCGAGCTCTTCTTCGACGGCTCCCTGATGATCTCAGCGTTGCGGATCATCTTCTCCAGCGTCAGGATGCGACCCTCGATCCAGCCCTGGTCGTTCTTGGCGTCGTCGTACTCGGAGTTCTCGGAGATGTCGCCGAACTCCTTGGCCGTGCGGATGCGGTCAGCGACTTCAAGGCGCTTGACGTTGCGGAGCTCATCGAGCTCGACCTGCAGCTTCTGAAGCCCTTTCTTGGTTATCGGTACGGGCTTGTCCTGGAGCATGTTCAACCTAAAAAAGAACAGCGCCCGGTGCCGGAAGGGTTCCCGGTCGCGGAACGCTAAGGGGTTTGTACCCAGAGGGTCGGCAGATTATAGCGACCGCCCTTAAGACTGTCAAAGGGGGGTTCTAACGCCTGAGCGGACACCGCCCGAACTCGATTTCAGTTGCAGGGAATAGATGGTGGGCCTTGGGACTTATGTTTTGTGGGCAAGCAATAATTGATAAGTCTCCCCCGAGGACCCGTCGGGGATTGCAAGAGTGCCGGACCACACTGTTGGCCGGCAACAGGAGGTACGACATGCCAGACCGCTGGACCCTCGACAAGAACCACAGCGTCATCGGCTTCTCCGCGAAGCACATGATGTTCACCACCGTTCGTGGCCGCTTCACCGACTACGACGGCTTCGCCGAAATCGACGACGAGGACTACAAGACCGCCCGCGGCGAGCTGACGGTCAGGACCACCAGTGTTGACACTGGGGTCGCCGACCGCGACGCCCACCTTCGCTCCGCCGACTTCTTCGACGCCGAGAACTACCCCGAGATGAAGTTCGTCAGCACCAGCGTGGAGAAGACCGGAGACAACCTCTACCGGATCACCGGTGACCTCACCATCAAGGACGTGACCAGGCCGATCACCGTCGACGCCGAGGCCGGCCAGAAGGTCAACGACCCCTGGGGCAACGAGCGAATCGCCCTGGCGATCAGCGGCAAGCTGAACCGGAAGGACTGGGGCCTCAACTGGAACATGGCGCTGGAGGCCGGTGGATTCCTCGTCAGCGAATCCATCAGCCTCGAGGTCGAAGCGACCTTCGTCCACCCCCTGGCGGTGCCCGCCAAGGCGGACATCGAGGAGGCGGCTCAGGCCGCCAAATAGCGGCTCGACAGAGAGCCGGGAAACGGATGGACCGGGTGCAACCCCTCAGTGCTAGGCTGGCCGTGATGGCGACTGTGCGAACGACAGCCGGAGCGACCGAGCCCATCGCCGAGCTGCACCCGGTCTGCCCGCGCTACCACCACGCCGTCGAGCTGATCGGTCGGCGCTGGACCGGCGCCGTGGTCCGCCTCCTCACGGAGCGGCCCCAGCGCTTCACCGAGATCTTGGCCCAGGTGCCCGGGCTCTCCGACCGCCTTCTTACTGAGCGGCTACGCGAGCTCGAGAGCGAGGGCCTGGTCGAACGCACCGTGCTGGCGGGCCCGCCGGTTCGGGTCGAGTACTCGCTGACGCCCCAGGGCCTGGAGCTTGAGCCGGTCGTCATGGCCATCGCGACCTGGGCCGAGAAGTGGCTCCCTGCCCCGCCGGTCCACACCTCACACGACTGACGCCTGCGGCCGCAGGCCGGTGCGGTAACAGCAAATAGCCGCGCAAAAAACGCGCAAGGTCATTCCCAACGGACTAGATCGCAGGTATCCTTCCGCCTAAGTCCGTCGCGGGGAACGGCGAAAAGGAAGGAGCTCAGCTGACATGCCTGGTGCGAGCTTGCTCACAGGTTTATTACCGCAACTGCCGAACACCCTGGGTGTGCTCGCGCCCTCAGCCGCTGATCTCCGCCGCGTCGCCCGCCTTTTCTTCCGCGCTGGCTTCGGCGCTTCACGAGACGAGATTCAGAGCTGGGCCAGCCTTGGCTACCCCGCCACCGTCGACCACCTGCTGGGGTTCCTCCCCGCCAACCTGCGCCTCCTTGACAGTCCCGATCTCAAATTCGCGTCGACCCGGCAGATGAACGGCCAGCTCGGCCAGGCCCAGGCCTGGTGGCTGCAGACGATGGCCAACGCCA
>JBARRR010000138.1:0-3201 GCA_049644325.1 Candidatus Dormiibacterota bacterium
GGCCTCGCCGGGGGCGTGGGGCGCGCCGGGGGCGCGGCTGCCGCGGCGACCGCGGCGGGCTTGCGCAGGAGGTAGTCGTAGAGCAGCCAGGCGATTGTGAACGCAACCAGCAAAAGGGTGCCCAGGCCGGTGAACAGCCAGAAGGGCAAGTCATTGGTGGGCTTGTAGGGCTCGATCACGCCCGGCAACGGCGAGATGATCGCGGCCGCGGCCGGAGGGGAGGCTGCTGCCGCCGCACTGGTCGCTGGAGAGGCGGCAGGCGCGGCACTGGGGGCGGGCGCGGCGCTGGCCGCGGGAGCAGCGCTGGCTGCCGGGCTGGGCGCCGGCGGCGGACTGGCCTGGGCCACCTGGCTCGGTGATGCCGCGGGGGCGGGGGCTGAAGCGGCTGCCGATGGTGGCGCCGGGGCAACTGAGGGCACCAGCGCGGGCTTGAGCTGAGCCTGCTCTCCGCCGGTCCCCAGCATGTGTGCCTGGAAGACGCTGGCAGCGATCAAAGCTCCCAAAGCCAGGACGCTGAAGACCGCCGGGAAAAGGAAACGCAGCGCGTCTTTGACCCGCATCAGGGCGTTACTTTAGCGGGAATCATCGGCCGAGTTCAGTCGTGGAAGGGGCTACGCCCGCCGCCCCACCCCGATGAAGAGGTCGTCCCAGCCCCGCACCACATAGTTGTCACCCACCCTGATCCAGGCGTCCTCCAGGGCTTGGACGAAGCCCTCGGCGCTGAAGCGGTTCTCGGTCGGGTGGTCGAGGAACTTGCGGAAGCTCCAGCGCTCGAGGGCGTGCTGGGTGATCTCCTCGAAGAAGAACCTGCCTCCAGGCTTGAGCACGCGGGCCACCTCCTTGACGGCATCCTGCCAGACCGGTACGTGGTGGATGATGCCGAAGTCAAAGACGGCATCGTAGGTGCCGTCGCCAGCCGTCAGGTCGGTGGCGTCCCCCACCCCCAGCTCAAGCTCCGACGGCAGGCACCACGTGAGCCGGCGGCGGGCCGCCTCCACCATGGCCGGGTCGAGGTCGATGGCGGTGACCCGGCGGGCGCCGAACTGCCGGAGGATCAGCTCCACGCCAACCCCGCGGCCGCAGCCCAGCTCCAGGACGTGGCCGCCGTCGACGCGGCCGCCCAGGCGCCTCAGCAGGGGAACCTCGTAGTGGCGCTGGACCATCGCTCGGGCCGGGTTGTTGACCAGCAGCCGCTCGGCAGCGTTGAGCTTCACGCCCGCGGGCCGCCGACCCTATTCAGTGCTGACGCCCTGCTCGCCCGCAGGTGGAGCATGGCTATTCAGTGCTGACGCCCTGCTCCACCTGCTGCCGGAGGGGCACGACCTTGGCGAAGTTCCCATGCGGCGCGGCGACCAGGGCCCGGACCTCGGCCGCCTCATCGGGTTGGTTGCCGTCCTCAAGGGCGCTGGCATAGCCGCCGAGCATGTCGGACAGGTTGGCCTCATCGGTGGCGTCCAGCTGGTCGAGGATCTGGACGACCGCACCCTTGGCCTTGCGCCGATCGAGGGCGGCCAGGTCCATACCCAACTCCGGCTGGAGCCGGATGTACACCACCCCACCGGTCATGCCTGACCAGGCCCAGGGCCCGGGGTCGCCGAGGACCACCGCCCGCCCCAGCGTCATGTACTCGAAGGCAAAGCCCTTGAGGTTGGCCCGTCCCGCCATGTTGCCCTGGGTGTCGTCGATGGGCCCGCTGAGCCGGCCGCCGAGCACCACGTCGGCGCCCGACATGCGAATGCAGGCGCGGGAGTCCGCATCGCCCTGGATGTAGTAGCGACCGCCCTGGGCCCCGTAGAGCAGCGATTTGCCGACTGACCCGTCGAGGCGAACGCCCTGCCAGTTCATCCCCTTGAGGATGCCGACCTCGCCGCCGAGCGAGCTCTTGCCGACGCCGTCCTGGGCGCCACCCTCGACCCTGACGTCGACCCCGGCGACGTTGAAGGCGGCCAGCCCGTTGCCGGGGATGCTGCCCTCGTGGAAGACGAGGTCGGCCTGCACGGTTCCGTTCCAGCGCTCGACCATGCGGCCGCGGGTTAGCTCGCCCGACAGATAGGTGCCCAGCGCCCGGTCCATCGAGGTGATCTTGTCGTCCTCGTAGACAACCGTGCCGACACCCCGCTCAAGCTGCTCCACCGCCATCCCCGAGATGACCTTGGTCAGGTGGTTGAGGGGGCGCCGCATCGGCCCCATCGGCGCGCAGATGTCCTCAATCGAGTAGTCCTCGGCGGTAACCGTGATCAGCTCGTCGAGGTCGATACGATCCTTGAGTCGCGACTGCACCAGCAGGTCGCATCGCCCGACCAGGTCCTGGGTCCGCGTCGACCCCAGGGCCGCGGTCAGCTCCTTGAGCTCCTCGCCACAGGCGCTGAAGAAGTTGACCAGGTTGTGCACCGCGCGGTCGTACTCCCGCGGCACCCAGCGCTTCATGCCCTTGTGGTCCGCCTCCTCCTGGGTCGTGACCTGGGTGGCGATACCCACGTGGCAGGTGTCGAGCTGGCAGCCACGACAGATCGTGCAGCCGATGGCGACCATCGACATCGTGCCAAAGCCGCAGCGGTTGGCCCCCAGCAGGATCATCTTCATGACGTCGGATCCGCCCTTGACGCCGCCATCGGCCCAGACCTCGACGCGGTCACGCAGGCCGGAGGCCTGGAGCGCCAGGTGCGCTTCGCGGATGCCGATCTCGGTGGGCAGGCCCACGTGGCGGAGGGCGTGGGCCCGGGCCGCGCCGGTGCCACCGTCGAAGCCGCTGAGGGTAACAATGTCGGCCCCGGCCTTGGCCACGCCCACGGCGATGGTCCCGATCCCGGGGACCACCGGCAGCTTGACGGCGACGCGGGCCATGGGGTTGCCGGTCTTGAGCTCGTCGATCAGCTGAGCGAGGTCCTCGATGGAGTAAAGGTCGTGGTTGTTGGACGGACTGATCAGGTCGATGCCGGGCTGTGCGTTGCGCGCCAGGGCGACCCGCTCGGTGACCTTGGTGCCGGGAAGGTGGCCGCCCTCACCGGGCTTGGCGCCCTGGCCGATCTTGATCTCAAGCAGGTAGGAGGAGTTGAGCAGCTCCGATGTGACCCCGAAGCGGCCGGACGCGATCTGCTGGCCGCGCCACTTGGGGTACTTGCCGTAGAGGTCGGGCAGCTCCCCACCCTCGCCGTTGATGGCGACCATGTTGAGCCGCTTGGCCCCCTCGGGATAGGCGCG
>JBARRR010000139.1:0-23871 GCA_049644325.1 Candidatus Dormiibacterota bacterium
GACGCCTTTGGACCCTGTGGACTACGCCCGGAGGCGATGTGCATGGCGTATGGCTTGGCGGAGGCAACCCTGACCGTCAGCATCGATGGCCCAGATGTCGGGCCGGTGCTGAGACGGGTGGACAGCACCCGGCTCCGAGATGGTCAGGCAGTCAACGCCAAGCCCGCCAGCCAGGGCCAGGTGCTGGTTGGCTCGGGACGTCCGGTGCAGCACCTGGTGGTCGTCGACCCCGCCACCGGGGACCCGCGTGGGGACGACCAGGTCGGGGAGGTGTGGATATCGGGCGGCAGCGTCACGGCCGGCTACTGGAACCGCCCGGAGGAGAGCGCGGAGACATTTGGCGCCCGCCTGAGCTCGGGTGAAGGGCCCTTCCTGCGCACCGGCGACCTCGGCTTCCTCTCGGACGGCGAGCTGTTCATCACCGGGCGGATCAAGGACCTCATCATCATCCACGGCGCCAACTACTATCCCCAGGACATCGAGATCACCATCGAGCGCAGCCATGCCCTGGTGCGCAAGGGTTGCGTCGCCGCGTTTGCGATCACCACCGAGCAGGGCGAGGGCGTGGCGGTGGCCTGCGAGGTGAAGACCGCGACGGAGGATGAGCTCGAGGCGGTGGTCGCCAGCACGCGCGCCGCCGTCGCCCGAGAGCACGGCGTGCCGCTATCAGCCATCGCCCTGATCAAACCGCAGACGATCGCCAAGACCTCGAGTGGCAAGATCCAACGCCACGCCAGTCGGGGCGCCTTCCTGGCCGGGAGCCTGGAAACGCTGCTGGTGTGGGGCGAACCGCGGGCCCAGCCGCCGGTGCCATCCGCCAGTCTGGAGCGAATCGCGGCCGGGCTCAGCCAGATCTGGCAGCGGCAGCTTGGCATCGACGCAATCCGACCGGGTGACAGCTTCTTCGACATCGGCGGCACCTCCCTGCTGGCCGTCGAGATGCTGGTCGAGGTCGAGGAGATGTTCGGCGTTCACGTACCGCTCTCGGCGCTGGTCATGGCCGACACCGTGGAGGGGCTGGCCGGGGCGATCGATTCGCAGCTGACAACCGGGCATGCTCAGTCGACGGTCGTACTTCACCCCGGCGGCACCAAGCCGATGCTGTTCTTCGTCGAGGCCTGGGACGAGGACGCCCTGGGGGTGCGCAACCTGGCGCGCCATCTCGCCCTCGACCAGCCGGTGTGCGGTTTGGGACGCCCCAATGGCGACGGGCCGCCGGAGCCTGTCCGGGTCGAGGACCTGGTCGACTACCACCGCGCCACCATCCAGCGGATGCAGCCCAGCGGGCCTTACCAGCTCTGCGGCTATTCGTTCGGCGGCCTCCTCGCGATCGAGATTGCCCACCGGTTGCGGTCTGACGGCGAGGAGGTCGGGCTGGTGGCGCTCATCGATGCGGCCCCCATCAACAATGCGTGGACTGGCTTGCTGCGTCGCAAGGTGCGCCGCCTATGGCAGGCCGGGCCCCAAGAACTCCCCAAGCAGCTCGGCTCAGGAGTCGGCTCGGTGGCCCGCCGCCTGAAGTGGCGGGTGGGGAACCGGGTTGCTGGACCTCACCACCACCCGGCCAACGAGCGCGCCAACGAAGCTGCCCTCGACCTCTACAACCATCCCCCGCGCTATGGGGGCGCAGTGGCAGTGCTGACAACCGATGAGAGCGTTCGCGGCACGGGCGATGAGGCTTTGGGTTGGAGGCAGTGGGTCGATGGAGACGTCCGGGCGATCGCGGTCCCCGGGTCGCATGACCTGGTGCTGGCCGAGCCCGCGGTGGGGGTCGTGGGTCAACGCATGGCTGAGCTGCTCGACGAGGCCGCCCTGGTCCCGCAGCCTTGCTGACCTGGCTGGTACAGCCTTGTTGACCTGGCCGTCTTCCGACGTGGTGCATCTTTGGGCTCGCAGGCCGGACGACGGACGCTGCGGTGGCGACTGGATCCGCTCGGTGCTGGCCGGATATACGGGGGAGCGCCCGGCTGAGGTCGAGCTGGTGCGGAGCCTGCGCGGCAAGCCCCACCTCGCGCGGCAGCTGCGGCTCAGGTTCAGCCTGGCTCACTGCGACGGCGTGGATCTGGCGGCGGTGTGCACAAATCGGGCCGTGGGGGTCGATATCGAGCGGGTGGACCCGGGATTCCCGCACGACAAGGTGCAATCCTGGCTGGGGTCAATGCCGCGGTTGGTTCCCAGCGGGACCACCGAGCCGCGGCAGGCCTTCTACACGAGCTGGGTCGCGACCGAGGCGATCTGCAAGGCAGACGGCGGCGGGCTGGCATCCTACCTCGAGCGGGGCGGGGACGCTGCCGGCCGCCACCGGGTCCACTGGCTGGACATGGGCAGCGACTTTGTCGCCGCCATCGCGACCGAGGGTTCCAAGCCGGTGCGGGTCCACTGGCCGGAATCGACGCCCTGCATCGACGGTCGAGTTATCTCAGCAGATCAAGGAGTCGCACAGGAACCCTGATTTCTGGGCCAGCAGGATCAACCCGACGATGATCATCGCGCCGACAAACATGAGGCCGATCAGGGTGGCGGCGAGGTCGCCCCTGGGCCGACGGTCTGGTTCCTTGGGCATGGCTTACCAATTAAGAACCTCCGGGCCGGCGGCTGCCCCGCGCGAGGGGGTGTAGTCACCCCGGCCACAATCAGGCTGGCACACTGGCCCGCGCGGGCGAGCTCGGACAAGATATGAGGATGGAGCGGCATTGACGTGATGGCGCTGAATCAGGTACTCGCTCACTCCAGGTCGATCGCCTGGGTCAGCGTCGCCGGGGCAGCAATCCTCCTGCTGCTTTTCCCGGTTCTGCTCTACCTGGACCAGAACGTCTCGCAATTTGGCGGGCTCCCCGGCTACAACGAGGTCGTCAACACGGCGACTGTCGTCGCCGGGGGGCTGATCATCATCCGACAGCCGAAAAACGCCATTGGATGGCTTTTGATCGTCATCGGGCTCGCGGGTATCACCACGAGCGACGCCCAGCTCTACTCCTTCCTGGCCAACAACCTGCACCACCAGGCCCTTCCTGGTGCCGCCTTCTCCGCATGGCTGGGATCGTGGATGTTCCTCCTAGGGCTCACCCTGCAGGTGACCCTGGTACTCCTCCTGTTCCCCAACGGGCGGCTGCCGTCCCGCCGGTGGCGGCCGGTCGCCTGGTTGACTGCAGCCGCCCTGCTGGTCTCCAACGGCGGGCTGGCGCTGGGCACGATCCCGCGGCCGAACTACACCGTGGACAGTGGTGGCGTCCTGGACACGCCATCGCGGCTCGCGGACCTCAACGCGCTGTCCATCTTCTCGTTCCTGATCGGGCTGGTCTGTCTGGCCGGCCTGGTCGTCAGGTTCCGGCGGTCTCGCGGCCAGGAACGGCAGCAGCTCAAGTGGTTCACGTTCGGAGGTGCCGTTTTTGTCGCCGGCATCATCGTGGTCGTGGTCCCGGTGATGCAGCCCCACACCAGCAGTCCGCCGGAATGGGCCAGCACATTCCAGCAGCTGAGCACGGCGGCAATCCCGATCGCGATCGCCATCGCGGTGCTGAAATACCGGCTCTACGACATCGACGTCGTCATCAGCCGCACCCTGGTCTACGGCTCGCTGGCGGCCTTCATCACCGCCGTCTACGTCGGCATCGTGGTCGGCATCGGGACCCTGATCGGGAGCGGCGGCCAGCCCAACCTGGTGCTCTCGATCATCGCTACCGCCATCGTCGCGGTCGCCTTCCAGCCGGTGCGCGAGCGGCTGCAAAAGGTCGCCAACCGACTGGTCTACGGCAAGCGGGCGACGCCCTACGAGGTGCTGTCGCAGTTCTCAGAGCGGGTGGCCGAGACATATGCCGCTGATGAGGCGCTGCCCAGGATGGCTCGCGTCCTGGCCGAGGGCACTGGCGCGGAGAGCGCCCAGGTGTGGCTGCGCTCCGGCGCCGTCATCCGCCCGGCGGCCACCTGGCCCGAGCCCAACGGTATTGCCGAAGCCCAGGAGCCGGTGCCCGTCCACGGCCAGCTCCTGCCCTCATTGAGTGCCGACCAGGCCGTCCCCGTCCGGCACCAGGGCGAGCTGCTGGGCGCGCTCACAGTGACGAAGCGCCAGGGCGAATCCCTGACGCCGATCGAGCTGAAGCTGGTCGACGACCTGGCTCACCAGGCCGGGCTGGTGCTCAAGAACGTCGGCCTGACCGCGGAGCTGCTGGCGCGACTGGAGGATCTGCGAGCATCGCGCCAGCGGCTGGTCGCGGCGCAGGACGACGAGCGCAGGCGCCTGGAGCGCAACCTCCATGACGGCGCGCAGCAGAACCTGGTCGCCCTCAAGGTCAAGCTGGGGCTGGCCGAGATGCTGGCGGACAAGGACGCGGCAAAGGCTCGTCAGCTGCTAGCCGAGCTAAAAGCCGACACCGACGAGACGCTCGACACCCTGCGCGACCTCGCCCGCGGCATCTACCCACCCCTGCTCGCGGACCAGGGCCTGGGTGCGGCCCTGGAGGCGCAGGCCCGGAAGGCGACTCTGCCCGTCGATGTCGTGGCTGATGGCATCGGCCGGTATCCGCAGGAGATCGAGGCGGCGGTCTATTTCTGCGTGCTGGAGGCGCTTCAGAACATCCAGAAGTACGCCGAGGCCAGCGGCGCAACCGTCCGGCTGTTGGAGCGCGAAGGGACCTTGACCTTCGAGGTCGAGGACGATGGCAAAGGCTTCGACCCGGCGACCGCCCAGCGCGGCGCCGGCATGACCAACATGGCCGACCGGCTTGACGCCCTGGGCGGCGGCATCGAGCTACAGTCGCAGCCAGGGTCTGGCGCCCGGCTCCGCGGCACGATCCCGGTGCCCCAGGCGGTTCCGGCCTAAGGCGGGTACAGCCAGCGCCTTAGCAGCCGTGTCATTTGAGGCATCACCAGGTAGGTCATCAGGACGACTGCGATGAACGCGAAGAGCATCACCCGCAGGACGAGAGGCACGTCCACCAGCCTGGGGGCCACCAGCCATTGCAGCAGGGCCAGCAGCGGGAAAACGCCGAACCAGGTGGCGACGACCATCTTCCATTTCGGCGGCGCCGGCCTGCCCGGCTGGCCGGGTAGTTGGAACCAGGTCTCAAACCCGGTCAGGTGCTCATTGGTGACCACCGTGGCTATCGGCCTGACCCGCTTCAGAAAGCCTGCGCGTTCCTCTGAGTCATACCACCCCTTGAAGAGGGCGTGGTCGGCGAAGCGATAGATGACGTGGTAGGCACCGCCTGACCGCACCCAGCTGGCACCGAGGTGCCCGGGGTACCTGGCCGACGCATCGGTGATCTCGTGAGCCCAGGTTTCGAACTCGGCGGTGTGCCCGGGTTTGACGTGGAAGGTGACCGCGACGGTGACCGGGTCCGTACCGGCAACTGCCATCACCCATCAGGATAGGGGTGTCCGCGCCGGTGTGGCCTGACGCCGAAGGTCCCCCGAACAGCGATAAAGCTCTGTGGCAGGACCTCGGGTCAGTGTTCCGTTTTGCGCAGAAGCCGACCGCCTAGCCGCTCCATAATGGCCACCTCAGAAGGGGTACGGGGGTGGCTCGCATGCGTGCCGAGACCAAGGCAGCCAAGATCGCGGAGCCGGCGCAAACGCCGGTAAGCCGCCAGCCAATCGATCCGCTCGAAAACCAGCTGTCCCAGCTGTTCCGAGCACGCGTCAACCGCCGAGAGGCGATCATCCTGGGCGCCGCGGGGCTGGGGACCTTGGGCCTGGCAGCATGCGGCAGCCTCTCCAGCGGCACCACCGTGTCGGGACCGGACTTCAAGCTCGGCCTGGTCCTGCCATCGTCAAAGGTCTACGCCCAGCTGGGCGCCGACATCGGCGACGGGATCGCCCTCTACTTCGACTCGGTTGGCAACAAGGCGGGTGGCCGAAACCTCAAGACCCTGAAGGAGGACGAGGCCGCGGACCCGGCAACCGCCTTGACCGCCACCAGGAAGCTGGTCGAGCAGTCGAACGTGGACATGATCGGTGGCTTCGTCTCCAGCGCCGCGGCGCTGGGGGCTCGCGACTACCTCGACCAGAACAAGATGCCCACCGTCCTGTCCCAGTCGGGTGCCAACGCCCTCAGCCGGGCCAAGAAGTCGAAGTACATCTATCGCGTCTCCAACAGCAGCTGGCAGAACGGCACCCCGATCGGCAAATACGTCGGCGACAACGTCAGCAAGAAGGTCGTCATGGTCTACGCCAACTACGCCGCCGGCCAGGAGATCGCGGCCGCCTTCAAGGAGACCTTCACCGGGACCCTCGGCCCTGACGTCAAGCCGCCGCTGTTCACCACCGATTACTCGTCCTTCATCACCGAGATCCAGAAGTCCAGCCCGGAGGCGATCTTCGTCTTCCTCGCCGGCGCCGACGCGATCGGTTTCATCAAGCTGGCACGGCAGGTGGGCCTCTTCGACCAGATCAAGGTCACCGCGTCGGGGTACTTCCTGGAGCAGGATGTGCTCGATGCGGTCGCCGACGCCGCGCCACTTGGCGCGGTTTCCTGCCTGGACTGGGCACCATCGCTGACCAACAAGGAGAACACCGACTTCGTCTCCAACTTCACCAAGCGCTACAACCGCAAGCCGTCGGTGTACGCGGAGCACGGTTTCGACACCGGGCGAGTGATCGTGGAAGCCCTCAACAAGGTGAATGGGGACACCAGCAACCGCGACGCCCTTCTGGACGCGATCAGTAAGGTGACGTTCAACGGGCCGCGGGGACCCTTCAGTTTCGACGCCGCAACCAATAACGTGGTCAACACGATGTACATTCGCGAACTCCGCAAGGGACAGGCGGGTCTCAGCAACGAGGTGATCACGTCGACCAGCGGGGTCACCGACCCCGGAAAGTAGCGCCCTGCCCGAGCTCGTCAGCCTGACGGTCAACGGACTGGCCTTTGGCGGCCTGGTGTTCCTGCTCGCCGCTGGCCTGAGCGTGATCCTCGGCCTTATGGACGTCGTCAACCTGGCCCATGGCTCGCTGTACATGCTGGGGGCCTACGTCGGTCTCACGGTGCTCGGCTTGACCCACAACTTCTGGCTGGCGCTGGTGGTCGCCCCAATCGTGGTCGGCCTCATCGGCCTGGTCATGGAGCTGACCCTCCTGCGCCGGTTCTACGGCAAGGGCCCGCTGCGGCAGGTGCTCCTGACCTTCGGCCTGGCGCTGGTCTTCGTCGACCTGGTGAGGTGGACCTTCGGGCCCTCGATCCAGTCGATCGCCCCGCCGCCCCAGCTGGCCGGCGCCACCAGCATCCTTGGCAGCCAGGCGTCGAGCTACCGGCTCTTCGTCCTCGGTGTCGCCATCGTCGTCGGCGCAGTCCTCCTGCTCCTATGGCGGAGGACCCGGGTTGGGACGCTGGTCCGCGCCGGGGTGGCGGATAAGCAGATGGTGTCGCTGCTGGGCGTCGACCTGCGCCTGGTCTTCACGCTGACCTTCACCTTCGGCGCCGCCCTGGCGGGGTTCTCCGGTGTGATCGCGGGACCCTACCTCAGCGTCTACCCGGGAATGGACGAGAACATCCTGATCCTGACCTTCGTGGTCGTCGTCATCGGGGGCATGGGATCGATCGAGGGAGCGATCGCCGGAGCGGTGCTGGTCGGCCTGGCCAACTCCTTTGGCACCTACTATCGCCAGGAGTTCGCCGTGGCCATCGTCTTTGCGCTGATGGCTGTCGTCCTGATTGTGCGTCCGCGTGGCCTTTTCGGACAGGAACGATGAAGTGGCTCGCGGCCTTCGTGGTCGTCCTCGTGGTCCTGCTCAGCGTGCCCGTCTGGGCGCCCAACTTCTGGGTCAGCGTCGGGATCCAGACCATGATCTTCGCCACCTTCGCGATGTCGCTCGACCTGGTGCTGGGCTACGGCGGCCTGCCCACCCTGGGACATGCCGCCCTGTACGGCGCCGGGGCCTACGCCTACGCGTTCTGGGCCGTCCGGTTCGAGCCCAGCCTGCCGATGCTGCTGCTGACCGGAATGGCCGGAGGGGCGGTGGTGGCGCTGCTGATCGGTGGCCTGGCGCTCCGCGCCCGCGGCATCTACTTCCTGATGCTGACCCTCTCCCTGGGCCAGATCCTGTGGGCCCTCGCCGCGCAGTGGACCGAAGTTACCGGCGGCACCGACGGGCTCAATGGCGTGGCTCGACCGTCCATCCCCGTGCTCTTCGACGTGATGGGCTCGCTGCGCGCCTTCTACGTCCTCGTGGTCCTGATCGCGGCGGTGGGCTTCGTGGTCCTGACCGTGCTGGTCCGCTCGCCCTTCGGCCGGACGCTGGCAGGCGCCCGCGAAAACGAGCGCAAGATGAGCGCGATGGGCTACCCGGTGCTCAGGTACCGGCTGGCAGCATTTGTCATCGCCGGTGCCCTGGCCGGGATCGCCGGCGCCTCGACGGCCGCATTCAACTTCGCGGCCACCCCGGGGCTGCTGTTCTGGACGACCTCGGGGTTGGTCCTGGTCAGCGTGGTCCTGGGCGGCACCCGGTCGCTGGTCGGCCCGGTCATCGGCGCGCTCGTGATCCAGCTCCTGCTGGTGGCTTTGCCGTCGATCACCGAGCGCTGGCAGATGGCGATCGGGGCGGTCTGCATCGCCGTCGTGCTGCTCCTGCCTCGAGGCCTGGCGCGGCTGCCCCGGCGGCTGAAGGCATGAAGCTCGAGGCCCTGGCGGTGTCGGTGAGCTTCGGCGCGGTGCGAGCCCTGGACGGGGTCAGCATCGCGGTCGAGGACGGCCGCCGGCGGGGACTGATCGGCCCCAACGGCGCCGGCAAGACGACGCTCTTCAACATCATCGCCGGCGACATCCGCGCCGACGTCGGCACGGTCAGCTGCGACGACCGGGATGTCACCCGGTGGCCGGGGTGGCGCCGGGCTCAGCTGGGATTGGGCCGCACCTTCCAGCTGTCCACGCCCTTCCCCGAGCTGACCGTCGCCGAGAACCTGGCCCTAGCGGTGCGACGGCGCCGCGGGCTCGGCTGGCGCTTCTGGGTAACGCGCCGCGAGGCGGAGGTGCAGCGAGAGGTCAAAGAGCGGCTGACCAGCGCCGGACTGGCGCCGCTCGCCGAGCGCCACGCCAGCAACCTGGCGCACGGGGAGCGGCGCGCCCTGGAGTTCGAGCAGGCGCTGGCCCTGGAGCCGCGGGCGCTCCTCCTCGACGAGCCGATGGCAGGGCTCTCCGGCGCCGAGCGCCATGCCGCCATCGATCGCCTGCGTCAGCTGCCGGCGCACGTCTCGCTCCTGATCATCGAGCACGACCTCGACTTCGTCTTCGCCGTGGCCGATGACGTCACGGTCCTCGACCATGGCGTGGTTGTCGCCGACGGCCCCGCGGAAGAGGTCCGGCGCGACCCGCGCGTCGAGGCGGTCTACCTCAGTGCCTGAGGGCGCCACTGGGCTCCTCGAGGTGCGCGACCTCGAGGTTGCGTACGGCGCCGCCCGGGTCGTGCACGGGGTGTCGATCTCGGTCGCGGCGAGCGAGGCGGTCGCCCTTCTGGGGCGCAACGGCGCCGGCAAGTCCAGCACGCTGGGCGCCATCGCGGGTGCCATCTCGGTGCGGGCCGGGGCGGTGTCGCTGGCCGGGACGCGCCTGGATCGCCTGCCGACGTTCGCGATCGCGCGCCAGGGGGTCGCCCTCGTCCCCCAGGGGCGTCGGATCTTCCGCAACCTGACGGTTCGTGAAAACCTCGCCGTTGCGCAGCGAAATGGCGAGAGCCTGGACGCGGTTTACGCGCGGTTCCCCATCCTTCGCGAGCGGGGCCGCCAGCTGGCCACCACCCTCTCCAGCGGCGAGCAGCAGATGCTGGCCCTGGCCCGGGCGCTCCTGGGCAAGCCGCGACTCCTCCTGATGGATGAGCCGTCCGAGGGGCTCGCGCCCCAGGTGCTCCACCAGATCAGGGAGATCGTTGTTGGCCTCCGCGGGAGTTCGGAGCTCGCGATCCTGATGTCGGAGCAGAACCTGGGCCTGGCGCTGGCGGTTACCGACCGCGCCTACATCATCGAGCGGGGACAGATCGTGTACGAGGGCCCCAGCGCCGAGCTGGCCCAGGACCGGGCGACCCAGCATCGTTTCCTCGGCGTCTGAGCGAGGCGTCAGGCGCCGGTCGGGGCTGCCTCCGCCACCAGATCCTCGAGCGACATCTTGCCGCCCCGGGCGAACGCCGCCTCAAAGGCCGCGGCGTCCAGCCCATCGCGGGTCATCTCCAGGCCGGTCTCATACCTCGGCCGCTCCATCGGTGCCAGGCAGCTGCCCATCGTGAGCCGGTGCGCCTCGGCCGCGCCGAAGAGGGTCGCCGCCCGCTCCAACTGGCCCTGCGCCGCGGCGGAGCTGGCGAGCAACCCAAGGAGACGCGGCATGCGCCGGCGCTCACCAGACCTGAGCAGGCGGCGAAGCGCATCCTGGGCCAGGCTGGTGCAGCTATCGTTGTCGCCCTGCCGAGCCGCCAGCCGGGCGCCCGCCTCGAGAACCTCGGTCGGAACGAGTCCCCCGGTCGGCTTGACCGCTTCCTCCGCCTGGCGCAGCAGGGCTTCGGCATCCTGGAACTCGTCGGCCAGGATCCGCGTTCGCGCCAACGAGGCCAGCTGGATAGCGATCGTGGTGCCTGAGGCCACCCCTTCGGCCGCCTCACCACACTGGTCCAGCAGCTTGGCCGCCGCCCCGAGCTCGCCCAGGTCGGTGGCCATGTCGCCAAGCACGTGAAGGGCAACGAAGACGTTGCGCCGGTCGCGCAGCTCCTGCGCCAGGGCGAGACCCTCGTGGAGGCGCTGGCGGGCCTCCTCGTAATCGCACCGGTAGAAGGCCATCCTCCCGGTTGAGATCAGCGACAGCGCCACCCGACGGGGGTCGTCCAGCTTGCGCGCGATTTCCAGGCCCTGGTCGCCCAGATCGCGAGCCTCGGCCAGCTCGCCATTCTCGGCCAGGACCTGGGCGAGGTAGGCGACCGCCAGCCAGGTGGTCGACTCGTCGCCCAGGTCCTGGGCCATGACCACGGCCTCCTGGAGCAGCGGTCGCGCCGCCGCGGTGTCGTGGTCGGCGTCGGCCAGGCGCCCCGCCGCAGACATGGCCAGGGCGCGCATCGTGGAGTGGGGTTCGGCCTCCGAGGCCAGCGCCTGGGCAGCCCAGCGCCGGCCCTCGGAGATGTAGCCGCGGACGTACCAGAAGCGCCAGAGGGCACCCACGAGCCGGAGTCCGAGGGTGGCGTCCTCGGCGGTGGCGGAGTAGTCGAGGGCAGCGCGGAGGTTGTCGTGCTCCCGCTCCAGGTCATCCATCCACTGCGCCTGGTCGGGGCGCGTCAGCTCGGGCTCCGCCGTGGTGGCGAGCTCGAGGAAGAAGTCGCAGTGGCGCTGGCGGGTTGGCGGCTCCTCACCCGATTTGTGCAGCTCCTCGGCGCCGAATTGACGGATCGTCTCCAGCATCCGATAGCGGGAGTGGGCGTCCATCGTCGGCGGCACCACCAGCGACTTGTCGACCAGCCGGGAGAGGACGTCGAGGACCTCCCAGTCCTCCAGCGCCTCGTCGGCGCAGACCTGCTCGGCCGCCTCCACGGTGAAGCCGCTGACGAACACCGAAAGGCGCCGGAAGAGCATCTGCTCCTGCTCGGTGAGGAGCTCGTAGCTCCAGTCGATGGCCGCCTGGAGGGTCTGCTGACGGGTGGGCAGGGTCCGGGCGCCGCCGGAGAGGATGCGGAACTGGGTGCGCAGGCGCTCTGCGATCTGGGACGGGGTCAACGAGGCCACCCGGGCCGCGGCCAGCTCGATGGCCAGGGGCATGCCGTCGAGCCGGTTGCAGATCTCGACCACCGCGGGGGCGTCGCCGGCGACCAGCTCGAAGTCGCGGTTGTTCAACTTGGCCCGGTCGACGAACAGACGGATCGCCTCGTAACGGGCCAGCTCCTCGAGGCTGAGGTCGTTGTCGAGGGCCGGCGCCGACATCGGGGGAACCCTCCAGACCACCTCTCCCGGCACGCCCAGTGGCTCGCGGCTGGTTGCCAGGATGGTGATGCCGGGGCAGGCGCCAAGGATGCCGGCGCAGAGCTGGGCGCTGGGCGCGATCAGGTGCTCGCAGTTGTCCAGCACGAAGAGCATCTGGCTCTTGCCGAGGTGGTCAATGAGACGCCGGATCGACAGCGCGTCGATCGCCGACGTGGTGCCCGCCGCCATCGGCGGCAGCTCATCGCGAAGCCCGAGGACCTGGGCCACCGCCTGCGTGACCAGCGAGGCATCGGAGATCGGGGCCAGCTCGACCAGCCAGACGCCTTCGCTGAAGTCATCCATCAGCTCGCGGGCCAGCTGGACGGAGAGCCTCGACTTGCCGGCGCCACCGCTGCCCACCAGCGTGACCAACCGGGCGTCGGCCATCAGGCTCTTGAGCTCGTCGAGCTCGGACTGGCGGCCGACGAAGCTGGTCAGCTGCAGAGGCAGGTTGCCGTTGGCGTAGTCGAGGGTCCGCAGCGGCGGGAAGTCGTCGGGGATGCTGGGGTGGCAGAGCTGGAAGATCTGCTCCGGGACAGCGAGGTCCTTGAGGCGATGGCGGCCGAGGTCGTGCGTCGACGCCTCTTCAGGCAGCGTCGATGAGACCAGGTCGTAGGTTGACCGCGAGAGGACGAGCTGGCCGCCGTGGGCGGCCGCGCGGATGCGGGCGCAGCGGTTGACGGTGGGGCCGTAGTAGTCGTCGGTGCGACGCTCGGCCTGGCCGGTGTGCACGGCCACCCGGATCCTGATGGTGGCCTGCGACGGCCAGTCCTCCTCGTGCATTCGCCGCTGCAGGTCGAGGGCGGCGGCCACCGCCTCGTTGGCGTCGGTGAACACCGAGAACGTGCTGTCACCCTCTCCCCTGGTCTTGACCAGGGTCCCGCCGTGCTCCTCCACGGTGCCGGCTACGATCTGGTCGTGCCGCGCCAGCGCCTGCTGCATGGCCATCGGGCTCCGCTCCCACATCCGGGTCGATCCCTCGACGTCAGACAGCAGGAGGGTGACGGTGCCGGCCGCGGTGGATTCCAAAGGGTCTGGCATTACCGAGCTCGTGAGGTCGACGGGAAGCCCTCCATGGCTGTGGGCGCGCCCCGCCCACGGTCCCGCCCATCATAGGAGTGAGGCCGCTGAATTGAGTATGCAAAAGTACCTAGTCGCGATGGCACCGTTTGAGGCCTTATCGACATGCACGGGCGAGACTTGACGGGAGGGGGTTGATGGGGCCGGCGGCGGGCGCTGCGAGGGATGCCGACCCGTCCTGGCATGTCCACCTGCCGCCGGGGGTCAAGCCGGCAAGCGTAGACCTGGTCGGCAAGCGAAGCCTGCCGGCCGCCTGGCTGGCGGCTTGGGCTGCGAACCCGGACGCGCCGGTGCTGCTGGGGCCGGACCGCTCGGGATGGCTGACCGCCGAGCAACTCGAAGCCGCAAGCCGGCGGGTCGCCGGCCGCCTTCTCGGCGCTGGGCTGACACCAGGCGATCGCATCCTCTTCAGCGCCGGCACCTCGATCGACATGGTGGTGGCCCACGTCGCCGCCCTGCGCGCGGGGCTCGTCGTCGTACCCACCAACCCCGCCTACCAGGAGCGCGAGCTGAACCACATCGTCACCGACTCGGACCCGGCCGCGGCCCTGGTGGACGACGCCGAGCGCCAGGGCTGGATAGTGGCGGCGGCGCGGGAGGGCATCATCACCGTCGGGCCAGAGGTGGGACTGCCTGACGGCGGTGATATGCCCATCGACAACCTCGAGCCGGACCACCCGGCACTGATCCCGTATACGTCGGGCACCACTGGCGCCCCCAAAGGCGCGGTGCTGTCCCACGCCAACCTGCTGGCGTCGAGTGAGTCGATCGGCCTGGCGTGGCGCTGGGTTGCCACCGATCGGCTGATCCTGGCGCTGCCCCTCTTCCACGGCCACGGCCTCTGCGTCGGCCTCTACGGCACGCTGCTGGCCGGCGCGTCAGCCGTCCTCCAGCCCCGCTTCGACGTCGACCTGGTCCTCGACGCCGCCGCGGAGCACGAGGCCACGATGTTCTTCGGCGTCCCCACGATGTATCACCGGCTGGCATCGTCGGAGCGGGTCGGCGAGCTGGCCCGGCTACGGCTCTGCGTCTCAGGTTCGGCGCCGCTGTCCGCCGAGCTGCACCAGCAGGTGGAGCAGCTGGCATCCCAGCGGGTGCTGGAGCGATACGGCATGACCGAAACGCTGATGAACGCCTCCAACCCGCTCGATGGCGAGCGCCGGCCCGGGTCGGTCGGGGTTGCCCTCCCTGGGGTCGACATCCGCCTGGAACCGGCCACCGGCGAAATCCTGGTCAGGGGGCCCGCCGTCTTCAGCGGCTACCGCAACCACCCTGACGCCACCGCGGCGGCGTTCGTTGACGGGTGGTTTCGAACCGGCGACGTGGGCGCCATCGGCGACGACGACTACCTCACCATCCTGGGTCGGGTCAAGGAGCTCATCATCACCGGCGGCTTCAACGTCTTCCCGCGAGAGGTTGAGGACGTGCTGGCCAGCCATCCGACAGTTGTCGAGGTGGCCGTGGTCGGCGTGCCGTCGCCGGAATGGGGGGAGGTGGTGACCGCCTTCGTGGTGACCTCTGCGGAGGCGCCCAACGAACAGGAGCTGCTGGGCTTCGCGGCGGAGCGGCTGGCAGGCTACAAGTGCCCCAGGACGGTCCGATTCGTGCCTGCACTCCCGCGCAACGCTATGGGAAAAGTCGTCAAGCAGCAGCTGACCGCAGCCACCTGACTACCCTTGAGGCAAACTAGCGTTGATGGCAGAGACTGATCCTCCCCCGCCCGCGGCCCCGCCCCCGACGCCGCCTCCGACCCCGCCCGAAACCCCACCGGCGACCGAGCCCGAGACTCCACCTGAGTCCGCGGCGCCCTCCCCTCCCAGTGCCCCGCCCCCCACCGTCACGCCGGCCACGCTTTCACCCGATCGACGCCATGTCTGGAACGGGCAGGCGTGGGTGCCGGCCAGCTTCTCCGCCGACGGCCTCTGGGTCTGGGACGGCACCAGCTGGCTCTCGGCGCCGCCGGCGCCGCCCGCACCCCTGGTCCAGACCGGCCCCGTAATCCAGCCGGTGATCGACTTCGACTTCCCGGTGGGCAAGGACGAGACCCACAAGGTCCACGTCCGGCTGGACCAGGCTTCCCGGCAGCTGACCATCGACGTTGACGGCGAGTACGTGGTCAACGAGATGCAGCAGTTCTCGCTGTCGATGGTGCAGGTCTATCGATTTAACGTCGGCACCGGGGAGCCGCACGCGGTGATCGTCGAGAAGCGACGCGAGATGCTGATGACCGGCTCGAAACCGTACACCTGGCGGGTCTTCGTCGACGACCAGTACGTCGGCACCTACCAGGGCGAGGCCTGGCTGGCGACATAGGCGAGCCGCGCGCCCGGCTCATGCCCCAGGCGCGCGGCGCTTGTCCCTCCTAGAGCGGCCGGTTGGACAGCAGCAGGCCGTCTGGATCGTAGTGGGCGCGGACCGCGCGCAGCCGGGCGAGGTCGGCGGGCGCGAAGAAGTCCTCGGCCGGGCGCGGCCGGTCGGCCAGGTTCATGTACTGGCGCTCCGCCGCCCACGGCTTCACGGCGGCCATCACCGCGTCGAGGCTGGCGCTGGTTGCGCCCGCCATCTCCGGGCTCATCGCCATGCCCACTCCGAACACCAGGTGCTCGCCGCCGAGGACGCCGGCGCTGCCGTGCGTTGGCTGAGGGCGAGAGAGGGCGCCGCCGAGGTGACGGATGTCGACCATGAGCAGCGCCGAGGGGGCGGCGGGAGCGGTCGCGGCAAGGAGCGCGTCGAGCGCCTCGGCATCAAAGTCGCGGACGACGATGGCATCGGGGATGGCGGGGACGGGGTCCTCGGGGTCGAGGTGGATCCGGCCCAGGGCCGGCGCCGGCACCGTGGCGAAAGTGTCGACCTCGGGGCCAAGGTCCTTGAGCGGCTTGATGATCGCCGCCGCCTCGGGCTCGGCGGCCAGGATGGCGCCGTCGATGCCGACGAACGACCGACCGCGGACCAGCTCAGGGACATCCGGGATCGGCGGGAACTGCATGATCCGACCGCAGGTGGTGACGTCATCGGAGACGTCGCGGGTCCACTCCAGCCAGGTATGCAGCACCTCGGAGGCGCGCTCGATCGGCCAGAGCATGAACCCGGCATAGGCGGTTGCCACCGGCGCCAGCTCTATCTCGATGGCGGTGACCACGGCGAAAGATCCGCCACCGCCGCGGATGGCCCAGAACAGCTCGGGCTCGCTGTCCGCGTCGGCGCGCACGATTCGACCATCCGCCAGGACGGCCTCGACGGCCTTGACGGCGTTGGCCGCCAGCCCATAGCGGCGGCCCAGCCAGCCCTGGCCGCCTCCCAGCGAGTAGCCGATGACGCCGACGTTGGGCGACGACCCGGCGAGGCCGGCCAGTCCATGGGGGGCGGCGGCGGCGGCGACGTCGTCCCAGACGGTGCCGGCCTCCACCCTGGCGCGGCGGGTGGCGGGGTCAATGGTGACTCCGCGGATCCGGGACATCTGCAGAAGCATCCTGCCTTCCAGGTTGCCCAGCGAGTTGCCGGCGCCGTGGCCGGTGCCCTGGGCGGCAACCTTGAGGCCCGCTGCGCGAGCGTAGGCGAACACCGCCGCGACGTCCTCGGCGTTGGCGGGCTGCACCACGATCGTCGGCCGCTGGTCGGTGATCAGGTTCCAGGCCAGTCGGGACTGCTCCCATCCCGCGTCAGCCGTGGTGTGGATGTGGTCTCCGAACCGAGCCTGCAGGTCTTCCAGTTTTGGCGCTGTTTCTGAGCGGGTACCGAGCATGAGCCTCCTCCTCTGGTGGTTGCGTGATCGGTTCCCACCGTAGGGTGCGCATGCTTGGCTTCGAGTCCGTAGAAATACCCAACCTGACTACGTAACCTTGGGCCGACTCGGCTACCAGATCCAGGCTCGGAGCCGCTTCCTCGCCGCCTTTCGCGATGCCCTCGGCCACGCCTGGCGATAGGCTGACTGCCGCCGCCGCTCCCGCTCGACCAGCTCCCCGGCAACCAGCGCGCGCGTGGGACCGGCGGTGGTCCCCGCGCGTCGAAGCCAGGCCTCGGCAACCACAGCATCGTGGAGCTGGCCGAGGACCTCCTGCAGGGTCTCCATCTCCCTGGCCAGCCTCCTGGCCGGCTTGCCCAGCAGCGGGGTGGCCATTTCCGCGGCGTAGCGCACCGACTTGGCCCGCTTTCGCACCGTGTGCAGGGTCTCGTCGGTGGCATGACGGCCGATGCCGCGAACGCGGCTCCGCAGCCGTCGCCATGGCTTCCGGACCAGGCGGCGCAGAACCCGGCGACCGGGGGTATCAGGCTCGCCAGCAGTGAGGTCGAACGGTGGGCTGAGGGCGGTGCCGTTCAGCTCAGCCAGCAGGGCCTGGTAACGGTCGCTGTCGAGCACAGTCTGCAGCCGGTCGTGGGCCGCCCGGCGCACCAGCGACAGCTCGGCGATGAGTTCGCCGGCCGCGGCCCTGTCGATCTCCGCCAATTGGGACGCCTGCTTGCGGAGCTCGACCAGCAGCACGTCGGCGTCGCGCACCTCGCCAAGCGCGGTGGCGAGCCACCTCAGCTCCTGCCTGGTGCGATCGACCCAATCGCGGCTGAGAACAGGCCGCAACGTCTGCAGGTCCGATCGCAGTCGCCGGGTTCCAACCCTGGCTCTGTGGACGGCTTCGATGTCGCCCAACCGGACCCCGGGCTCCTCTCCCGCCAGCACCATCACACCGCCGGCGAGCGAGACCGAGACCGCCTCCCGCAGCGTCGCCCGGCGGCTGAGTCGCGCGGGCGCCATGTGTGCTTGGGATTGCCGCGGGAACGCCGCCACCACGCGTCCCACCATGGGACCAGCCTACGCGAGCTATTCCTGGACGGTGGTCGGCACCAGCGTGGACAGCACCTCGCGAGCGTGGGCAGCGAGCTCGGCGTCCGAGAGGTCGGCTAGTCCGAGTCGGATGGTGTTGAACAAGCCGAGGTAGGACTGGTAGAGCATCACCGCCCGGCGTCGCGCTCGCGGCCTGGAAAAGCCGAGCTGGACATACCTCTCGGTGAAGTAGCGCAGGCGCCGATCCGTGACCCGCCTGACGGTGGGCTTGACCAGCGGGTGGGTCGCGGAGGCAAACAGGGCGGCGTCGCGGAGCCCGCCGGGACGGTCTGCGAAGGCGGCGGCCAGCACCGCCCGGAGCCGTTCTCCGGGGTCCTGGATCAGCTCGACCCTCTCGATAACCGCCTCGGTCTGCGAGCGTTCCCACTCCTCGAGCGTGGCGATGATCAGGGCGTCGCGGTTGGGGAAGTGGTGGTAGAAGCTGCCCTTCGTGGTCCCCAGCTGAACCGCCAGCGGCTCGACCGCGACCGAGGCCACCCCGCCGGCGACGATCGCCTCCATGGCCGCGTCAATCCAGTCCCCGGCGCTCAATGAGCGGGAGCCCGGCTTAACGGGTCTTGACAACCTTGTCGCCATACGTTACCGTATCCTCACAATACTTGACCGTATCTTAGCAGAGAGGAGGTGCACAATGCGAGTCCTGTTCACGGTCCAGCCTTCGACCGGCCATCTTCATCCGATCGCCCCTGTCGCCCAGGCCCTGGCCAAAGCAGGACACGAGGTGGTCGTGTGCTCCGGTCCATCCTTCCGCGAGGAGGTGGAAGCCTTCGGCCTGACGCACCAGGATGCGGGGCTGGATTGGCTCACTCACGATTTCTCAACCTGGACGGCCTTTCCGCCGATGCCTCCGCCGGGGCCCGAGTTCGGCAAGTTCGTCATCACCGTGTTCGCCGACATCACGACCGACCGGATGGTGCCGGACGTGCTGGCGTTCGCGACCCAATGGGGCCCCGACCTGATCGTCAGGGAGGCGATGGAGTACTCCGGTTGCCTGGTCGCTGAGAAGCTTGGCATCCCCCATGTCTCGATCGCGGGCAACGGCTACTCTGCCGTCGACTCACCGGACGTCCACTACTTCCCCGGCAACAACCGCCTGGTAGCCGAGCCCATGGCGCGGCATCGAGAGAAGCTGGGGCTACCGGCGGACCCGGACAACCGGATGCCCTACCGCCACATGAACCTGGCCTTCATCCCGCCGGCCTGGGACGGTGACGATGCCCCCCGCCCGGCGAACACGCGCTACGTTCGCCACACCAGCGCAGTTCCCAAGGGGGCCACGCTCCCGGAATGGGCCAGGCAGCTCGACGACCGGCCGACGGTTTTCGCCAGCCTGGGCACCGTCTTCAACAGCACTCCCGGCGCGCTCGAAGCGATCATCGAAGGCCTCAAGGATGAGCCGATCAACCTGGTCGTGGCCATCGGACCCGGCCAGGATCCCAGCCGCTTCGGCACCCTGCCACCCAGCGTCCGCCTGGAGTCATACGTGCCGCAGGTCCTGCTCCTGGAGCAGTGCGACCTGTTCGTTACGCATGGCGGCTTCAACAGCATCAAGGAATCCTCGATCGCCGGTGTGCCGATGGTGGTCATGCCGATAACGGCGGACCAGCCGTACAACGCCGAGCGCGCGGCCGCTCTGGGCATCGCCGAGGTGATCGCCCCCGACAACCGCACCGCGGACGCGGTTCGAAGCGCCGTCCAGAAGGTCCTCCAGGAGCCGAGCTACCGGGCCCAGGCCAAGAAGTTCCAGGCCCAGATGCAGGACCTCCCCAGCCCGGAGGACACCGTGAAGCTCATCGAGGAGCTGGCCCTCGCCCCCAGCAACTCGAGTGCCGGCGCTCCTTGAAATAGATGACGCGGCGCTCCGGGGACCGGTTTCCACGGTCCTCGGGAGCGCCTCCGTCAAGCTGCTTGGCTGGCGGCAGGAAGCCATTCATGTCGCGTTCAACCAGACCACCGGCGGCCTCTACCGAGTCACCGGCGAGGCCGAGGGCCTCAACGGTGCAGTTAAGTGGTCTTTGATCCTCAAGATCGTCCACGCCTCCGACGATCAGTTCGGCGGAAACATCGACCCGTCTCACCCCAACTACTGGGAGCGCGAAGTCCTCATCTATGAGTCGGGTTTGCTCGACGAGCTTCCGGGGATCAGGGCGCCGCGCTGTTACGCGGTAGACCGCGTCGACGGGGCAACCGCCTGGATCTGGCTGGAAGACGTGGCCGACCCCGTGGGCTCGGGCTGGGGCCCCACGAGATATGAGCTGGCCGCGCGCCGCCTGGGAGAGTTCAACGGCGCCTACCTGGCCGGGCGGTCGTTGCCCGTTGGAGACCACCTGAGCCGACAGTGGCTCCGGAAATTCGTCGACGACTTCGCGCCGGCGTTCGCCGAGCTGGGCGCGCTGCGGGACCACCCGTTGGTGCGGCGGTGCTGGCCCGACGGTCAGCTGCGGCGGGTCGAGCGGCTTTGGGCGGAGCGAGAGACGTTTCTCGATGCGCTGGAAAGGCTGCCTCAGACCTTCTGTCACCTCGACGCCTTCCCCCGCAACCTGATGATCCTCGATGGCGACCGAGACGTGGTGGCACTCGACTGGTCCTACGCCGGAATGGGGGCTGTCGGTTCGGAACTCGCATCGATCTCCGCAGCTAGTGCGTGCTTCTACGATCTTGATCCGACTCAGTTGCGCATCACTGATGAGCTGGTGTCCGAAAGTTATATGCATGGTCTGGAGAGGGCTGGTTGGACCGGCCGGCCAGAGTTGGTGCGGCTGGGCCAGACCGCGGCCGCATCCCTTCACTACGGCCTGTTCCCCATGGCCATCTACCTTCTCGATGACCGTTTGCGTTCCCGCTTTGAGCGAGTGTTCGGTCATTCCGCGGTCGAGATCGTCGATCGCTGGGCTGAGGTCACCGACTTCCTGCTCGACAAAGCCGACCAGGCGCGAGAGCTCCTGCACCAGGTCTGATCAGAGGTCACACCAATCCCAGCCGATGCGAGACGATTGGGCGGATGGGACTCGAGGCCTTCTCGCTGGAGGGGAAGACGGCGCTGGTAACCGGGGCCTCGCGCGGGATCGGCGAGGAAATCGCGGCGGCCTACGCCGAGGCCGGGGCAGACCTGGCCCTGGTGGCGCGGTCAGCCTCGGAGCTGGAGCGGGTGGCCGACCGTGTACGCAGCCTCGGACGCCAGGCGGTGGCGATCCCCTGTGACGTCGGCAACTGGGACGAAATCGACGCCGGTGTCGAGCTCGCCCTGGCCGGCCTCGGCCGGATCGACGTGCTCGTGAACAACGCCGGCGGGCCGGTTTTCAACGCACCGCTGCTGGACTATCGCGACGATGGCTTCCGCCGCATCGTCGAGCTGAACCTCTTCAGCGTCGCGCGCTTCTGCCAGAAGGTGGGGGCGCACATGGTGGAAAGGGGGACCGGGTCGGTCATCAACAACACCTCGGTCACGACCTTCAAGCCGTTCCCGACGCAGACCGCTTACGGCGCAGCCAAGGCGGGCGTCCTCAGCCTGACCCTGACGCTGGCCCAGGAATGGGGTCCGCATGGCGTCAGGGTCAACGCCTTCGGCCCGGGCTGGATCAAGACGCACATCAACCGCAAGGTGCTGGCCACCCGGGAGTCGGCTGAGGCAGCGGTGTCGGCCGTGCCCCTCCGCCGTTGGGGGGAGGCGGGTGAGGTGGCCGGGGTGGCGGTGTTCCTGGCCTCGGACGCATCCTCATACGTGACCGGCGCCCACATCTCGGTCGATGGCGGCCTCAGCCTGGCCTGGCCCCAGGTAACGCCGTAGTTAAAAGGAGGAATGGACATGAAGACATCGGCGATCACGGCGGTGCTGCCGGCCCAGGACCTGGGTCGCGCCAAGGCTTTCTACAGCGAGAAGGTCGGACTGGAGGTAACCGACGGGCTCGTGGGCCTGACCGTCGGCGACGGCGCCAACGAGCTGTTTGTCTACCCGGCCCAAGGCAGGTCCAGTGGCGAATTCACACAGGCTGTGATCCAGGTCACCGACGTATCCGCGACCGTCGCGCCGATGCGGGATCGGGGCGTGGTCTTCGAGGAGTACAACACCCCCGAGATCCACACCGAGAACGGCATCGCCCAGACTCCCGACGGGGGTGAGGCGGCATGGTTCAAGGACTCCGAGGGGAACCTGGTTGGCGTTGTGCGAGCCTTGGCCTGACCTCGACTGGGACTGCTGCTCCTACAGCCCGGTGACGCCGTCCCAGCCCCACGCGAAGTAGGGCGCCCCGCCTGGCTGGGGGTTGGTCACCTGGCCACTGACCGTGAGGAAGTCGGATTTCTGGACCTGCCCCCAGGGCGCCCGTCGAGGCGCTTCATGGGGGTCCTGGCCTGAACGGTTGGGCACATCGGCGGTGGGTGGGGGGTCGGTGCCGTTGTTGCCGCCAGGCGGAACCGTCCGCACCGGCCCGGTGTCGAACAGGGTGATGGCGGAGCCTTCGTACGGGAAGGCACCGATCTCGGGAATGTCCCAGAACACGTCCTGGTAGGTCCCGAAGCGCTTGGTCACCAGTGGCGGATACAGGCCGCGGGCCCCGATGGTGCGGGCCTCGGTCTCGGCCGTGATGTTGGCCACCTGGTGATCGCCATACCCGACCTGGAGCAGGACGTTGTGGCGCGGCGTGTTGGGCAGCCCTGTCCGCATGTGGCTGGCGTAGCCGTTGGGATCAGATCGGTCCCACAGCGTCTGGATGAGGTCGAGGACCAGCATCCGCTGCGACTGGTCGGGGTAGGCGGTGTCGAAGACGTTGGAGTACCCGATCGAACCGGTGGGGTCGGTCGGCTTGAACGTGGTGGGGTCGAACTGTGAGAGCGATTTGTTGGCGACGTAGTCGCTTGAGCGGGGGAGCAGGATGGAGTAGTCCATCCCCGGCACGCCCAGGACACAGCGGTTGACATCGACGGACACCGCGCAGACCGTGCCGCCGAAGATGCCGCCCTGGCTGTTGCCGTCGTAGTAGGCCTGGCGGGTATCGATGAATGACGTCCCATCGGCCCACTGGAACGCGGCATTAGACCCCAATCCGCCAGGGTGGACCATGGCGCGAGCCAGGTAGAGGAAGTTGAGCTCACCCTGCTGGACACGGTCGGTGAGGAAGGGGAAGCGCGACAGGTCGGCCAGCGCCAGGACCGCGTTGGGCACGTCCGCGGTGGCCATCCCGAACCAGTCCGTGGCGCAGTACATCATCCCGAACCGTGACGCCATGTCCTGCTGGGGGCTGGAGTTCACCTCCCCGGCGCTACCGAAGAGGCCGTGGCCGTACTCGACCGGTCGCATCGTCTGGTGGTTTTCATAGGCCCCCCGGCCGACGTTGCAGATGTAGTTGGCCTGGTAGGTCGAGCCCGGCACCCTCGTCGGCGTGGCATCGGGGTTCAGCGGGTCGAGGGCGAACTGCCCCGGGGTGGGACAGTCGTTGAAGATCGACTGCGTCAGCGCCGCGCATTTCTGCGGTGGATCGCACGTCGGCGCGATGTAGCAGGGCACCGTGAAGTGGCCGGCGACCTGCCGCGCCAGGCGGCTGTTCTGCGCCGGCGTGTAGTTGGTCACCGCGTCGACCGTGAACGCGGGGGCGCCGCCGGCGACCCTGCCGTCGGCGAGGTTGGTATCGCCGAGCTGGGCGAAGGCGTCGTCACGGATGGCCAGCAGGCGCCCGGTGACGTTCGTGGTGCTGGCGGTGGTGAAGTCCCAGGCGAGGTAGAGATCGTTGCGCCTGACCCCCGCGCGCTGCAGTGTCCTCAAGACGTTCTCCATGTGGCCCGTTCGCGGGTCGGTCAGCGATGCCATCCCGTCGCGGTAGGCCTTGAAGCCGGCCGACGCCTGCGCGGTGCTGCCGTCGTCCTTGACCAGGTGGCGCAGGGCGACGATGTAGCGGTGCCCGTCGGTGAGGTTGACCGCCGGGTGGATGACCAGGTCCTGCTGCACCGACCCGGTGGCGACAAGGCCCGACTCCTGCGTGTATTGATCGACCTCGACCCAGACCGGGGTTCGCTTTCCGGTCTCGACGTCGAGCAGGAC
>JBARRR010000140.1:0-6800 GCA_049644325.1 Candidatus Dormiibacterota bacterium
CTGGTACTGGGGCAGGTCGAGTTTCTTCCTCTCGATGCTCGGCAGGGTGCTCCTCGCCGGCGCGCGGGTCGCCGCGGGAACGCCCGCCGCCATCCGGTCCGAGCCGCCGCCGATAGAACCGGCCGGCTCCTCCACCTGCGTCTCGAAGGCGGCGCCGGCGTCCGCCTGGGTGATCAATGGGCTCCCGCCGGCATCGATGAGCGTCTCGGCCACACCGGCGCCACCGTCCACCCTGGTCTCTTTGGCGCCAGCGCCCCCATCGAGCTGGGTCTCGAGCGCGCCGACGCCATCGGCCAGGGTTTCCAGCGCGCCGCCCCGCGGATTCGGCATGGGCGGGCGCGATAGCCGGGTTTCTGCAGTGGACGCTGCCCGGCCCGCACGCGGCATTGCCGCGACCGCCGTGGCCAGGTCCGCCTCCGCCGGCCACCCCGGCCACGCCTTGTCCGCAGCCTTGTCCAGGTCTGTCCAGAACGCCTCAGCGCCCTGGTACCGCCGGCGCGGCTCCTTCTCGAGCGCCTTGAGCAGGGTCGCGGCAACCTTCCTGGGGAACCCCGGGACCACGGTTGCAGGATCGGGCACCGGTGCGCTGAGGTGAGCCTCCAGCATCTCAACGTCTCCCAGGTCTTCGGAGAACGGCAGCCTCCCCACGAGGAGCTCGTAGGCCACGACCCCCAGCGAGTACACATCGGTGCGCTGGTCGACGTCGCCCGAGCCCAGCGCCTGTTCGGGCGACATGTAGGCCGGCGTGCCCATCACCGCCCCCACCTGGGTCATGAAGCTGGTCTGCGCGGCCAGCAGCTTGGCCAAGCCAAAGTCGGCCACCTTGCAGGTGCCGTCGGCGGCGATGAGGACGTTCTCCGGCTTGAGGTCACGGTGGATGATGTCGAGCTTGCTTGCGTAGCTCAGGGCCGCAGAAACCTGGCGGACCGCCTCCAGGGACGCCGGGACGGAGAGCCCGCCGGCGCGCCATAGGCGGCCGAGGGTCGGCCCGTCAACGTACTCCATGACCAGGTACAGGTCGTCGCCGGCGTCGGCCATGTCATAGACGGCGACGATGTTCTCGTGCGCCATCCGGGCCAGGGCGCGGCCCTCGCGCCGGAAGCGTTCCAACGCCGTGGAGCCCTCGTGCGAAGCTCCCCGCAGCTGCTTGACCGCCACCGGCCGGTCGAGTGACAGCTGCTGGGCCAGGAAGACTCGACCCACGGCCCCCCTGCCCAGCTCGCGCATGAAGGCGAAACCCGCCAGGTCGGGAAGGGACGCCGTGGGCCTTACCCTCGGCTCAGAGCCCGAGCGGTGCGATAGGGGCCGGCTTTACTGGCGCCGGCAGGGGCAACGGCCCCCCGGTGAGCCCGCCGAGGACGCCGTTGACGGTGGAGCAGGCGCCGCTGAGGACGCCGGGGAGGGGCTGGGGCAGCTGGTTCTGACCCGGCACCACGGTGCATTGCGCCGACGCCGGGGGTGGCGGCGGAGGCGGAGGCGGAGGTGGTCCGGCGCCGGGGCCAGTCGGGTTGACGCCGCCGCCGCCACCGCTGCCACCGGCGTTACCGCCGGTCGAACCCGGGGTCGACTCGGTGGTCCCCGCGGCGACGACGCCAGTGGACGCAATCGGAGCGTTCGTGATCTGCAGCGAGAGCACCTGGCCGTCTTGCTGGACCAGCTGGCGGTCGACCTTCTCGATGCGGATGATGTCCACCGCCGGCGGGGTGTTGGCCGCCACCTCGCGCGCCTGGACCGAGTTGGTGCCGGCGTTGCGGCTGAGGCCGTAGATGGTGCCCGCCACCAGGAGAGCGGCGATGCTGCCGGCGCCAACGACCATGCCGATGCCGCTGATGCCGGCGCCTGCCAGCGCCACGCCCGGCAGGAGGGCGAGGACCAGCTTCTTGATCGAGGAACGCTCCTCCCAGTCCTCACCGAAAGCGGCGACCGCGGTCGCTTCGAGCTCGACGAGAAACTCGTCGGCGCTCTGCTGGCGGGCGGCGGGCGTCTTGGCCAGGGCCTTCTTCAGCATCACCGAGATGCCCTCGGGCAGGTCGGGGTTGATGTCGGCGGCTTTGGGCGCGGCCTCGACGGCGTGCATCCGCATCACTGCGCGGGCGCCGTCGGCGACGAACGGTGGCCGGCCGCAGAGCAGCTCGAAGAGCATCACGCCGCAGGAGTAGATGTCGGTGCGGTGGTCGAGCTTGCGCCCGCGCACCTGCTCCGGGCTCATGTACACCGCCGTCCCGGTTGGCATGCTGTCGAGCTCGGCCTCGCCCACCGCCACCGCCTGGCCGAAGTCTGCCAGCTTGGAGACACCGTCCTGGTCGACGAGGACGTTCTCGGGCTTGACGTCGCGGTGGACCAGGCCCATCGCGTGGGCCCGGCTCAGCCCCATGAGGGCGCCCTTGAGCACCCCCAGGCTCTGCTCCGGGCGGAGGCGGCCGACGCTCTGGACGACCTCCCGCAGGGAGGCGCCGTCGATGAACTCGGACACCAGGTAGGCCTCGTCGTCCGCCTGGAGGAAGTCGTAGATGCGGACGCAGTTGCCGCTGTTGAGCTGGGCCATGATCCGCGCCTCGGCCCGGAAGCGCTTGACGAAAGCCGGGTCAGCGGCTAGTTCGGGGGCCAGCTCCTTGATCGCGACGTCCCGGTCCAGCTCGGTCTGGTGCGCCAGGTAGACCGTGCCAGTGGAGCCGCTCCCGATGGTCCCCTTGAACTCGTAGTCGTCGATGCCTGCCGACATTCCGTCCCACCTCTACTCGAATCGTCTGTGCGAATTCTAGGAGGCGTCTTCCTGGCCGTCTGCGGAAAATTCCACACAAGCCCGGCCTCAGGTTTCGGGCTCGACCACGGCCGGCATCGGCGCGGTGACATTGGCGTCGGGCGTCTCGGGCAGGCTCTCGACCGCGTACAGGCGCCATTTCCCGGGAACACCCTTGAGGGCACGGGCGCCCCGGTCGCGGAAACCAAGCCCTGAGCCGGCCACCAGCTCCTTGACGGTGGCCGAGACCAGCACCTCGTCCGGGATGGCCTTGGATTCCACCCGTGCGGCGATGTGAACAGCGATGCCGCCGATGTCATTGCCCAGCATCAGGCACTCCCCGGTGTGGAGCCCGGAGCGCACCTGCATGCCGAGGCCGTTGGCGCCCTCACGGATGGCAAGGGCGCAGCGGATCGCCGAGGCGGGGCTGGCGAAGACGGCCAGGAAGCCGTCGCCGGCGGTATCGATCTCGCGGCCGCCGAATTGCTTGAGGCAGACGCGCACCAGGGCATGGTGGTTGTGCAGCAGCTCCAGCCACTGCCGGTCGCCGAGCTCGACCGCCCGCACCGTGGACTGGGCGATGTCGGTGAACATCACCGTCGCCAGCACCCGGTCGGGCTCCAGCTTGGAGCCGGACGTGTGCTCAGGCGGCGCCGGGAAGACCTTCTCCGACTGCCGCGACATCAGGGTCTGGCGATCCCACTCCGGCGTGATCTCGTCCGGCCACTCCGCCTGGTCCTGGTAGGTCATGTTGACCCCACCGAAGCTGACCCGGTCGCCGGCGTTGAGCGGCCGGAAGACCAGCACCGGCAGCTGGGTGCCGTTGATGTAGGTGCCGTTGGTGGAGCCCACGTCGCGGAGCTCCGCGCCGTTGTCGCGGTACGAGACCTCGGCGTGGCGCCGCGAGACCACGCGCTTGACGTCAACCTGGGTTAGGTCGATGTCGGGGAGGGCGCCGGTCGAGGGGTCCTCGCGCCCAATCGACATGGTCCGCCGCCAGATCGGGACGATCCTATCGTCGGTTACAAGAGCGGGTCCTGTCGCCATCGGTGATGGTCATGATAGGAGGTGAGGCCGGCTACTCCTCCAGGTCGCCGACGAACTGGGCTTCACAGGCGTCGTCGACGATGGCCTGGTCGAGGACGATCGGCTCGGCGCCCTCGTAGCTGGCGATCTCGCGGACATGCATCAGGATGTCGCGGGGGTGAACCCCGCGCATCGGCCGCTGCGCATGGCGGTAGTAGCGGTCGAGGATGTAGTCCAGCGCCGACGGATGGAAGGCCACGCCCTGCTGCTCCGCCTCGCGGCGGAAGATCTCGCGGAAGGCCTCCTCGGTGGGATCGGGGATCTTGATCTTGTGGCGGATACGGCGGATGAAGGCCTCGTCCATCAACTGGCTGGGCTGCAGGTTGGTGGACAGGATCAGGAGCATGTTGAAGGGGATGTCGATCTTGCGGCCCGACGCCGACATGTTGAGGTAGTCGACGTTCTCCTCAAGCGGGACGACGAAGCGGTTGAGCAGGGAGCGGGGCTCGATCACCTGGCGCCCGAAGTCGTCGACCAGGAAGATGCCGCAGTTGGCCTTCATCTGCAGGGGCGCGTCGTAGAACTTCGACCCCGCGTGGTAGATGAGGTCGAGCATCGACATGTCGAGCTCACCGCCGACCTGGACGAAGGGCCTGGCGCAGCGGCTCCAGCGGGCGTCGGCGCGGTGGTCGGGAGGCTCGCGGCTGGGCTCGTGGAAGCCCGGGTCCATCAGGCGGATGATCTGGTCGTCGACGGCCAGCGCGTTGGGTATGTACATGCCGCTCCCCAGCAGGAAGCGGGTGGCGCGGGCGATGCTGGACTTGCCGTTGCCCGAGTGGCCGTAGAGGAAGATCGACTTGCGCGAGTTGAGCGCCGGGCCGAGGAGCTTGAGCGTCTGCTCCGGCAGCACAAGGTGGGCCAGGGAGTCGCTGACGCGCTCCTTGGTGGCGAAGCCGTCGGGCAGGCCCTGGCGGATTACGGCCAGGTTGTACTGCGCCAGGGGCACCGGCGCAGGGCCGACGTAGGCGCAGCGGTCGATGGCCTCCCGGGCGCGCTGGCGGCCCGGGTCGGTGATCGCGTACATCAGGCCCTCTTCGACGCGGTCCAGCTTGGCCGGCTTGTGGCGGGCCTCGCCGGCCGACTGGATCAGGCCCTCGGTGGCCAGGTCCTTGACGCCGCCCTCGAGGACCTCGTAGTCGAGGCGCAGCCGGCGGGCCAGCTCGAAGCCGGCTATCGGGGCGCCGGCGTAGATGGTCTTGAGGATGAGGTCATGGGTCAGGGCCAGGCTGAGCCCTGACTCCTCGAAGCTGCGGGGTCGCTTGGGGTACCAGCTGTTGGCCGGCTCCATACCCAGTGGGGTGCTGGCGATGGTCTCGACGGCGGTGGCGCCGTTGTCGACCTCGGGGACGTTGCTCATCAGGACTCCTTGTGCTCCGTGGCGGTGGCCGGGCCCCAGTCTTTGGACTTCTTCTGCTTGCGGCGGCCGAAGAGCCGGAAGCCGCGCTTTTCCTTCGCCGACGCCTGGGCCTGGGAACGCAGCTCAGAGCGAAGGCTGGCCATGTCGCCGCCGATGTCCGCGACGGCGGCTTCATCGAAGGACGGCACCACCGGCTCGGGCTCAGGCGCATCGGGCGCCGACCAGCCGCTGTCCATAGGCGGTCGCTCAAGGCCCGTCCCAGGGTCGGCGGACCAATGGGGGGCGGTGACGGCGGCGGCCTCGACCCCCGGCTCGTCGTCACGGGACGATGCGCCGGGAAAGACGGGAAGGGCCCCGGAGACCCGCAGGACGGGCTCGTCGGCCGATGGCTCCGCCATCGAGAGGTCGATGTCCTCGCCCAGGCGACGGCGCTTGTGCACGTGCAGCGCGGTGATGGTTTCCCCAGGGCTGGCGTTGCGATCCAGCGAACCCTGGGCGCCGGCGCGCAGGCCCGCCTGGACCAGGGCCTTGTCGCCACGGGTGCTGAGCATCACCACCGTGCTGTCGGGCCGCAACGACATCAGCGACTCGACCGCGACCACGCACCCGGCGCCGCCGAAATCGGTGGAAACCAGGACCACGTCGGGGCCCAGCCGGGACAGCTCGGTGAGGGCGTCCTCGACGTCGTCGGCTCCTCCCACGATCTCGACGCCCTCGCGGCCGGCGAGCTTGGCGCCGAAGGCGTTGGCATCAGGGCCGGCACGGTCAAGCAAATACGCGGTCACGAAGTCCTCAGCCACGGTCACGGGGCACGACGGGCGCGAAGCACCGACGCGGCCCCCTCATATGCAGGGTCACATGCGCAATGTACTCGGTAGGACGCAAAAGTCAGCCCCTGTTGAACTCCACGTGGCTTCACTGTCACATACGGTCACATAGGATCTACGTCGATCAAGGAGGAGCCCGATGGCCAGCATCGCCGAAGATCCCGAGGACCTATCCGCGTGGGAGCGAGTCAACCCCCGAATCATCAGCCCCGACAAGTGGGAGCGTTATGAGGGCTACATGGCCGAGATCTTCGAGGCCTTCGGCATGGACCTCAACACCCCGGGTACAGAGCGCACCCCGGCCCGCTACGTCAAGGCGCTGTTCGACTCCACCTACGGATATGAGGGCGACCACAAGCTGCTCACCGCCTTTCCCACCGAGTGCCGGGGTGGCCCGGACTGCAGCATCAGCCAGATCATCGAGGGACCAATCCACTTCTACTCCCTCTGCGAGCACCACGCCCTCCCCTTCCACGGTGTGGCCCACGTCGGCTACATCGCCCACGAGCACATCATCGGCATCTCCAAGCTGACGCGGCTGGTGCGGCTCTTCGCCCGCCGCTTCACCGTCCAGGAGCGGATCGGACAGCAGATCGCCGACACCCTGGTCGACATCCTCGAGCCCCACGGCGTGGCGGTCCACCTGGAGGCGGTGCACCTCTGCACCCAGATGCGGGGCGTGCGCGAGGAGAGCTCGCACACCTGGACCTCGTTCTGGCGCGGCGGCTATGAGGACAAGCCCGAGCTGCGCGCCGAGTTCCTCAACGCGGCCCACAACCTCTAGCAACCC
>JBARRR010000141.1:0-1545 GCA_049644325.1 Candidatus Dormiibacterota bacterium
GGTCGCCGAGGTCCCGCCCGAGATCCTCGCCCAGTCGTTGGGCCAGTACCTGCGCGGGTGGTTGGCTCGGGTGAAGAACGGCGACAGCGGCGTGCTGCCCGTGGTCCTCGCCATCGTGGTGGTCGCCGTCACGTTCGAGATCGCTACTCCCGAGAACGCCTTCCTGCGGCCGAGCAACCTGATTTACATCTTCCAGGAGAGCACGGTGTACATGGTTCTGGCGATGGCCGAAATCGTCGTCCTGCTGGTCGGTGAGATCGACCTCTCCATCGGCTCCGTCTCCCTCCTGGGCGGGGTCATCGCATTCAAGCTGGTCCAGGCGCCCCGGCCCAACCTGCCGTGGTGGGGGGCGATCCTCGCCGCGCTGCTCATCTGCGCCGCGATCGGCGCCCTCCAGGGGAGCCTCGTCGCCCGCCTGAAGATCCCCTCGTTCATCGTCACCCTGGCTGGGTTCCTCCTCTTCTCGGGGATCCTGGTCCTGGTCCTCGGCGGCGCCGACGGCAGCGTGTCGGTCAGCTCATCGGTGCCCAACCAGAGCGTGATCTACAACCTGGTCCAAGGCTTCATCGACCCCGTGGCCGGCTGGATCGCGCTGGCGGTCGTGGTCGCGGCCGGCGGCACGGCGCTCTGGCTGCGCGGGTCCGCCCGGCGCCGCAGCGGCCTGGTGGCCCCGCCGGCGAGCCTCACCGCCATCAGGATCGCCCTAATGGCGGCGGTCGGGATCGGCGTGGTGGCGCTCAGCGGCGTCAACCGGGCGAACATTGGCACGATCGAGGGGGTTCCCTGGGTGATTCCGATCGTCCTCGCTGTGCTCGGCGCCTGGACGCTCCTGCTCCAGCGCACCCGCTTCGGGCGCTACGTCTACGCCATCGGCGGCAACCCCGAGGCGGCCCGACGAGCCGGCGTGAGCCTGCCCGTGGTCCGGACCTGGGCCTTCGTCCTCAGCTCAGTCACCGCCGGGATCGCCGGCATCCTGCTCGGCTCGTTCTTCTACGGCCAATTCAGCACGAACACGGCGGACCCCGGTCAACTCGTCCTCTACGCCGTCGCTGCCGCGGTCATCGGCGGCACCAGCCTCTTTGGTGGCCGGGGCAGGGCGATCCACGGCGTCCTCGGCGGCCTCGTCATCGGCGGCATCGCGTACGGCATGGCCCTGCTGGGGTTGGCCGCGCAGTGGGAATACGTCGTCACCGGCGCCGTGCTCCTCGCCGCGGTGCTGGTCGATGTCCTATCCCGGCGCGGGGCCGGCATCGGGAGCGTGGCCCGTGCCTGACGCGTTGCTAAAGCTGCGGGAGATCGACAAGCACTTCGGTCCGGTGCAGGCGCTGTATCACGTCGACCTCGATTTGCCGGCGGGGCAGGTCACCGGCCTCTGCGGGGACAACGGCGCGGGGAAGTCGGTGCTGACCCGCTGTATCGCCGGGGTCCACCAGCCGGACCACGGGCAGATCTACTTCGAGGGGCGGCCGGTCCACATTCGGAGCGCCCGCGACGCGGCCGCCCTCGGGATCGAGACCGTCTACCAGGACCTGGCGCTGGCCGACA
>JBARRR010000142.1:0-3877 GCA_049644325.1 Candidatus Dormiibacterota bacterium
GGGGGTCGGAGCAGGGCGGGCGACTGCGCTCGAAAGTAGCGGTAGAGGCCCCGGTGTGACCAGACCACCCAGCGCAGCTGTACCTGCTTGATGCTGGCTCCGCCAACGTGCACAACCTCCGCCGTGGGCGTGAACCACACCTGCCAGCCGTGCCGCTGAGCACGGGCGCTCCATTCGATGCCTTCCCAATCCAAGAAGAACCGCTCGTCCTGCGGCCCGATCTCGGCAATCGCCGCCGCCCGGACCAGGTAGCACGCCTCCGCGCCGTGGCCGATGCTTCGCTCCTCGTCATGGGCCCAGCTGTCCCACCAATACCCGGTGGCGGTATCAGCTCGGGCCGCCGCGGCCTGCCGGGTGGCACTGCGACCCAGGAGGGCTTCGCGCAGCCGGGGTAGGTCCCCGGCGCTGGTCTGCAGGCTGCCGTCCGGATGGACCAATCGTGGCACGATGAACGCCGCCCGAGGGTGGCGCTCCATCGCGGACCAGAGGGCGTCCAGCGCCCCCGCGGTGACTAGCACGTCCGGGTTGCTGATCAACACCACCTCGCCCCGCGCGGCCGCCAGTCCCTGGTTGTTGGCGCGGGCCAGGCCACGGTTGTCAGCGTTGGAGATGATCCTGGCCTCCGGGAAGTCGCCGGCGATGGCGGCCACGCTGCCGTCGGCCGAGTTGTTGTCGACGACGATCGCCTCCCACGCGACCGCCGGCGGGAAACGCTTGATGGACTCCAGGCATTGCAGCAGTGCCTCCCGGGCATCCCGGTTGACGATTACCACAGACATCTGGGGCCCATGGGGGCTGGAGGCGGCGGGCGGGGTCTCGGACACCGTCGGGCCGATCAGGTGATGCGGCGGAAGAGAGGTCGCGGCAGATGGCGCATACCGCTCATCACCCAGCGAAGCTTGCCCGGGATCCATATCGTCCCAGCGCCGCGCTCCAAGCCGTGGCGGATGGCACGAGCAACCGCCTCGGGGGTCGTCGCCAGTGGCGCCGGCGGGGACGAAACGGTCATCTTGGTGTGGACAAAGCCGGGACGCACCACCATGACGTGGATCCCGGTGCCGGCCAGGCTGTCGGACAGGCCCTGGAAGAACGCGTCCAGTCCGGCTTTCGACGAGCCGTAGACGAAATTGGCCCGCCTCGGTCTCTCAGCCGCCACCGATGACAGCACCGCGATGTGGCCGTGGCCCTGCCGCCTCATCTCGCGAACCAGCGGAATGGCGACCGACACCGCGCCCTCGAAATTGGTGGTGACGAGTTCGAGCGCCGCCGCCGCGCTCTGCTCCGCTATCTCCTGGTCACCCAGGATGCCGAATGCGATCAGGGCCAGGTCGATGTCGCCGAAGTCCGAGAATGCCCGGTGCACAACCTCCTCGTGCGTCTCGGTGGCGGTGGCGTCGAAGGCGATGAGCTCGACCTGGCCGGCGCCATTCCCCCGCAGCCGCTCCGCCACCTCCTGCAGGGCATCGACGTCCCGGCCCGCAAGGACGATCCTGCGAGCGCCGTGGCGGACCAGCTCGGCCGCCGTACTCTCCCCGATCTCCGAAGTTCCGCCCAGGACCAGGATCGACTCGATTGGCACCAGCGCGTTCATCCCCGCGCCGGCACCATGGCGAGCCTGCGGCTGAGGTCGGACTGGAGGACGCCGCCGGGGTCGAGCTCCGCCTGGACGGCGCGCCATTCGGCAAGCCGCGGGTACATCACGGGCAGCAGCTCGCGACGCAGCCGGGAGTCCTTGGCCAGGTAGACCCGACCTCCGGCTTCGGCCACGCTCTGGTCCAGGCTGCAGAGGGCGCGCTCGAGGTCGTCGCTGCCAACAGGGACGTCCAGCGCAAACGTCCAACCGGGCATGGGAAAACCGAGGTGCCCGAATGCCTTTCGGCCGAACCGTTTGAGGACCGACAGACTGGGCGGCGACCCGGCCTGGCTAAGCATGTCCAGCGCCTCACGAAGGACCTGTTCAGCCCCGAATGGCACGACGAACTGGTATTGCAGGAACCCGCGTTTGCCGTAGACGCGGTTCCAACCCGAGACCACGTCCAGCGGGTAGAAGAAGGGGCCGATGCCTGTCAAGCCCGTCCGGGCGGTGGCCGGCGCTCGGCGATACACAACCTCGTTGAACGCCGCCAGGCTGGCCGGATTGAGCACCCCCGAGGGCAGCTCCCAGGGGACCCTCATCCACGTGCTGTCGCGGTATCTCAGCGGGTCCTGGCGTCGTTTCTTGGGATCCAGGTCATCCAATCGCGCGTGGTCTCCCAGTGTCAGGACCGCCCGCCCCAGGTTGCGCCCGCGCGCCCGGCAGTCGACCCAGGCCACCGAGTACTGGAACTTGTCGTCCAGGTCGGTCATCTCGGCGAGCAGCGCCTCGAGGTTCGGGAGTCGGCGAACGCGGGCGACCATCCAAGCGGTCTCGACCCGCAACAGCTGAAGCCGGACGGTGCTGATGACCCCGGTAAGCCCCATGCCACCGGCCGTTGCCGCGAAGACGTCGGCATCCGAATCGCGTGTGATCGTTCCCGCGCGCGCCGGGCTGTGCAGCTCGATCGCCTCGACGTGGTCGCAGAAATTGCCATCCCGGTGCTGGTTCTTGCCGTGCACATCGGCGGCCACCGCGCCACCCAGGGTTACCTGCCTGGTTCCAGGGCTGACGGGGATGAACCATCCAAGGGGCAGGACCGCTCGGATCAAGGCGGCGAGGCTCAGACCCGACTTCCCGGTGGCGACGCCCTGATCTGGATCGAACTTCACGATGCCATCCAGCTCCCCGGTCTCGATAACCAGCCCCCCGCCGTTCTGGGCAGCGTCGCCGTAGCTACGTCCGAGCCCTCTGGGAATCGCACCTCGGGAGGGCGCCTGGCTCAGCAGGGTGGCGATCTCATCGGCACGCTGGGGCCGGCGCACGTCGGCCAGGGTGGGCGCCGTGCGGCCCCACCCCGTCAATTGTTGATGCCGTTGGCTGCCGGCGACCATCAAGGAATTGTCCACGATCGAGGTCTTCAACCCGCCAACTCTAAGATGCCCGGGCGTGCTTCTGAGCGTTACGCTGACGTCGTGCAACCTCGGACCGTGGCTGGATCGAGCCAGCAGACCACTGACCGGCGTACCTGGTGGCGCACGGCGGTCGCCCTCTGGACGTTGCTTCGGCCGCGACAGTGGACCAAGAACCTTCTTGTCCTGGCGGCCCCGCTCTTCGCCGCCGAGCTGACCCGACCCGACGTGCTGGGCCACACGCTGCTGGCTGTTGCCGCCTTCTGCCTGGTGAGCAGCGCAGGGTACGTCTATAACGACCTACTGGACGCCGAGGTCGACCGCGCTCATCCGCTGAAGCGCAGCCGCCCAATCGCCGCCGGCGAGGTGGGCGGTCGCACCGCGGTGGTGATCGCGCTGATCCTGGCCCTGGCGGCGGTCGCGGTCGGCTACCTGGCCGCGCCGGCGGTCGCTGCCCTGATCCTGATCTACGTCGCCCTGATGATCGTCTATTCCCACTGGGGCCGTTCCCAAGCACCGCTGGACGTCTTCATCATCGCGGTGGGGTTCGTCCTGCGGGCCATCGCCGGGGCGGCTGCCAGCCACGTACCCATGTCCCCGTGGTTCCTGGCGCTCACCCTGCTGCTGGCGGTGATGTTGGGATTTGGAAAGCGGCGCGCGGAACTGTCGCTCCTCGGCGATGGCTTCGGCCAGGCGCGCCAGAGCCTGCGCATTTACTCGATGGCCATGCTGGACCAATTGCTCTCGGTCCTGGCGGCCAGCATCATCGTGCTGTACGCGATCTATGCCGTCAGCATCAGCGGCCGCCTCAATTCAAGCGACATGATCCTCACGTGGCCGCTGGTGCTGGTTGGAATCCTGCGCTACCTGCAGATCAGCCATACCGCGGACC
>JBARRR010000143.1:0-12578 GCA_049644325.1 Candidatus Dormiibacterota bacterium
CGAGGCCGAGGGCCAGCACATCGGGCTGGTGCCGGGCGGTGGACCGCAGGGCATGACCTCGCCGGTGGCCTACTGGCACGTGCCGGACATCGAGGCGAAGCTGGCCGAGGTGACCGCCGCGGGTGCCACCGTGAAGGAGCCCGCGCACGACGTCGGTGGCGGCCGCCTGGTGGCCACCGTCACCGACCCTGACGGCAACGTGCTCGGGCTGCTCCAGGACCGCTGACCGTAAAGGAGGTCCACAAAATATGAAAACAATGACCTGCCAACAAATGGGTGGACCATGTGATGTCGCGTTCCATGGAAACACGGCTGATGAGGTCATCAAAGCGCAAGACAGCCATCTAAAAGAAATGGTCGCCAGCGGTGATGAAGCGCACAAAAGCGCATCGAAGGCGATGCAGGGTAGGTGGAAACACCCCATAAAAGGAATGGGGTGGTATACGAAAACAAAGAAGGACTTTGCTGCGCTTCCCGAAGACTGATCCGTCACAAAGACATCTATGAGCACGGCCACGCGGACAGACACGCCGTCGCCGGCGGAGCACGATACCGACAGCCACGATTTGATCCGTGTGCATGGCGCGCGCGTGAACAACCTCAAGGACGTCAGCCTCGAGATCCCGAAACGCCGGCTCACGGTATTCACTGGCGTGTCCGGCTCGGGCAAGAGCTCGCTGGTGTTCGACACCATCGCCGCGGAGTCGCAGCGGCTGATCAACGAGACTTACAGCGCGTTCGTGCAGGGCTTCATGCCGACATTGGCGCGGCCGGAGGTCGATGTGCTCGAAGGGCTGACCACCGCGATCATCGTCGACCAGCAGCGGATGGGCGCCGACCCCCGCTCCACCGTCGGCACCGCCACCGACGCCAACGCATTGCTGCGCATCCTCTTCAGCCGGCTCGGGCAGCCGCACATCGGCCCGCCCAGCGCGTTTTCCTTCAACGTGCCCTCGGTCCGAGCCAGCGGTGCGATCACGATCGAACGCGGCGCCAAAAAGACCGTGAAAGCGACCTTCAGCCGCATCGGCGGCATGTGTACGCGCTGCGAGGGCCGGGGCACGGTCTCCGATATTGACCTGACCCAGCTTTTCGACGACTCCAAGTCGCTCGCGGAGGGCGCCATCACGATCCCCGGCTACAAGACCGACAGCTGGTGGACAACGGGGATCTTCATTGAGTCGGGCTTCCTCGACCCCAACAAGCCGATCCGCAAGTACACCAAGAAGGAGCTCGACGACTTCCTCTACAAAGAGCCGGTCAGGGTGAAGGTCAAGGGCGTCAACCTCCTCTACGAGGGGCTCGTCCCCAAGGTGCAGAAGTCGATGCTCTCCAAGGACCCCGACGCGCTGCAGCCGCATATCCGGGCGTTTGTCGACAGGGCGGTCACCTTCGCCACCTGCCCCGAGTGCGGCGGCACCCGGCTCGCCGAGGGCGCGCGGTCTTCCAAGATCAAGGGGCTCAACATCGGCGATGCATGCGCGATGCAGATCACCGACCTCGCCGAATGGGTCCGCGGCCTCCACGAGCCGTCGGTGGCGCCCCTGCTCGCGACGTTGCAGCAGTCTCTCGACTCCTTCGCCGAGATCGGGCTGGGCTACCTCTCCCTGGACCGGCCGGCGGGCACCCTGTCGGGCGGCGAGGCGCAGCGCGTCAAGATGATCCGCCAGCTCGGCTCCTCGCTGACCGACGTCACCTACGTCTTCGACGAGCCCAGCGCGGGCCTGCACCCCCATGACGTCCAGCGGATGAACGACCTGCTGCTGCGGCTGCGGGACAAGGGCAACACGGTGCTGGTCGTGGAGCACGAGCCGGAGACCATCGCGATCGCCGACCACGTCGTCGACCTCGGCCCGGGCGCAGGCCAGGCGGGCGGCACCGTCTGCTTCCAGGGCATGGTCGCGGGGCTGCGGGCCAGCCGCACCCTCACCGGCCGCCATCTCGCCGACCGGGCCGCCCTCAAGAAGACGGTGCGGACGCCCACCGGCAAGCTGGAGATCCGCGGCGCGACGGTGCACAACCTGCGCGATGTCGACGTCGACATCCCGCTTGGGGTGCTTGTCGTCGTCACCGGCGTCGCCGGCTCCGGCAAGAGCTCCCTGGTGCACGGGTCGATCCCCGCCGGCGCGGGCGTGGTGTCGATCGACCAGGTCGCCATCCGCGGCTCGCGGCGGAGCAACCCGGCGACCTACACCGGGCTGCTCGACCCCATCCGCACCGCGTTCGCCAAGGCCAACGGTGTCAAGCCGGCGCTGTTCAGCGCCAACTCCGAGGGCGCCTGCCCCAACTGCAACGGCGCCGGCGTCATCTACATCGACCTGGCGATGATGGCCGGCGTCGCCACCACCTGCGAGGAGTGCGAGGGCAAGCGGTTCCAGGCATCGGTGCTGAAGTACCACCTCGGCGGCCGCGACATCACCGAGGTGCTCGCGATGTCGGTGACCGAGGCCGAGGAGTTCTTCGGCGCCGGCGAGGCGAGCACGCCGGCCGCGCACGCCGTCCTGACCCGGCTCAATGACGTCGGGCTCGGCTACCTCAGCCTCGGCCAGCCGCTGACCACGCTGTCCGGGGGCGAGCGCCAGCGGCTCAAGCTGGCCACCCACATGGCCGAGAAGAGCGGCGTCTACGTCCTCGACGAGCCGACCACCGGCCTGCACCTCGCCGACGTCGAGCATCTGCTCGGCCTGCTCGACCGGCTCGTCGACTCCGGCAAGTCGGTCATCGTCATCGAGCACCACCAGGGGGTCATGGCGCACGCCGACTGGATCATCGACCTCGGCCCCGGCGCCGGCCACGACGGCGGCCGGATCGTCTTTACGGGCACCCCCGCCGACCTCGTCGCCGCCCGCTCCACCCTCACCGGCGAGCACCTCGCGGCCTACGTCGGCACCTGACCGAGGCCCTGCGGCGCCGGCCTGCTAGACCGGGAGGAAACAGGTGACCAGACTGATCAGGAATCGAGAAGCGCCAGTTCCTGAGCCGCAGCTAGCATGACCGCCATGGACATCACCATTCACTCGAGCTTCCTCCCGCACAACGACCCGGACGCCTCCCTGGCCTTCTACCGCGACACCCTCGGCTTCGAGGTCCGCAACGACGTCGGATACGGCGGGAGGCGCTGGATCACGGTCGGCCCCGCGGGCGAGCCCGGCACGTCCATCGTCCTGTACCCGCCAGGCGCCGACCCCGGCATTACCGACGACGAGCGCCGCACCATCGCCGAGATGATGGCCAAGGGCACCTACGCCATCATCGTCCTGGCCACCGCCGACCTCGACGGCGCCTTCGAGCGGCTGCAGGCCGGCGGCGCCGAGGTCGTCCAGGAGCCGATCGATCAGCCATACGGAATTCGCGACTGCGCCTTCCGCGATCCCGCGGGCAACCTGATCCGCATCAGCGAGCTGCGCTGAACCGCCGGCGGCGGGTCCACGCATCCAGCGCCAGGGGCGCGGCCACCAAAACGATCAGCAGGACGCCGAAGGTTGGAATCGCGGCGCCGGTGTTGGGCAGGTTGGTGGTCCCGGTCGTCGGTCCTGGTACCGCCGGCGGCGGCACCGTCCCGGAGACGCCGAAGTTGTAGCAGCAGACCCCATCCACTTCCTGCGGCACGAGGTCGAAGCGGTCACTCACCTGGCCAATGGAGGACATCGGGAGGTTGCTGAAGAACGCGTAGCTGCCGACCTCCTCCAGCTTGCTGTTGTTATCCGGGTTGCCGATGTCAGAGAGGTTGATGGTCTCGGTGATGGTGCAGGGAGTCGCCACGCTGGGCGTGGTCGGGCAGTCCACGTGGCCCGTCTCGCTGTTCCCATTTGGCGGCAGCTCGGGATACAGCATGATGTGGGGGTCGCAGGCGCTTACCGAACAGTCGTCCACCACCGTCGCCTCCCCGGCGTAGAACTGGGGCTGGTTGGCGGCCGAGTTCTCCATCATCCCGTAGTAGACGTGGTTGCCCATCTGCCAGCGCGTGACGTACTCGAGCAGGCAGCTGGGTATTTCGCAGGCGTCGATGGACGTGGCCGATGGGTTACTCAGGTCGACCACCTTGGTGGTGATGGTCATGGTGCGGCCCGCCGTGCCGATGTGGTTGTCGAGGATGTCGAAGCCACTGCGGTTGGTCTTGGCGCTGCCAAAGTAGGGCAGCAGGGCATCATTGGCGGCGTCGGCGAGCCCGGGCACGGGCGCGTTCGACGGACCGGTTACGTCTGTCCCCAACAGCCCTGGGCCGGACGATTGCCGGGCAATGGTGACTATCGGCGCGCCGAAATGGCTGAGGCCCTCGATGCCGCTCAGGGCCAGCTCGGAATAGGGGTTGGAGGCGTCGTTGTAGACGATCATCGCCGCCCCCGTGCGGTCGGTGTGGATCTCGAAGAAGTCGGCCAGGTTGCGGTTCCCGGTCTGGGCGATGCAGCCGGTGCCCGCCAGGCAGATGTCGTTGTACTTCATCGGGTGAGGGGTCACTTTGACCTGCTGGATGCTGGTCGGGGTGTAGCTGCCGCCCGGCCCGACGAAGCCGTTCTGGCCCAGGGGCATCACCACCTGGCTCAGGTAGACGTCCCACTTCTGGTTGGCCTTGGTGCTGGGGTCCGCGGTCACGTCGGAGCCGTACCAGACCACGTCGGCGATGCCCCCGGCGCCGGCCTGGATCCAGGGGAAGATGCCGACCCTGGATGGCGGTGAGCTGACCTGGATTGCGGGAGAGAAGGTGGTCCATGGCGGAGCCGCCACGGCGACATAGGTCTGGTCCTGGGAGGGGATGCTGCTGGAGTCGACCCAGGCAACCCAGAGGTTGCGGTTCATGTCGATGGAGGTGCCGACGAAGCTGGCCGTGGCGCCGCTGTCGTTGTGGCGACCGGGCGAGACCGTCACCAGCGTGTGGGTGTGGTCACAGACGGTCGACGTTGCCGGCGCGTCGAGGAAGCACAGGTCCCCTGCGGCGCTGAGCGGGGTGCCGATATTGAGCTTCAGCGTGGTGGCGCTGCCGCCAAAGCTAGCCTCGAAGACCTTGCCAGTCTGCTGGTCGATCGACGGCACGCCGTCGGCGCCGAAGGGGTTGTAGCCGGTGGGCCCGGCGGCCCCGGCACCGGCTCCGTCCGCCTGGGCGTTGGCATAGGTCAGGCCGTCGGTGCTGCTCATCCACTGAGCGCCGGTCAGGTCGTTGTACTCCATGTAGGTCAGCGGCGCCGCGGCGCTGCTGGTCGACGACGCGAACTCCGGCACAGGCGCCAGGTTTCCGTCTTTGACCAGGATCCACTGCCGGTCGGAGCCCTGGTTCTTGGCGTTGTTGCATCCGCCCCCCGGTGCCTCGGCGACATGCTCGACGCCGCCCGCGTCCGTCGTCCGGGTGGCGGTGTGCTGGCAGGCCAGCGCCCACAGGTCGGCGAAGTACTGCTTGCCCGTGTGGTCGTACTTGATCTCGGTGTCACCGCCACCGGGGGCGACGAAGGGGGCCACCTGGTTGGGCGGCAGGGCAGGAATCGGAAGGTTCAGGGGATTACGCGCGATCGTCCTGAACGTATGGCCGCCGTCGACCGACGCTTCCCAAACGCTGCGCTGAACGCCGGTGCCGGCCGGTCCGCTAACGGCCACGTTGCCCGTAGTCTGGTCGCTGGGCTGGGTCACGTAGTTGAAGCCCGCCAGCGCGTCCTTGCTGTTGATGGCGATGTCGGGCTCGCCATATGTATGGATCGGGTCGACGACACGCGGAACCTCGAAAGCGATGGCGTTGCCGGCAGCCCTGGCCGTAAGGGAATTGCCGCTCCGGGACGGCGCGGCTGCCATCAGCCCGGAAACAAGAATCGCCAGGCAAGCGGCCGTGGCGACGACAGACAGCCTCGCGGGTACGCGAATTCCACTCATCTTCCTCTCCCGACAGACGGCCCCGGACTTATCCCACCGGTCCAGCCGCCATTCTTAGAATAGCCAATTCCCGGTTCGACCGGCTGCTAGAATCCCTCGTCGTTGCCTTTCCGGCCGTCCTCGCCGAGCCTGGCGAAGAGGTGGTCAATCCCAATGGAAGGAGGTCCCCATTTGGCGTCCTATGAGTTGATGTTCATCGTCAAGCCCGAGCTTGACGAGGAGCAGGTGACCACCGCCACTGATCGCGTCCACCAGTTGGTCGTGGCCAACGGTGGCAATGTCACCAAGACCGCGTCGTGGGGCAAGCGCCGCCTCGCCTACCGTGTCGGCCAGTACCGCGAGGGCTACTACGTCGTCTCCAACTTCGACGTCGAGCCCGCCAAGATCGGCGAGCTGGAGCGGGTCCTAAAGATTTCGGACACGGTCTTCCGCCATCTGCTCGTCAAGCGCGACATGCCGGCGATCGGACAGCAGGAGGTGGTGGTGCCGGAGGCCACGCCCGAGGACCTCGCCGCCCTCTACGAGCCGGCGGTGACCGAGGAGGAGACCGAGGCCGCGCCGGCGGCGGTGATCGAGGATGGCGAGGAGCCTGCTGCACAGGATGGCGCAGTTGAGCCGGGACAGGTCGAGGCCTCGGCTGCCGACCCGGACTCGGTGCAGGCCGAGACCGTCGCCGAGGCGCCGGCGGCGGCGCTCCAGGAGGCGGTGGCCGGCACGGAACCACAGACAGAAGAAGAGGCGGGCGTGCCCGTCGACGCACACGAGGAGGCTGGTCATGAACCTAAATAAGGCAATGCTGATCGGGCGACTGACCCGTGACCCCGAGATGCGTTACACGTCGAGTGGAACCGCCATGACCCGATTCGGCATGGCTACCAACCGGTATGGCACCGGCCCCGACGGCGAGCGCAAGGAGTTCACCGACTTCCACAACATCGTGGCCTGGAACCAGGGTCGCCGGAACCTGGCCGAGATCTGCGCTCAGTACCTCCATAAAGGGTCGCTGGTCTACGTCGAGGGCCGCCTCCAGACACGCTCATGGGAGGGCCAGGACGGCCAGAAGCGCACCACCACCGAGATCAACGCCCAGGACGTCCAGTTCCTGGAGTCCCGGGGCGCATCGATGGGCGGCGGTAGCGGCGAGGCCGCGGTTGCCGATGACGAGTTCGCCGCAACCGGCGGCGCAGCTGCCGGTGGTGGAGCCGGAGCGGCTTCCGGCGCCGGTGCGCCGAGCGGCGGCGCCCCCGCCGGCGGCAATGGCGCACCCGCGGCCGGCAGCGAGGAGATCGACCCTGATGACATTCCCTTCTGAGGTCACCCGTGGCTGACATGGATCGCGGCGCCCGCCGCCCCCACCGCAAGGTTTGCGCCTTCTGCGTGGAGAAGATCGAGGACATCGACTACAAAGAGGTCGCCCGGTTGCGGCGGTACATCTCCGAGCGAGGCAAGATCCTGCCCCGCCGCGTCACCGGCACGTGCGCCCGGCACCAGCGGCGCCTGACGGTGGCGCTGAAGCGGGCGCGGCACATCGCGCTGCTGCCGTACACCAGCTAGCCACAACCGGATCGCGGGGAACCCGGTGAGCTGATGGCCGGCGCCAGCAGGCCGATCCTCGATCATCTCGCCCTCGGGGTCCAAGACATGGACGAGGTGGCCCAGAAGTTCTCACGCGACCTCGGCGGGCGCGAGGTTGCCCGCTTCCGCGAGCCCAGCTGGGACGGGCTGCAGCTGGCTTTCACCGGCGGCATCCGGCTCGAGGTGCTGCAGCCGCTCGAGGACCCCAAGGACGACTTCCTGCAGCGCTTCCTGGAGCACACCGGGCCGGGACCGCACCACGTCACCTTCAAGATCCCGGACATCGAGGCGACCCTGCGGGAGCTGGCGGCGATCAACATCGAGCCGGTCAAGGTCGACCTCAGCGACTCCAATTGGAAGGAGGCCTTCCTCCATCCCAAGCTTGGCCTGGGCACGGTGGTCCAGCTGGCCGAGGTTGGCGGCCCCTGGGCGGCCGAGCACGAGCCTGCGCCGCTGGCGCCCGGCGAAATCGCGGCTGCCTTCCTTGGCGCGCAGGTCCGCGGCGATGTCGACGTGGCCAGGCGCATCTTCGGCGACCTCCTGGAGGGCGACGCGCGCGAAATGTCCGGCGGCGCGGTGGCCTTCAGCTGGGACGGCGGCGGCACCCTCCTGGCCCAGCCCGCAGGTGACGATCGGCCAGGGGTGGTGGCCCTGGTCTTCCGCGGCGCCGACGAGTCGATCAACCCTGGCGAGGAACCGGTTTTCGACGGCCCCGCGCGGGTCGTCCGCCTGGGCCCGGACGGAGACTGGCCCAACCAGGCGGTCCGATAGAATCGCCAGCGATATGAGCTTCCAGCTGCGCGTACCCGGACCGACGCCCGTACCCCAGCGCGTGCTGGACGCGATGAACGTGCCCATGATCAACCACCGCGGGCCGACGTTCGAGGCGCTGATCAAGGAGATCCGCGAGGGTCTGCAGTGGGCCTTCCAGACCCAGAACCCGATGATGCTCTTCCCCGCGTCGGGCACCGGCGGCCTGGAGGCGGTGGTCCAGAACATGACCAGCCCCGGCGAGAAGGCGATTTTTGTCAGCATCGGCTCCTTCGGCGACCGCTGGGCCAAGATCGGCGCCGCGTACGGCGTCGACGTTGTCAAGGTTGAGTACGAATGGGGCCACGCCGCCAATGCCGCCGACGTCGCCCGGGCGATCGACGAGAACCATGAGGCCAAGGTCGTCTTCATCCAGCACAACGAGACCTCGACCGCGGTCTGCAATGACATTGCCGACGTGGCCCGGGTGGTCAAGGAGCGCGGGCGCCTGCTGGCCGTTGACGGCGTCAGCTCGATCGGCTCAATCGACCTGCCGGTGGATGAGCTCGGCGTCGACGTGGCCGTCAGCGGCTCCCAGAAGGGCTGGATGCTCCCGCCCGGCGCCGCCTTCATCAGCGTCAGCCAGGCGGCGTTGGATTTCGCCCAGACCACGAAGTCGCCACGGTTCTATTTCGACTTCGCCCGAGAGCTCGGCTTCGAGGACAAGGGCCAGACCTTCACCACCCCCCCGGTGACGATCTACCTCGGCCTCCGGGAGTCGCTGAAGATGCTCCGCGAGGAGGGTCTCCAGGAGGTGTTCGCCCGCCACGCTCGCATCGCCCGCGGCGTCCGCGCCGCCGTCACCGCCCTGGAGCTGGAGCTGTTCGCCGACCCAATGTTCTTCTCCAACACGGTCACCGCGGTCCGCGCGCCACGCGGCGACGCGGACCTCAACAAGGCCCTGGTCAGAACCCTTCGCGACAGCTATAACCTGGAGCTGGCCGGCGGCCAGGGCCCGCTGGCCGGCCAGGTCTTCCGCATCGGTCACCTCGGCGACATCTCCAACGACGACGCCCGCGAGATCGTCGAGCGCCTGGAGAAGGGGCTGATCGACATCGGCTACATCGACGCCCCCGTGGGCGCGGTCGAGGCCCTGACGGCGGCCACGGAGGAGACAGCGGCCGCAACCCCCGGCTGACCCGGCCGCTGGGGCGAAGGGGATGGCGGAGGCTGAAGCCGCGGCCGGGGGCCGCGAGGTGACCGCCGACGATGGCCCCGACCGCCACCTGAAAGCTGCGGCGCCCCGCCCCCGCGTGCTGGTCGCCGACACGATCGCCGACGACGGGGTTAAGCGCCTCAGGGAGCGTTTCGACGTCGACGTGGTCACCGGCCAGGCGCCCGCGGACCTGCTCGCTCGGATCGGCGACTACGACGCCCTGGTGGTGCGCTCCGAGACCAAGGTCGGCGCCGACCACATCGCGGCCGCCGCCCGGCTGCGGATCATCGGCCGCGCCGGGGTGGGGGTCGACAACATCGACGTCGACGCCGCCAGCCAGGCCGGCATCCTCGTCGTCAACGCGCCCGCCGGCAACACCATCGCCGCCGCCGAGCACACCATCGGAATGCTGATGGCTCTGGCCCGCAACATCCCCCAGTCCAACCGCTCGCTGATCGACGGCGATTGGGACCGAAAGGCGTTCATGGGCTTCCAGCTGCGGGGCAAAACGCTGGGCGTGGTCGGCCTGGGGGCGATCGGCAGCGAGGTGGCCAAGCGGGCGCAGGGGCTGGAGATGGAGGTCATCGCCCACGACCCGATGGTGTCGCGCGAGCGGGCCGAGATGATCAACGTGCAGATGGTGGAGCTGGACGAGCTCTGCCGCAAGGCCGACGTGATCACGGTGCACGTGCCGCTGGTGGCGTCGACCAAGCACCTCTTCAACGCCCAGCGGCTGGCGATGTGCAAGTCTGGCGTGCGCCTGGTCAATGTGGCCCGCGGTGGGATCTACGACGAGGACGCCGTTCTGGGGGGATTGGAGTCGGGCAAGGTCGCCGGCTTCGCCGCCGACGTCTTCGAGGTCGAGCCGCCGCCGAACGACTCGAGGCTGCTGAACCATCCCCACGTGGTGGCGACGCCACACCTGGGCGCCTCCACCGAGGAGGCCCAGGTGGGTGTGGCCGCGGATGTCGTCGACCAGATCATCACCGTGCTCGAGGGCGGCCCCGCGCGGTGGGCCGTGAACGCGCCCACGGTGCTGCCCGAGGACATGCAGGCGCTGCAGCCCTTCGTGGCCTTGGGGGAGAAGCTTGGCAGCCTCTATGCCCAGGCCGGTGCCGACGGCGTCGAGACCGTGGAGCTGGATTTCACCGGCGAGCTGTCGCGCCATGACGTCTCCTACGTCACCGCGGCGGTTCTCCGCGGGCTGCTCTCCCCCTATACCGAGGACCGAATCAACGTCGTCAATGCGCGCCTCATCGCCGCCACTCGCGGCATCGCTGTCGAGGAGCGCAAGAGCAGTGGTCGAGGCGAGTACGCCGACCTGCTCACCATGACGGTCAAGGGCAAGGGCGCGCCGTTCACGGCGGCGGCCACGGTCCTGCCCCAGGGTCCGCGGCTGGTGCGACTGGGCGACTTCCGCATCGACGTGCAGCCGGAGGGCCGCTTCCTGGTCACCTACCACGATGATCGACCTGGGGTGATCGGCAGCGTCGGCTCTGCCCTGGGCGAGGCCAACATCAACATCGCCGCACTGCAGCTGGGTCGGGACGCGCCCCGGGGCCGGGCGGTGATGATCGTACAGGTGGACGACGAGGTGCCCGACGAGGTGCGCGTGCGCCTCAACCAGATCGACGGCATGTCCGAGATCCGCTACGTCGAGCTCTAGCGGCGACCGGGTGCGTGGCTGACGTCCAACCCTTCCGCGGGGTCACGTACGACCCCGAGCGGGTCGACCTCGCCTCCGTTCTGTCGCCACCCTACGACGTCATCAGCCCCGAGCAGCAGGAGGCCTACTACGGGCGGGATCCCCACAACGTCGTACGGATCGTGCTCAACCGCGAGGAGGGTGATGGTCGCTACGCCGCGGCGGCCAAGGACTTGCAAAGCTGGCTCGCCGATGGTGTGCTGAGGCAGGACGAGCAGCCGGCCCTGTATGTCCACCGCCACACGTTCGCGTCACCCGACGGAGGCGGTCGGATATCGCGCACGGGCCTGATCGCCGCGGTGCGCGTGGAGCCGTGGGAGAAGGGAAAGGTCAAGCCCCACGAGCACACAATGCCGGGGCCCAAGGAGGACCGGCTGAGGCTGCTCGAAGCGACCGGCGCCGACACCGAGCCGATCTGGGTCTTCCACCCCGACCTGGGTGACGCGATGGCGACGCGGCTCAAGCGCGTCGTCAAGACGGAGCCTGACCTGGCCGCCGATTTCGTCGCAGTCGAAGCGTCGGGCAAGGAGGCCGACCCGGAACGTCACGAGCTATGGCGCGTCGACGGCCGGGAGATGAAAGACCTGGCCCTGGTCGCATCGGAGATGCAGCTCTACATCGCCGACGGCCATCACCGCTACGAGACCGCCCTGCACCATGCCAAGGAGGCGCGCCAGGGTCGCGACGACCCGTCCCGGTTCAAGCTGACGCTGATAAGCCAGTTGCAGGACCCGGGGCTCCTGGTGCTGCCCACCCACCGGCTGATTCGAGTACCCGAGGGTTTCAGCCTCGGAGAAGCCCTCGGCACCTTGTCTCAGCGCGGCTGGAAGTGGGTGCCGGCAGTCGATACCGCGGAGCTGCTCGACTTGCTGGCCGCGGCACCGGGCCCGAACAATGTCGGCTTCGGGCTCTACGCCGCCGGGCGGCGATCGTACTGGGAGGGCATGATCGTCGGGCCCGAGGTCGAGCTGTTGCCCAAGTCCGTTGCGGCGCTCGACGTGGCCCTAGTCCACCACGGCATCCTCGCGCCTCTGCTGGGAGTCGGCGAAGGCGAGCTGGCGGCCGGGACGCACGTGGCTTACGCCCGCGACGCGGGAGAGGTCATCTCCCGGGTCGACAGCGGCGAGTTCGACTGCGGCATGCTGCTACGGGCGCCCACGCTGGCGCAGATCAAGGCTGTCGCCGATGCTGGCGAGAGCATGCCCCAGAAGTCGACTTACTTCTGGCCCAAGCCTGCGTCCGGCCTGGTGATGGCGCTGCAGACGCCGGAGTCGAGAGCGTTGCCCCCGGCTTGACCCGAACTGACCGCGGGTAAAATCCGTGCGTCATGCCGACCTATGGGTACCGATGCGAGAAGAACGGCCACGAGTTTGAGGTCGTCCAGGGGATCAACGAGCCACCCCTGACCCGCTGCAAGATCTGCGGATCCAAGGTGCGCCGCATCTTCTACCCGGTGGGCATCGTCTTCAAGGGCCC
>JBARRR010000144.1:0-1821 GCA_049644325.1 Candidatus Dormiibacterota bacterium
CCGCAGGGCTGACCGAGTCCTTGCAGGCGCGGCTGGTGGAGCTTCGCGAGAGCCGCCAGCGGCTGGTGGCGGCCCAGGACGAGGAGCGACGCAGGCTCGAACGCAACCTCCACGATGGCGCCCAGCAGAACCTGGTCGCCCTTAAGGTCAAGCTCGGCTTGGCCAAAGCGCTGGCCGGCCGCGACCCGGAGAAGACATCGGAACTCCTCGACCAGCTCGCTGCCGAAGCCGACGACGCGCTCGACACCCTGCGCGACCTGGCGCGCGGCATTTATCCCCCGCTCCTCGCCGACCAGGGCCTGGCTGCCGCCCTGGAAGCCCAGGCTCGCAAGGCGATTTTGCCGGTTGTGGTCGACGCCGACGGCATCGGTCGCTATCCCCAGCAGGCTGAGGCGGCAGTTTATTTCTGCGCTCTGGAGGCGCTGCAGAACGTCCAGAAATATGCTGGTGCCACCCAGGCGACGGTGCGCTTACGCTATGCCGATGGCGAGCTGCGCTTCGAGGTCGAGGACGACGGGCGCGGCTTCGACCCGGAGAGCGTGAAGCACGGCTCGGGCACGCAGAACATGGCGGACCGGCTTGACGCGCTGGGAGGGGTATTCGAAGTGCGGTCGCAGCCGGGAACGGGCACTACAGTGACGGGAGCGGTCCCCTGCCCCAGCTGACCTGGCACCGGGTCCTGCAGGGGGCAGCGCTGGCCGACCTCGCCCTGTTCGCGGCGGTTGGAGTAGTCCTCGGCGACCTCGAAGCCTTGGCCTTCTCGGCCGTTGTCCTGGTTGCCGGCGCGTGGGTGACCATCCGGCCGGGCCGGGTGGCGGTGGTGATCCTTGGGCTGGTGTTTGCCAACGTGCTGTATTGGATGGTCCCAGGAATGGCCAGCAACCTTGCCAACCACGCATCCCTGACCTCGGTGCTGGCCCCGATGGCGCTGGCCGCCGCATCGGCGCTGGGCTTAGTTGCCTCCCTGGTCTGGCTCACCCGCTCGAACCGGCGCCGCGCTCCCAGCCGGGCAGCCACGGTCATAACCGTCGCCGCCCTAGTCGTCCTGCTGAGTGGAACCGCCTTCGCGGCGGCCAACGGCTCGACCGCGACCCCGAGAGGCAGCGGTGACCTGGCCATCAGCGCCAAGAATGCGAAGTTCTCAACTTCCACTCTGTCGGCGCCGGCGGGCACGGTGACCGTCGACTTCACCAACGAGGACCTCTTCTGGCACACCGTGACGATCGACCAGCTCGGCGTCGACATCAGGGTGCCGGTCAAATCGCAGCGGGCCGCTACGTTCAATGCGCCGGCGGGCACGTATTCCTACCGGTGCGCCATCCCGGGACACGAGTCGATCGGGATGAAGGGCACGCTCACCGTCCGCTGACGGGCCGCCGGTCGCTGCCTAGTGCACCGTGATGGTGCCGTGCATCGTCTGCTCGTGGCCAGGCACGGCGCAGATGTACTTGTACTGGCCGGGCTTCAGGTTCAGGCCGACCCTGGCCGATGAGTTGGCGGGCACTACCTGGTTCACGGATCCCTCGATGGTGAAGGTGTGAGTAGTGGGATCGGAGTTCGTCAGGTACACACCGGTGGACCCGTTGACGTCCAGCGACTCGTTGGAGAACTTGAAGTCCTTCATCTCCAGACGCGTGTCGCCCGCTGACGCCGTGGCACTGGTGAAACCGAGCCGTGCCGCGGTACCGAGTCCACCGATCGCGACCACGAACAGGATCGCCAAAACCGCGAGAACCAGCGATCCTCGGGGTGACCGCAGTGGCGGCAGGAAGCCCTCAAGCAGGGTGGCGATAACCGCCAGCACATTAACGATCGCGAGGA
>JBARRR010000145.1:0-10827 GCA_049644325.1 Candidatus Dormiibacterota bacterium
CTGCCCCCGATCACCGGCCAGGATGCCGAGCTCGCCGCCATCCAGCGGATCGTGGCCGGCACCCAGACGATGACGGTCTACAAGGCGATCATCCCCGAGGCCCAGAAGGCAGCCGAGATCGCCTGCGACCTGGCCAGCGGCACCACCGTCGCCGCTGATGTCACCGGCGGCAAGACCACCAACAACAAGGCCATCGACGTGCCCTCGGTCCTTTTGACCCCGGTGGCGGTGACCAAGGCCAACGTCAAGGACACCGTGATCAAGGACAACTTTTGGTCCAAGGACGAGATCTGCACCGCGGAGTTCGCCTCGGCGTGCACCGCTGCGGGTATCTCGTAAGCGCGGACCTTGACCTGAGCCAGGAAGGCTCCAGCTAGTCCCGGCGCGCCGGTCCCGTTAGGACCGGCGCGCTGGTCTTTCCAGGGGCCGACACAGATGCGGGCGGCGTCGCCTGGACCTGCGCGGCAACGGCAACCGTGCGTTGCGGACTACAGTTTGGCCGTGGCCGACACCATGACCTACAAGATCCTTCGCAGCCACCTGGTGTCGGGCAACCTGGCACCGGACCAGCAGGTCGAGTTTGGCATCGACATGGTCCTGCTTCAGGACGCCACCGGGACGATGGCATGCATGCAGTTCGAGCAGCTCGGGCTGGAGCGCATCAAGGTCCCATTCGTATGCCAGTTCATCGATCACAACATCCTCCAGATCGATTTCAAGAACCCTGATGACCACCGTTTCCTGCAGACCTTCTGTGCCCGCTACGGGATTCACTACTCTCGTCCCGGCAATGGCATCTCGCACTACATCATGCTGGAGCGCTTCGACCGTCCCGGCGCCACCCTGATAGGCGCCGACAGCCATACGACCACGGCCGGGGCGATGGGCATGATCGCCATCGGTGCCGGCGGCATCGACGCCGCCGTGGTGATGGCCGGCTACCCCTTTGCCATGACGACACCGGCGGTTGTCGGGGTGGAGCTCAAGGGGACCTTGCCCGAGTGGGTCCAGTCCAAGGACATCATCCTCGAGCTGCTCCGCCGCCGCGGTGTGCGCGGTGGGGTAGGCCGCATCTTCGAGTTCTACGGCGACGGCCTGGCGGCGCTGTCCGCCACCGACCGGGCGACCATCGCCAACATGATCGCCGAGCTGGGGGCAACCGGCGCCGTCTTCCCCAGCGACGACCGCACCCGCGAGTGGCTGGCCTACCAGGGGCGCGAAGGGGACTTCGTCGAGCTGTCGGCTGACGAGGGCGCCGTTTACGAGGAGACCGAGGTGATCGACCTGGGGTCTTTGGTGCCCTTGATCGCCAAGCCCCAGAGCCCGGGCAACGTGGTGCCGGTCAGCGAGATCGAAGGGATCTCGGCCGCCCAGGTCTGCGTCGGTAGCTCGGTCAACTCCTCATATCCCGACCTCGCCATCGTGGCGGCGGTGCTCAAGGACAAGATCGTGCACCCCGACCTGGTGATGACGGTGACGCCGGGGTCGCGTCAGATCCTGGACACCATCGTTGGCAGCGGGGTCTATCGCGACCTCGTCGACGCCGGCGCCCGGATGCTGGAGCCGGCCTGCGGACCGTGCGTCGGCATGGGCCAGGCACCGCCCACCGACGCTGCTTCGATCCGGACCTTCAATCGCAATTTCCCCGGCCGCAGCGGCACCGAGGACGACCTGGTCTACCTCTGCAGCCCGGCGACCGCTGCGGCAACGGCGCTCAATGGGGTGCTGACCGACCCCCGTGGCCTGGGTCCGATGCCCAGCTTCTCCCCGCCGCCAATCACGCCTGGAGTCGACGACCGCAACATCATCCCGCCGCTCCCCGAGGCCGAGGCGGCCACCGTTACCATCATCCGAGGTCCGAACATCGTGCCGCCGCCGGAGCATCGCCCGCTGCCGGACCACCTCTCCGGCCGCGTGCTGATCGTGGCGCCCAATGACGTCAGCACCGGCGAAATGGCCCCCGACGGCGCGGTGGTGATGGCGTACCGCTCCAACGTCCCGGCGATCGCCGAGTTCACGTTCCAGCACCGGGATCCCGGCTTCGTGCGGCGCGCCAAGGACTGGGGTGGGGGCTTCATCGTCGCCGGCGACAACTATGGCCAGGGTTCGTCGCGGGAGCACGCCGCGCTGGCCCCCCTTCAGCTCGGTGTCCGCGGCGTCTTCGCCCTCTCGTTCGCCCGCATCCACCGGCGCAACCTGATCGCCCAGGGCATCCCGCCGTTTCTGTTTGCCGACCGCTCAGACTACGACGCCGCCGCCCAGGGCCAGACCTGGGCCATCGATGGTCTCCGTGGCGCCCTTGCCCACAACGACGTGACGCTGACGGTTACGGTCCAGGAAACCGGTGGAGAGTTCGCGGTGCTGGCCGAGTTCAGCGACCATGAGCGCTCCATCCTGCTCGATGGCGGGCTACTGCGGCACCTGCGCGAGGGGGGCAAGACGCTCACCCATCAGCACGTCGAGAGCGGCGCCGCCGAACGCTGACACGTCTTGGCGGGCTGACCTCTAGCCGCGGAGGTGGCGGAAGGGCTCCGGGACGTAGCCCGCCAGGACCTGTTTCCAGTCCTCGCTCAGCGCGTCCCGCACCGCCTCGTCGTCTCCGACCAGCCAGGCAAGGTGGCGGAGGCCATGCTCGAGCACTTGAAGGTGCGCGATCGCGACGGGTGCGTGGGTGGCCCCGGAGCGGGCCAGCTCGGCGCGGCCAACGGGAATCCCCTCCAGCTCCGCCGCCTGGCCGTCGTGGTTGACGACCACGAAGCTCAGGATTACTGAGCCTCGGGCGCGCCGCCAGGACGTCGAGTGGACCAGTAGAGGCTCGCCCATCAGGTTTCCGGCCAGGCGGAGGACCACCTCCACGGGGTCGTCGTCGGCGCCGATCTCGATGTACCAGGGTTCCGGCCCGCACGGGCCGGCAAGCTCGGGTTGCGTGCCGTTGAGACGGAGGACGAACACCTCAGCTTGAACTGGGCCTTCGGTGGTCGGCGGGGATGGACTATCGGGGTCCTGGGTCACGCGGTGGGTGCCATGGCGAGCAGGGTGATGGTAGCGGCCACGGCGATAAGCGGGCGAAACGTCTAGACGCGAAATGGGGCCCAGGCCTCAGCGGCCCGGACCCCACCTGGCTTGAGTCTTGTTAGACCGCCGCCGGCTCTGGCATCAGCCCGAGCTGAGTCATCAGCTCGACCTGGTCGAAGTAAAGGTTGCTGGTCACGATCTGGTCATTGGTGACCTTGGTGACCAGGCAGTAGTGGCCCTTGAGGCTCTTGCCGGTCGCGGGCATCTCCATTGCCTCAGACTTCCATGTCCCGGAGTTGGTGCCTTCGAAAATGGCTTCCTGGACGATGGTGTCGCCGGCGATCACCTCGTTCTTGATGGTGATCTTGGCATCGGGAAACGCCGTAAACCATGACTCGTTGTACTGCTTCCCGGCGTCTCGGCCCTTGAGCTCGCTGCGGCCGGTAGGGCTGGGGACGCTGTACACGACGCTGGGATCGTCAAGCGCGGCAAGCGCGTCCACGTCGTGGGCGTTGAATGCGGCGGTAGCGCGCGCACTGAATTCTTTCAAATCAGACATATGCTCCTCCTGGTTGATGGGACTTCGCGAAATTCGCGAAATCTGGGTGACGCCTGACTTGACGCCACGGGAACCCCAAAAAGAAGAAGCGTTGAGGCTCCGCCCGTTAGGGGAGCCGCGAGTCTAGGAAGTGGGGCGGGAGCGGTGAACGATTCACCACTCCGGCAACTGACTATCACCCTAGGCGCTTTGGCGATGGATTGTCGTCACAGCTTCGAGCTGATCAGCGGCCTCCGTGTTGGCGTAGAGTCCACAAGATGAATCCAGACGACTTCCCGGCCCCTACAGAAGGCTTCGTGATCACCCAATTCCTGGTGGTCTCTGACCAGGACAGGTCGCGCGAGTTCTACAAGATGCTCTTCGACGGCAAGGTCCTGATCGAGCGCGACCCCGTGATCATGAAGGTCGCCAACACCTGGCTGATCCTCAACGAAGGCGGCGGTCCCACGGATGACAAGCCGACGGTCACGCTGACCACGCCGGCGGACCCGGACAGCACGTCAGCGTTTCTCAACGTGCGGGTAGCCGACATCGACAAGATGTACAAGGAATGGTCGGCCAAGGGCGCCAACTTCCTCACCGAGCCGAAGGACCACGGCCGTGAGATCCGCGCCTACATCCGTGACCCTGACGGCCACCTGATCGAGGTCGGTCAGTCGACCCTCTGAGCAGCTAGCTCTTTCAGCCTGCTCTCAGGTCCGCCTCAGTCCCGGGCAAACTCGCGCGCCGACCATCGACTGACAGGCGGCCCGCCCCGCCCATCGCAAGAACCATCGGGAGCGAAGAAAGAGCAGATGTTCCGACCCACAATCCTCAAAGCCATCATCGCGACAGGCGCGATCTTCGTAGCCGCCGCGGTCACGGCTGCCGCCGCCGCCCCGGCAGCAGGTCAGGCGCTCACGGCTGCCCGGACGGCCGCCGCCAAGCCGGCACGCCAAGGGAACCATGCCGCCGGCACCATCCTGAGCGCGTCCGGCACCGAGATGACGATCAAGCACGGTGGGCGCGCTCGTAAGGGCCAGGCCAACCCTGCGCCCGCCGACAGCCAGGTCACCTTCGAGCTAAACAACGACACCAAGGTCTACAAGTTCGGCGACAAGGACAAGAAGGACCTTGGCACCGGGGCCCTCAAGCCCGGGATGCCGGTCGGAGTCCGGTACGAAGACAGTGGCGGCAAGAAGCTGGCCAAGACGATCGTCATCCTCCCCGATGTGCGCGCTGGTCAGATCGTCAGCAAGGACGCGGACAGCCACGGCTTCACCATCAAGACCCGCGAAGGCAGCACGGTGCACGTCATTACGAACGACAACACGCGCTTTGTCGAGGGTCGCGGCAAGAACCGCAAGGCCGGCAGCTTCGCCGACCTCAAGGTCGGCAACCGCGTGGTCGTCCTTGGCGAAGAGGACAACCAGCACAACTTCGACGCCGCGGTTGTCAGGTCCGCCAACAAGGACGCCGCCGTCAAGCCGGCCCAGTAGCCGACCGCGTCACTCCTCTTTCCTCGAGACGGGCCCACGACAGGGCCCGTCTCTTGTTCCGGCGCTCAGCCCTCGGCGGACAAGATCGGCCGGACTTCGACCGCGCCGATGCTGGCCGCGGGAATCTTGGCCGCGTAGCTGGTTGCCTGGTCGTCCGAGGGGCACTCGATGACGTAGAAGCCAATCACCTGTTCGCCGCCTGGCGAGAACGGGCCACTGGTCTTCTCGGTTTGGCCGTTGCGAACCCGAACGGTGGTCGCCGTCGAGCTGGCCTTGATGGGGTCGCCGCCCTTGAACGCGCCGGCGCTGCTCAGCTCCTGGTAGACCGCGCCGTAGGCAGCCTCCTGCTTGTCCATCTCTGGGGTGCCTGGGGCGGCAAGCTTCGACTCATCCGCGTAGAGCAGGACTAGGTATTTCATGGGTTCCTCCTTATTGATCCGCTGATCGGCTTGTGGAGGCCATCGTCCCCGGTGGGCCTTGGCGGATATTTGGAGGAACCTTGTAACCGTGTGGCGGCGAAGCGGGGTGCATAGCGGGCGATAATCGCGGAATGAGGCGATTTGGCGTCAGAGGCGACCCCGAGGAGGAGGCGATCCGGCTGTACAACCGGGTCAGGCGCGGCGGACGCTGGCCGGAGGGCTATTGGGAGCGGCCCGGGCGGATCCGGGCGTCGTGGGCCGTCCTCGACTACTGGCTGCGCCGGATCCGGGGAACCGAGGACACGTCGGCATATCGTCAGCTGGGTGACGCCGAGGTGGTCAAGCAGGGCCTGGAGCGCCCGGTGCAGGTGATGGAGGACCTCTACGGTCAGCACTGGCGCGACCTGGTCAGCATCGTCGATGAGGTGCGGACCGGGATGTCGCCCGATGACCCCTGGTCCGAGAACGCCGTCCTGGAGTCCTTTAACAAGGTCTACGCCAAGGTCTTTGCGGACAGCGACACCAGCTCGCCGCACTACCAGAGCCTGCGACGCGGGATTACCCGCGGCGTCCGGGCGCTGGAGGCCGAGTACGCCGCCGAGGAGGCGGAGCGAGAGCAGCGCTTCCAGGAGTTCTGGTCCGAGCGCTACCTGACCCGGGAGTTCCGCACCCCGTACTCGGAGGCCTGGACGGTCTGGTCCACGGACAACGGCGAGCGCTATTCCGACGCCGTCCTGCAGATCCTCGAGAAGGAGGCGGTCATCACCCTGATTCTTCGCGATGAGGACGACCTGCTCCCCATCATCGACGCCCTGGAGCGCGACTTCCCGGTCGACAAGCCGGCTCGCTATGTGTGCTGGACCCTCAAGGACGGCTTCCGCGGGGTGCTCTACTACTGTGAGGAGTGCGGCGGGCTGCACGCCGAGGAATCGGACGAGCACGTGCCCCAGATGGGGCTTGACGAAGACGACGACCGCGACAGCTAGCCGCCGGGGCCGATGTGCAGCAGGACTCACACCATGCCGAGGCATTAACGTTATAACTGCCTTGCCCACAGGTCCGGGGGACATTCCCGAGCTCTCGGTTTCTGCCCGGTGGCTGTGGCAATGAAGCTGACGCGAGGAGAACTCTGATGGGACTATTTGGCAACGAAGTACGCCGCGAATTCATCGCGATGCCCGACACCGCCAAGGGCACGCTGCTCTACAAGTGGCCGGACCAGAACATTCGCAAGTTCACCCAGCTGACGGTTGAGCAGGACTACCTGGCGGTCTTCTTCCGCGACGGCGCCGTGCAGGGCACCATCTCGCCCGGCCGCTCCACCCTCGACAGCTCCGAGATCCCCTTCCTGGGCAAGCTCGTCGACGCCGCCTCGGGAGGCAACCTCTTCAAGACCGAGATCTACTTCATCGCCACCCGTGAGTTCCCCAACCTCCCCTTCGGCGGCAGCATCGACAACGTGGTCGACCCCGAGACCGGGATCGCCGTCGGCCTCCGGGTGTTCGGCGAGTACTCGCTGAAGGTCGTCGAGCCCCAGTCCCTGATCCTCAACCTGGTCGGCACCCAGGGCATGACCACCAACGACCAGGTCACCGACTGGATGCGCGAGCAGCTTCTCAAGGTCCTCCGTACCGACGTCACCAGCCACATCGTCAGCTCGGGCTGGGCGATCCTGGGTATCGCGGCCCACACCGAGGAGATCGAGGGCGAGACCCTGGGCAAGGTGCAGGGCTACGTCAACACCTACGGGCTCCAGATCGTCCGCCTCGGTAACTTCACGATCTCGATCAAGGAAGAGGACGAGGAAACCCTCAAGACCTTCCGTAAGGACGTGCAGTACACCAAGCTGGCCGGCGGCTTCCAGCAGTACGGCTCCGGCGAGGCGATGCTGGGTGTCGGAAAGGGTGCCGCCGAGGGTGGTGGCGCGCTTCCCCCTGCGCTGCTCGGAATTGGCCTCGGGATGGGCGGCCAGATCTCCGGCGCCGGCCAGCAGGTGGCTGCCGGCGGCGCGGTCCAGGTGCGCTGCGGCAACTGCAACACCCTCAACCCGGAGTCGGCCAAGTTCTGTACCAGCTGCGGGCAGGCGCTGGGCGCCCCAGCGCCGGCGCCGGCGGGTTCCACGGTGGCCTGCCCCGAGTGCGGGACCCAGAACGCGGCCACCGCCAAGTTCTGCACCAACTGCGGGCACAACTTCGAGGCGGCAGCGGCAGCCCCGCAGGCGGCACCGCCCGCTGCCCCGTCGGCACCACCCGCTGCCCCTGCGGCTGGCGGGGACGCTCCGCCTCCGCCCCCGGCCCCCGAGGGAGGACAAGGCTGACCGGATGAGCCACCCTCCGGACCTGCTTCGCGCCTACACCGCGTGGCAGTGGATCTCAGGCGCCTTCAACGCTCGAAGGCGCCTGGTTCTCGCCACCTCCGTCGGACTGACCCTGCTGGCCATCCTGATCCCGGAGGTCGCCCTCGCCCGCGGTGGTGGTGGCGGCCACAGCAGTGGAGGTGGCAGCAGCGGCGGCAGCAGTGGAGGCAGCCACGGCAGCAGCAGCTCAGGGAGCAGCAGTGGCGGTAGCTCCGGCGGGTTCTTCTTCGTTGGCAGCGGCGGCAGTGGCAGCGGCGGTGGTGGCGCGGCTTCGATCTTCGAAGGCATCTGCTGCCTGCTCGTCGTCATCGTCGTCGTGTTCTTCATCATCCGGGCGGTGCGCCGGCGGGGTCGTGGCGGCGCGCAGCCGGCTGTCGACCAGACCTACACCGGGCCCGTGATGTCAGATCCCACCCAGGGCCTGGCCGACATCACCGCCAACGATCCCGGCTTCAACCAGGAGAAGTTCCTGGAGCGCACCCAGCAGGCGTTCTTCCAGCTGCAGAAGGCCTGGATGGACCGCAACGTCGATGAGGGGCGCGCCTACATGGCGCCCGGCCTGTACACCAGCTGGAAAATGCAGGTCGACCAGATGACCGCGGCGCACAAGAAGAACGTCCTCGAGAACCTCTTCATCCAGGGAACCCAGATCGTCAAGGCCTCGCACGACGCCAGCTACGACATGCTCACGGTCAAGGTCGACGCCAGCGCCATGGACTACGAGGTCAATGACGAGACCGGCAAGGAGGTCTTTGCGGTCGGGGGCAAGAAGGCGGACCGGCCCTTCACCGAGTTCTGGACCTTCCAGCGATCGGCCGGGGCCAAGACCCTGGTCTCCGGCGGTGTCACCGACAAGAAGTGCCCCAACTGCGGCGCCCCCAGCGACGTCAACGAGACGGGTCACTGCAAGTACTGCAACGCCGAGGTCACCAGCGGCCAGTTCGACTGGGTCTTGAGCCAGATCACCCAGGCCAACGATTGGCGGGGCTGATCCCCAACTTCACGAGGATGATGACATGACCGAGCAACCGCCTTCGGATCCGAACCAGCCCAGCCAGCCGACGCCCAGCTACACCCCGCCACCCGCGGAGCCCGTGTCGCCACCGGCGTCCACGCCGCCCGTGCCCAGCTACACCCCGCCCGCTCCAGCACCAGGCGCGGGCACGCCCCTGGTCGAAGGACCCCCCGGCGGCGGCGCGCCCGCTGGAGGCGCCCCGGCCGGTGAACTGGAGCCTGGTCGTGGCGCGCCCCTGGTGTCAGGCCCGCCGCAGTCGGTCAGCGGGCCCATCGGCGCCGGCAAGATCAACGCCGGTTTCGGAATTGCTGGGATCTGCGGCATCCTGGCCGTGATCGCCGTCGTCGTGATCGTCGTCATCATCTTGATTTCGGTCCTGACGCACAAATAAACCTGACACACATCTGACTGGGTCCGGCCGGACCCTGCACCTAGAATTAGCGCCGTGAGCGTGACGATCGCCGCGATCTCGGGCAAAGGCGGGACCGGTAAGACCACGACGGTCATCAACCTCGCCGTGGCGCTGGCAGAGCACGGCAAGTCTGTGCTGGCCGTCGATATGGACCCCCAGGCCAACCTGACCTCCGGGGTGGGCTACGACCCATATCACCTCGACGAGACCGTGTTTCAGGCACTGACAGGCGAGTCCCCCAATGGCCGCGGGGTGCTCCACAACGAATTCGGCATCGACCTGCTCCCATCCAGCCCCGACCTGTCAGCCGTGGAGGCGTCGCTGGAGAGCGGGATTGGTCGCGAGCTGCTGCTGCGAGGCGTGCTGGAGCGCATCGTCCCTGAAAAGTACGACTATGTGCTGATTGACACGCCGCCCAACTTCGGCTTCCATACGCTGAATGCCCTGGCGGCGGCCGATTACATCCTGGTGCCGGTGCAGATGTCCGGGTTTGCGATCAAGGGGCTGAAAGAAGTACTGCGCACACTCGCGGCGGCACGGCAGCGGCTCAATTCGGATGTCCGCGTCCTCGGAATCCTGCCGACCTTCGTGAGCCCCCGTACCAACTTCAGCCGCGACATGCTCGAAGCCCTGCACGACCTGCCCAACCTGCCCGTGTTTGACGCAACCGTGAAGCAAACCGTCAAACTTGCTGAGACGTCACTTGAAGGAGTGCCGATACTCCAGTATGCGGCCAAGTCAGACGCCGCCCAGGCTTACCGCGACCTCGCCGTCGAGGTGATGCTGCGGGTTCAAGGGAGTAATTGATTGAGCAAGCGGAAGGGGGACTTTCGCTCCAAGATTGACAGCATCCTGTCCGAAGGCGCCGACGGCGGCGGGGATCCGAAAAAGTCCGCCGACGGCAACAGTCTCGACGCGATGCTCATCGGCGGCGCCGGGGCCGGGTCGCCTGATGAGACGATTCGCATCCCAAGGGCATCGGCGGCGCGCAACGACAGTCCTGACGACGCGCTGACCCGTTTGGTTTCGCCGACCACCGAGACCAAGCTGGACCAAATCGATATCCGCAAGGTGTCACTGCCCGTGCACCACAACCTGGGCCCCACCAACCTCCAGGAGCTGGCGGCGAGCATCTCGCAACGGGGCATCCTGCAGCCGCTGCTGCTGCGGCCCATCGACGGCGGGTTCGAGGTGGTGGACGGTGGCAAGCGGCTGATTGCGGCTCGGGCACTGGGGATCAAGACGGTCCCGGCTGTGGTCCGCGAGCTGAGCGACGAGGAGGTCGAGGCCACCCTCGCAGAGCAGACCGTGGTCGTCGCCGCAAGTGCCGTAGCGGCCGCGCCGGAAGCCATGCCTGCGGAGATCATCGAGTTGCCGTCGCTCGAGGGCTCCCTCGACGAGGAGCCTCCCGAGGTCGAATCGCCTGGCGCCGACGAGCCGGCGACGATTGTGGTGCCGGCGATCAAGGAGCCGGCCGCCGCAGAGGCACCCCCTGTGATCGAAGAACCCGTTGTCCAAGCACCCGCGGCGAAGGCCCCGGCTGCCCGGGCCCCCCGGTCGGAGGAGCCGGTGC
>JBARRR010000146.1:0-11806 GCA_049644325.1 Candidatus Dormiibacterota bacterium
CGCCGCCAGGGAAGGGAGCCGGTGACCTACCCCCACCCCAAGCTGGAGCCCATCCTCAAGGACTCATTGGGGGTGATCCTGTTCCAGGAGCAGATCCTGGAGATCGCCATGGTGCTGGGCGGCTACACCCCGGCCCAGGCCGACGGCTTCCGCCGGGCGATGGACCGCAACCGCAGCTCGGCGGCGATGGAGGCGCTGCGTGACGACTTCCTCACCGCCATCCGCGAAACGTCAGGCGTGGAGGAGGCGCTGGGCAGCGAGATCTTCCGCGCCATCTCCGGCTTCGCCCAGTTCGGCTTCTGCCGCTGCCTGGCCGGGAGCACCCGAGTCCTCGACCCCGTCACAGGGGGCGGCGCCACCCTGGAGGAGCTGGCCGACCACTTCGACTACCGCGACTGGAGCGGGGGCGCCACGCTGCTTGCGCCCCCGGTGGCCAGCGTGCTCAGTCACGTCGATGGCAAGCTGGCGCCGGCGTCGATCGCCGCCATCTACCGCAACGGCGTGCGCCCCACCTACCGCGTCACCAGCCACAGCGGCCGCGCCATAACCGCCACCGGCAACCACCCCTTCCTCACGCCCCAGGGCTACCGCGAGCTCGACGACCTGGCGCCGGGCTGCGAGGTGGCGCTGCAGTGGGGTGAGGGCGACATCTTCTGGGACACCATCGCCACCATTGTTGACGCCGGCGAGCAGGAGACATTCGACCTCACCGTCGAGCCCCACCACAACTACGTCGCCGATGGCTTCGTCGTCCACAACTCCCACGCCGCCGCCTTCGCCCGCACCACCTACGAGACCATCTGGCTGCGCGACAAATTCCCCGCCGCTTACTACTCCGCCCTGATGAACAACCAGCCGATGGGCTTCTACCACCCCGCGGTGCTGGTCGAGGACGCCAAGCGCCACGGCGTCACGGTGCTGCCGGTGGACGTCAACCTCAGCCGCGAGCGCTGCCTGCCGGAAGGGGAAAGGGCGATGCGGCTGGGGCTCAACTACGTCCGCCAGCTGGGCTCCGGTGGCGTCGAGCGGGTGCGACACGAGCGCGACAAGGGGCCGTTCCGCGACCTGCAGGATTTCTGCGACCGAGTCTGTACGCCCAACCCACCGGAGCTGATGGAGGCCGAGCCGGCCATCCGCGCCGGCAACGTGGGCACCAGTCTCAACCCGCCGATCCCGGCGCCGGTGAAGCAGGAAGGGGTCGAGAACCTGGTCGCGGTGGGGGGCTTCGACTGGCTGGGCCTGCCCCGCCGGCAGCTGCTGTGGCAGGTCAAGGACGCCTACGAGGCCGCCGGCAGCCGGCGCCTGGTCACGCCCGCGGCGGAGGAGCTGCCGCTACCGGAGATGACCGAGCTGGAGCGCACCTCAATCGACTACCAGGTGCTGGAGGTGACCACTGGCCGCCACCTGATCGCCTACTATCGCGACCGCCTCACCGCCGCCGGCGTGATCGACAGCCGGGCGCTCAAGACTGCGCAAAACGACAGCCGGGTCAAGGTCGCCGGCCTGGTCATCACCCGGCAGGCGCCGGGCACCGCCAAGCGCTTTCGCTTCTTCACCCTCGAGGACGAGTGGGGCCACATCAACCTCATCCTTCGACCCGACTTCTTCTCCAGGCACCGGCGCGTCGCCAACCAGAACCAGCTGCTGATGTTCGAGGGCATCGTCCAGAACATCGACAACGTCATCTCGGTCCTGGCAACCGACGTCTGGGCCCTTCCGCCACTGAAGGTTGCGCCGCCCGCGTCGCACGACTACAGGTAGCTCCGAGCCACAACCGTTTCGCCAAACCCTGTGATCGGATGACCGCCGGGACCGGAGGCTGGGCCCGGTCCGACCGTCCTCTCGAAGTGAGGCCGCACGGCCCTGATCCCGGGTTTCCAACCGAACTACGTTGAGCTTCAACACAACGTTCATGCGGAGGTGAATCGCAATGGTTTCGACAGCGGGGCTCAGTGGCGGCACTCGGTGGCGTCGATTTGGGCTCGTTTTTGTGCCCGGGTTGGGCGTCCTGGTGGCGATGCTGTACCTACTGGCCACCGGCGCTCTGGCCGTTTCCTTCTCAATGTCGGGGATCCCGTTCATCCTGAATGCGACCAAGCTCGAGGGCACCAACTTCGTGCAGTACGGCACGATCGACCCACTCAGCCAGAACCTGCCGACGAGCGGCGGGCTCATTCCCACCCCGGTGACCGGAACCGCCACCAAGTCAGTCGGTGGTGCGACATACGCGGCCGACACGGTGACCAAGATGGACACCGCCACCATTACCGGCCTCGACCAGACGGTCTGCGTTCCGCTTCCCTTCGGTGGTTACGTCAAAGTCCGGACTGGAGCCAGCACCGCTGACGCAACCGGGCTGCTGGCAAGCGCACCTGACCTCACGGCCAGCTCGGCGACGTTCGATTCCGGCCTGGCCAGCCCCGTTCCAGGCGTCCCATACATGCTGATCGGCACCGATGCCGGTTCTGCGCTTGGGATTGGGGCCAACGGTGCGTTCGCGCAGGCGGCTCCCCACGCGGTGATCAACAACGTGCACCAGGTGGCGCTGGGCACCACCGCAGGCAGCTTCACCCTCCACGACCTGAACCTTCAGGCGTCGTTCGAGACTGGTTGCCCGCCCATGCCCGCACCGAGCTTCACTCCCGTCCCGTAGGCCAGAAGGTCTGTAGGAGAGAAGCCCGACCATGCGGAGGAGGCCCAATAAGCCTCCTCCGCAACACAGAAAGGAGTAGATGAAATTGGACCAGTCTCCCAACCTGGCAGGGCCGGCGGCCAACGAAGCCGCCAAGACCTGGGTCCCAAACCGAGGGTCCTGGCTCCATCGCAGGAGGGTCCACTTCCGGCGGTGGCGCCGCACCCGTCCGTTCTGGGCCGGGGTGCTCACCATCATCGGCGGACTCATGATCATGGCCGGTCCCCTGGCTGCGATCAAGGTGATCCTGGTCGCCGGTCAGACCGTCTGGGTCGGGATCCTGATCGGGGTCATGATCTGGGTGCTGGGCCTCTTCTTCTGGTTTGCGCCGAGCCAGCGCCAGCTCACAGGCGTTCTCGCCGTGATCCTGGCGTGCGTCTCATTCATCACCTCTGACTTCGGTGGCTTCATTCTCGGCATGCTCCTCGCCATGATCGGCGGGGCCAAGGCGTTCGCCTGGGTACCGAGCAAGCTGGCTTACAAGAAGCAGAAGCACACCGCGATGCCCCCCGACGTGGGTGCCAGCCAGAGCCTGCCCGCCTCGTCGTCGCATCCCGTCGGGTCATGAAGCTGCGGCCGAAGTCGACGTGGGCTTCGGTGACCGTTATCGTCTCGCTCCTTGCCGCCCTGTCAACGCTAACCGTCGCTGTCCCGGCCCAGGCCGGCACCGTGCCCACGCCCTCGGGCTCGCCGTCGTCGTCCCCTTTCCCCGACTCCACGCCATCGGCCGCCTCGGGCGTGCCGACGATGGTGCCGTCGACACCGTCGCCGTCGAGCCTGGCGACCAGCAGCGCTGCTCCGAAGGGTCCGGCGGTCAAGCCCCGGCAGGTCGCCTCTGGGACCGTGGTAGCCCAGCCCCCATTCGCCCTGACCACGCCGTCGATGGTGGTCCATGGCTTCCAGTACGTCGGCAACTTCAGCCTTAACACCTCGACGGGCACCGTGACGACGATGGAGTTCACGGCCACCAGCGCCGACATCACCGGGCTCGGCATAAGCCTGCCGTGCCGCAGCCTCCCGTCGGGTGTGTCCATGAAGGTGAACACCGGGATCGCGCCCAGCGCCGTGGCGCATGCGCCATCGGGCCTGCAGCTGTTCGTCACCGATATCAAGTTCAGCAGCGCGAACAGCTCGCTCGTTGCGCCCGCCCCACCAGGGCCATACGCGTGGACGGTGGCCTCTCCGCCTCCCGGCTCGCACCTGCTCACGGGTGACATCGGGACCCTGACCGGTTTGACCGCGACCGCGGTCTATCTGACCGCGCCATCGATGGTCCTGCCCAGCTACAACCAGCAGGCGTCCTTCTGCTGAGGTAGCCGGCCTATAAGGTTGAGGCGTGAAGCGCACGCCTCCCATCCCGGTCCAAGCCGCTCAGGCCATCGCTGCCAGCCTGGTCTTCGCCGGCCTCGGCCTGATCGCCGCGGTGGTACGAGGCGTCTTCCTTCTCCTCAGCCCCGACAGCCGGGCCGTCTTCGAGCAGGTCACCGGCGGCGACGCCAACGCCGCGGCGTACAGCGTGATCCTCGGCTATGGCCTGCCGGCCCTGGCCTTCACGATCCTCTACCTGGTCGTGGCCGTGCGCATCACCCGGGGACGCCGCTGGACGTGGGTGCTGGGGCTGCTGCTGAGCATCACCGGGATCGTGCTGTGCTTCACCACCGTGTCCAAGCTGCTCTCGCTTGTGGCCAACGCGCTGATCGGCTTCCAGGTGGTGCTGGCGCTGCTTGTCCTGGTCAGCTCCCGCTACTTCTGGTCCGCGCCCGCCTCGCGCGCAGCTGGCAAGGACGCCGCCGCAGCCCCGGTGTCCGACATCGAGGACCCGCCGGCATCTTCCGAGGCGCGGTCCAGGGAGGCCGAACCCTCGTCCTGAATCGGGAACTGGCGGAGCACGTGGACGTCGATCTGTGAGGCGCCCCGGATGATCTCCTTCTTGATCGAGTTGGAGAGCGGCCCCGCCTTCTCGGAGTGACTGCCCCGCGCCAGCACGATCTCGGTGACGTGGTTGTGCTTGGCGTAGTCGAGCAGGGCCTGGGCCGGCTTGGTGCTCTTGAGGGTGACGAACTGGCCGCCGTATTTGAGGGTCAGCTCCCGGTAGCGCAGCGCCGCCGCGATCGACTCCGAGGAAGCGTCCTTCCCCTCGGATGAGTCGACGCTGACCACCACCAACTTGCCCTCGGCCCGGCCGGCCTCGGCTGCGGCGCGCTCGATCAGCGGCTCCAGGCCTGCCACCGGCGCCACCGCGGCCATGACCCGCGCCATCGACTCCCACGCCGCGGTGATGCCGCGGGCCTCCATGTAGGCCAGGAGCCGGGCGTCGGTGTGAGTCGCGACCAGCCGGAGCGCGATCTCGCGCAGGCGGCCGAGGACGTCGAGGGTGTAGATCCTGCGCAGCTTCTCGCGTTTCTCCTCCGGGATCGCCACCTGGTGCTTCTCGAGGCGCTCCAGCAGCGTGGCCGGCGGGACGTCGACCAGCTCAAGCTCGGTCGCCTCGCGCAGGACCCAGTCGGGTACCACCGCCTCGTTGGCTATGCCGGTGGCCGCCGCCACCGTCTCGGCGACGGAGGCGACGTCGCGCAGGTGCACCGTGGAGATCACCTTGAAGCCGGCATGGCGGAGTTCCTCGACCTCCTCGTAGCGGTGCTTGAAGCGAGCGCTGGGGTCGCGGTTCTTGTAGCCGAGGTCGTCGACCGCGACCACCTCGGCGCCGGATGCCAGGACCGCGTCGAGGTCCAGGTCGGCCGAGCCGCCCGTTTTTTCCGGCTTTAGCTTGGGCGGGATCATTGTCAGCCCCTCACGGGCCTCTTCGTTCCCGGGCAGCCCGTAGGTCGCGGCAGCTCCGACCACCACGCGGGTCCCCCGGCCGGCCCGCCGCTGGGCCTCGTGCAGCATCGCCGAGGTCGTGCCGGTGCCGGGGGCGTAGCCGACATAGATGCGAAGGTAGCCGCGTTGGCCGCCCTCGGTACCGATGGGATCCGCCGCGGGCTCCGCGCCGATCGCTTCGATCACCGCCTTGGGGTCGGCGCTGACCTCGCCACCGGCCGGCTCGAGCCGGGCCATGACGTGGATGTCGACGTCCCTCAGCCGGTCGAGCAGCTTGTCCACGAAGTTGCCCCGGTAGCGCTCCATGAAGCGGCCGCCGGGGGCGCCGATCAGAAGCTGGGTGGCGTTGTGCCGGCGCACTGCCTCGACGATGGCGTCGCCGGGGTCCTCGGAGGTGATGATCTCGAACTCCGCCTCCAGCGCCTCGGCCAGCTTCTGGGAGTTCTCCATCTCCTCCGTCAGCGGCTCACCCTCCCGCATCGCCGTCACCACCGTGCAGCGACCCCGGTAGCGCCGGCTCATCCGCACCGCGCGCCGAATCAGCGGCTGGCTCTGACTTGGCTCGCGCACTGCCACCACCACGTTCTCGGAGGGGAGGTGCATGTCCTCGGCGATGCGGTCGCCCTCGGTGTTGGCCAGCCAGCCCAGGGCCAGCTCGCGCAGGGCGGCGAGGTTGCCGGGCCGGAAGTAGCCGTCGAGGGCCCTTTCGATGTTGCGTTCGGGGTAGACGTTGCCGTGCTTCATGCGCTTGCGCAGCGCCTCGGGCGAGATGTCCACCAGCTGGATCTCGTCGGCGTCCTCCAGCAGGTGGTCGGGGATCGTCTCCCGGATCGTCGTGCCAGCGATCTGCTCGGCCACGTCCTTGAGGCTCTCCAGGTGCTGGATGTTCATCGTCGTCAGCACGTCGATGCCGGCGTCGCGGATGTCCTCGACGTCCTCGTAGCGCCACGCGTTGGGCATCCCCGGGGCGTTGGTGTGATAGACCTCGTCGATCAGGACGGCGTCGGGTCGCCGGGCCAGGATGGCGTCGAGGTCCATCTCCTGTAGCTCGGTGCCCTTGTAAGAGATCTTCTTGCGGGGAATGACCTCCAGGTCCTCAAGGAGGGCCTCGGTCTTGGGCCGGCCGTAGGACTCGACCAGGCCGACGACCACGTCCTTACCCTGCTCCTTGAGGCGGTGGCCCTCCTTGAGCATGGTGTAGGTCTTGCCCGCCCCCGGGGCCGCGGCGACATAGACGTTCAGCCGCCCCCGCTTGCCGCCTGTGTCGGCCGTGGCCGTGGTCGTGTCGGCCCCGCCGGTTGAATCCTGGGTCACTTGTGGCCTGCTCCAGTAGATGGTTCCGGAGCTGATCCGGCTTCGCGAAGATGGTACGGCACGTTGACTACAACGGTGCCCGGCCGGAAAAGCAGCGCGGCCTTGAGCCGCAGCGCCGTCTGGTTATGCAGGAATTGGTGCCACCACCGCCCGTAGACCATCTCCGGCAGGATCACCATCAGGGTGCCGCCCTTGTTCTGGGCCTCGATGGCGTCGAGGTAGTTGAGCAGCGGCCGGATCACCGATCGGTAGGGCGACTCGATGATCTCCAGGGGCACGTGGTTGCCCCACACTTCCCACTTTCGCTTGATCTCGTCGATCTGCTTGGGGTCGTCGGAGATGAACACAGCGACGACGTGGTCGGCCAGCCGTCGCGCCAGGGCCAGCGTCTGCAGCTGGACGTCGGTGAGGTCGGCGATCGGCACCACCGCCACCGGGTGGACGTCACCAGGGGTGATCGGGGTATCGGCTTGGACCCGACCCTTGGCCAGCTGGTAGTGGCGGTGGATGGCCAGGGCGAGAAGCACGATCATCGGGATCAGCAGGACCACCACCCAGGCACCGTTGATGAACTTGGTCGACGCCGAGACGACAAGGACCACGGCGGTGAGGACGGCGCCGACGAGGTTGACGGTCAGCGACTTCCTCCAATGGCGCGCCTCCTCCCGGCCTGTCTCGCGAAGTCGCCACCAGTGCACGACCATGCCGGCTTGGCTCAGGGTGAAGCTGAGGAAGACGCCGATGGTGTACAGCGGGATCAGGGCGTCAGTGCTGCCCTTGAAGACGATGTACAGGCCGCCCGCCAGGATGCCCAGGGTGATGATGCCGTTGGAGAAGGCCAGCCGATCTCCGAGGTTGCCGAACTGCGATGGGGCGTACTTGTCGCGCGCCATGAAGTAGAGGAGCCGCGGGAAATCGCTGAACGAGGTGTTGGCGGCGAGCACCAGGATTAGCGCCGTCGACGCCTGGACGATGAAGTACATCGGGCCGGCGCCGAAGACCACGTGGGCCAGCTTCGACAGCAGCGTCTGGTAGGGCCCGGAATAGTTGTTGGAGTCCTCCATCACCGCCGGTAGGCCGCTGCCCACGTGCTGGTAGTCGGGCTGCAGCTGGAACTGGTGGGCCAGGAAGGTGATCCCAGCGAACATCACCGCCAGGATCCCGATCATGAACATCAGGGTGGTGCGCGCGTTCCTCCACTCCGGCGGCTTGAAGGCGGGCACCCCGTCGGAGATGGCCTCGACACCGGTCAGCGCGGTGCAGCCCTGGGCGAAGGCGCGGGCGATCAGCAGCGCCCCGCCGATGCCGATCAGCGAGAAGCCAGGTACCGGCAAGGGGCCAACGTAATTCGAGTGCTGAATGCTCTCCGGCACCGCCGAGCCCTGGGTGACCAGGTGGTAGACACCCCCGACGATCAGCAGCCCCATGGCGCCGATGAACAGGTAGGTTGGCGCGGCGAATATCGACCCCGCCTCCCGGATCCCGCGCAGGTTGCCCAGTACGATCAGCAGGATCACGGCCACGCCCAGCTCCACGGTCAGGCCGCCGAGCTCGGGGAAGGCGGAGGTGACCGCCCCGATCCCTGCCGACACCGAGACCGCCACGGTCAGGATGTAGTCCGTCATCAGTGCTGCCCCCGCGACCAGCCCGGCGAGGGGACCGAGGTTGTCGCTGGCCACGATGTAGGAGCCGCCGCCCTTGGGGTAGGCCTTGATGGTCTGCCGGTAGGAGAAGCCGACGGCGAAGAGCAGGAGGATGATGCCGACACCGATTGGCGGCCCCAATGCCAGCGCGGCCACGCCCGCAGGCAGCAGCACGGCCAGCGTCTGCTCGGTGGCGTAGGAGACCGAGGAGAGCGCGTCCGATGACAGCACCGCCAGCGCCTTGACCTTGGTCAGCCGCTCGTGCGCCGCCCGGGAGCTTGCCAGTGGCGCGCCGAGCAGGACCGCGCGGGTGTCGGCCATCAGCCGGGCGAGGCCGCGCTCGGGACGCTCGGCCCGGGCGGTCGCCCTCAGGTACCCACCCTGCTGGCGCTCGAGAGTGGCGTCCTGCGTGCGGGCGACGCGGACCACGCCGCCGCCGCCGCCGGTGTCCTCGTCCTCCTCGTAGAGTTCGACGTCGGGGTCGACCCGCGACCAACGGCTGTCGGCGTCTTCCGGCGTCTGCTTGGACCAGACCTGGCCGGCTTCGCGGAGGAACGCCTCGACGTCTGTTTGCCGGCCCGGGTCGGCGGATGCGCCGGCGCCGGTATCCCGCTCGGTGCCGGGCTCGTTACTTACGGGCGTTTGACTCACGGCGCTCCATCTCTCTCAGGTGATAAGGCACATTCACCACGACTGTACCCGGGCGGAAGAGCAGAGCCGCCTTCAATCGCAGGGCGATTTGGTTGTGCAGGAACTGGTGCCACCAGCGACTGAAGACCATCTCGGGGAGCACGACCATCACGGTTCGGCCCGCGCCCTGGGCGTCCACCGCATCGAGGAAGTCGAGGAAGGGCCGCACCACCGATCGGTACGGCGATTCGATCACCTGCAAGGGGACGTGGTTGCCCCACCGCTCCCACTTGTCGCGGATCTCGGCAATCTTTTGAGGGTCGTCGGAGATGAAGACCGCGATCACCTGGTCGGCCAGCCGCCGCGCCAGGGCCAGTGCCTGGAGCTGCACGTCGGTGAGGTCGTTGATGGGGACGATCGCCAGCGGGCGCACCTCGGCGGGGGTTAGCGGGGTCTCGGCTTCAACCCGGCGCCCCGCACCGATGTAGTGGCGGTGCACGGCCAGTGCGAGCAACACGACGATGGGGATGATCAGCACGACCACCCAGGCGCCATAGATGAACTTGCTTGCCGCGGCGATCACCAGGACGACGCTGGTCATGATGGCGCCGAGCAAGTTCAGGGCCATCGAGATCCGCCATCCTCTTTTGGCATTCGGATCCGGGTGCCTGGATAGCCGGCGCCAGTGCACCACCATGCCGGCCTGCGACAGGGTGAAGGCCAGGAAGACCCCGATCGTATACAGGGGGATGAGAGCGTCAGTACTGCCCCGGAAGTACCAGAAGAGAAGTCCTGAAAGGACACCCAGGGCGATGATGCCGTTGGAGAATGCCAGCCGCTCGCCCAGATTAATGAACTGGCTGGGCGCGTACTTGTCGCGCGCTAGCAGGTAAAGCAGGCGTGGGAAGTCCGCGAAAGAGGTGTTCGCTGCCAGGATCAGGATCAGGGCGGTGCCAGCCTGCAGGTAAAAATACAGAGGCCCGCCCCCAAAAGCGATGTGGCCCATCTTGGACAAGACGGTTTGAGCCGCCGGCAGTTGAGTGGCGCACTCGGGCGTGCCGAGCAGGCCGGGGAGTCCAGGGCCGCATGTGAAGTCTGGGAATATCTGGAAGGAGTGGGCGAGGTAGGTGATTCCAGCGAACATCGAGATAGACAGCGCCAGCATGATCACAAGCGTGGTGCGCGCGTTCTTCCACTCTGGCGGCTTGAATATGGGTACGCCGTTGGAGATGGCCTCGACCCCTGTCAGCGCGGTGCACCCCGAGCTGAAGGCCTTCAGGATCAAGAAGATGCTCAGGCCCTCGAGGCCGATGGCGGATGGGTAATTCGTCGTCTGCGAAACGTCGGTATGGCTGCCCTGGGTTATAAGGTGCCACCCGCCCAGGGCGATCATGGCGAATATGGCGGATATGAAGAGGTAGGTGGGTGCGGCGAAGACATTTCCCGCCTCTCGCACGCCGCGCAGGTTGACCATTACCATCAGCGCGATAAGCCCCAGCCCGATGGGAACAACAGCGGAGGCAAGCTCCGGGAACGCCGAGGTCACGGCCTGCACTCCGGCTGAGATGGACACCGAGACCGTCAGGATGTAATCAGTGGTCAGGGCCGCGGCTGAAACGAGGCCAGGGACCGGACCCAGGTTGTCCTTGGCGACGATGTAGGAGCCGCCGCCACTGGGGTAGGCCTTTATGGTTTGGGCGTACGAGAGCCCGACGATGACCAGAAGCGCGATGATGGCGGCTCCGATTGGCAGCGATAGCGACAGGGCCCCGGTGCCGGCCAGGAGCAAGACTGCGAGGGTCTGCTCGGTCGCGTAGGCCACCGATGAGAGCGGGTCCGAGGACAGGATGGCCATCGCCTTGACCTTGGATAGGCGCTCGTGCACCATCCGGGAGCTCGCCAAGGGGGCTCCCAGGAACAGGTTGCGGGCGGTGGTGGAGATGCCAGCGCTGCCTGGCCGCTGGGAGCTAACGGTCGCCCGCAGGGCGCCTGAGCTGTCTCGCTGCAACCGGGCGCTGGCGGAGCGGGCCACCCGGACGACGCCCGGCTCTCCCCCAGTGTCCTCTGTATCCTCGTAGGTCTCGACGTCGGGGTCCACGCGCCAGAGTGGCTCCGTCTGGGGCGGAGCCTGGCGCGCCCAGGCCTGGCCGGCCTCTTTGAGGAAGTCGTCGTCAGCTCCGGTCGTGGCGTCGGCTGAGGTCTTGGCGCCCGGCGGCTTGGCGTCTAGAGCCATGGCCCGTCGATCCCAGTCAGCTGTTTGTCGGGTCGGTCCGGGGCCGGAGCTTGGTCCCTTCCGGGATCTCGTCCCGGGAGTCGATCCGCAGGTTGCGGAGCACCGTGTCGAGCTCCTCGGCGCTGTACGGGGCGCCCTCCCGGTGGGCCACCAGGAGGCCGATATACCGCCTACCTTCGAGCAGGGGCACCGCCAGCCATGCCGACATGCCGATGTCGTGGCGGGCCTGGGGTACCCGCGACGGCGCCTCCGCCACCAGGGCAGGCTTGCGCCGCTCGCCGGCGTCCAGCAGCTGGGCGGGTACGTCACTGTGAGGGAACGCCTTGCCCAGCTGGGCCAGGTCGGCGTCGGGGCCGAAGACCCTGATCTCGCCTTCCACCACGGCGCCGACGCGGCCCTCGATCGGCGAACGGTCGGCGGCCACCGCCGGCGCCCGCGGCGGCCGGCGGATCAGGCTCCGCTGCGCGACGAAGT
>JBARRR010000147.1:0-20782 GCA_049644325.1 Candidatus Dormiibacterota bacterium
ACCGCCTCACGCACCTGACTCAGCAGCGAATCCATCCCCTCGCCCGGCTGGGTATATGCCAGCAGGGCGAAATAATCGCCGGCGCCGATCTTGCCAAGGAGCGCCTCAATCTCGGCCCACGGGTCCGGCGGGGTTTCGACGCCGAAGTCGCCGGTCTCCAGGAAGCGCTTCAGCACCGCGTTGGTGTTGTCCTTGCTCTCCTGCACGTTGGGCTGGTCGAAGGGGTTGATGCCGATGACGGCCCCGGCGATCGCGGTTGCCACCTCCCAGCGCAGGAACTCGGCGCCGATCTCGCCCGGACCGGGGATCTCGATGGTGTAGACAGGGTGACCGGCGGCTCGCAGCGCTCCGACCTCGGAATCAAGGTGCTCTCCCCCGTCGACCGTCCGCACGAAGACGAAAAGGCGATCGTCGCCGTATGCCCCCGGCGGGCCCAGGGGTTCGCCCTCGACGGGGATGATGCCCTTGCCCTGCTTGCCGGTCGACTCCGCCAGCAGCTGCTCCAGCCACATGCCCAGGGTGGCCACCGGGGATGAGCAGATGATGGTGCACTTGTCGCGGCCACTGTTGGCGGCGCTGCCCAGCACCGCCCCCAGCTCGAGGCCGGGGTTGCTGTGAGCGTCGGCCTGGCGACAGTTGTCGCGCATCGCCACCGCCCCGGCAAGCAGCTGGCCGAAGTCCAGCCCCATCACAGCCGCCGGGACCATGCCGAAGAACGACAGCGCCGAGTAGCGGCCGCCGATATCGGCGCGGTTCAGGAAGACCTCGCGAAAGCCCAGTTCTTTGGCGCTCTGGTGCAGGCCACTGCCCTCGTCCGTGATGGCGATGAACTGCTGGCCTGCGCTGTCGCCCGCCGTCGACTTCACCTTGGCGAAGAAGTACTTCATGTGCGACAGCGTCTCCAGGGTGCCACCGGACTTGCTGGCGATGATGAACAAGGTCCTGGATAGGTCGATCTGAGCCTCGATCTCGGCAATCGTCGAGGGGTCGGTGCTGTCCAGCACCAGCAGCTCGGGATGACCATCGACATGGCCGAAGGTGCGGCCGAGGACGTCGGGGCAGAGGCTGCTGCCCCCCATGCCGGCCAGCACCGCGTGGGTGAAGCCGGCCATCTTAACGTCCTCGGTAAGCGCTCGCAGGCGCGCGAGCACGTCCTCGGCGCTGAGCTCCTCGGCGACATCGAGCCACCCCATCCAGCTCGCGATCTCAGCGGCGGTGTCGACGTCAGCCGACCAGATCGTGCCGTCCTTCTGGCTGAGGCGGTCGACCCATCGCTGAGCGTTCATGCGGTCCATGGCCGCCTCAACCGGGGCACGCAGCCCCCCGAGCCCGTCAAGTCCGGTCAATCGACTGCCCTCCCTGTCTAAAGCCCCGCGGCCCTCACGAACCAGTCTTGACGGCGGCGGCCTTCTCCTCGATCTGCTTGAGCAGCTTGTCGAAGGCATCGGCGAACGACTTGACGCCCTCGTCGATCAGCTCGTCGGTAACCTGCTGCATGTCGATGCCGACCTCCTCCAACTGGCTCATCAAGGCCTTGGCCTGGTCCAGCCCCTGATCCAGTCGGGGCTCCGGGTTGCCATGGTCGGCGTAGGCATCGAGGGTGGCGCGTGGCAGGGTGTTGACGGTGTCCGGCCCGACCAGGTCTTCGACGTAGAGGACGTCCGGGTAGTCAGGGTTCTTGGTCGACGTCGAGGCCCACAGGCAGCGCTGCACCTTGGCGCCGGCCGCCTCGAGCTTCTTGAAGCGATCCGACTTGAAGATCTCCAGGAAGAGCTCGTAGGCCAGCTTGGCGTTGGCCACGGCGGCCTTGCCCTGGAGCCGCTTGGCGTCCTCAGCGGAGAGCTTGCCCTCCTCGACGAGGCCGTCCAGCAGCTTGTCCACCTTGGTGTCGACCCGGCTGACGAAGAAGCTGGCCACCGACCCGATGTCCGCCAGAGGCTTGCCCTCTGCATGACGACGCTCCAGCGCCGTGACGTAGGCCTCGGCCACTTTTCTGTAGTAGTCCAGTCCGAAGATCAGGGTGATGTTGATGCTGTAGCCCTCGTAGAGCATCTCCTCGATGGCGGGGATGCCGGCGTTGGTTGCCGGGATCTTGACCATCAGGTTGGGCCGCGCGACCCGCTTCCAGATGTCGCGGACCATCGCCTCGGTGCCCTCGGTGTCGTCGGCCAGCGAAGCCAGGACCTCCATCGAAACGCGGCCATCGAGGTGCTCGGTCTGCCCATAGGTCTGCTCGAAGGTGTCGAGGGCGGTGCCCACGTCGTCGAGCGCCAACTCCATGAAGATGTCCTCCGGCGAGGCGCCCCGCTCGGCCAGGCGCCGCAGGTCGTCGTCGTATTCGTCAGTGCCGCCGATGGCCTTCTCGAAGATGCTGGGGTTGGTGGTCATCCCCACGACGGCGTAGTCGTCCATCAGCTTCCGCAGCCCATCGCCGCGGACCAGCGAACGGGTTATGTCGTCGTACCAGACGCTTTGACCCAACTCGCGCAGGCGGAAAAGCGGGTTCTTAGCCATGCGAGACCTCCTTTTGCACCCCGTCCGTGGTTTTAGAGCCTTTGCGCCACCAGCTTACGCGCCGCCTCAGCGATGTGGTTGGCCGAGATGCCGGCCGCGTCCATCAGCTCCTCGGGCTTGCCCGAGCCGGGCAGGCCCTGGACGGCGCAGTGCGCGAGCAGGAAGTGGTCTGGGTGGTCGGCCATCGCCTCGAGGATGGCGGCCGCCAGGCCGCCCTCAGGGTAGTGGTCCTCGGCAACAACCAGCTTGCCCACCTCGCTGATGGCGCCTCCCAGGGTCTTTTGGTCCACCGGCTTCACGGAGTACAGGTCAACAACGCGGGCATTGATCCCCTCGGCGGCCAGCGTGTCGGCGGCAGCCAGGCAGTTGTGCAACGTAACTCCCGCGCCGATGAGGACAACCTTGTCGTCGTCAGCCTGCCGCACGACCTTGGCCCCGCCAACCGGGAAGGTGTCGGCGTCGTCGTAGATGACGGGGTAGGCGCCGCGGGTGGTGCGCATGAACACGATGCCCTTGGTATCCGCCATCTCCCCCACCAGCTTGGCCGCCGAGACCGCATCCGAGGGGTAGAGCACGGTCGAGCCGTGGATCGCGCGCATCGAGGCCAGGTCCTCCAGCGCCATCTGCGAAGGCCCGTCGGCTCCGATCTCGACGCCGGCGTGCGACCCCGAGAGCCGGATGTTGGCCTGCGAGATGGCGGCCATGCGGATGAAGTCATATGCGCGGCTGAAGAAGGCCGCGAAGGTCGAGGCGAAGGGGATGTAATCGCGCACGCTCATGCCCACCGCGGCGGCGACCAGCTGCTGCTCGGCGATGAACATCTCGAAGAAGCGGTCGGGGTAGGCCTTGGCGAACTCCTCGGCGAGCGTGGAGTTGCTGACCTCGCCATCGAGGGCGACGACGTCGGGGCGGGCCCCCAGCGCCTTAAGCGCGTCGCCGTAGGCCTTGCGGGTGGCGACCTTCTCGCCCATCTCGTACCGCGGCAGCTCGACCTTGTCGGCACCTGCGCCGCGCGCGATGGCGGACTCGCCCGGCTCCGGCTTGGCAACGCTGACGCGCAGGTCACGGACCCCGCCCAGCTCCGCAATGGCGCGCTCCGCCATGTCCTCGGGCAGGGGCTTGCCGTGCCAGCCGTCCTTGTCCTCGATCTCGCTGAACCCGCTCCCCTTTTTGGTCCTGGCGATCACCACCGTTGGCCTGTCAGTGTTTTTCTCGGCCTGCTGGTAGGCGCCGTCGATGGCCTCGACGTCATGGCCGTCGATGACCACGGCGTGGCAGCCGAAGGCCTCGACCCGCGCCTTGTAGACGTCGGTGTCCCAGCCGTACTCGGTCTCGCCGCGCTGCCCCAGGCGGTTGACGTCGAAGATCGGGGTCAGGTTGTCGAGCCCGTAGTAGCCGGCCTTGTCGAGCGCCTCCCACATCGAGCCCTCGGCCAGTTCGCTGTCGCCGCAGACGACCCAGACCCGGTAGGGCAGCTGGTCGAGGCGCTTGCCCGCCAGGGCGACGCCAGCGCCGATGGGTAGCCCCTGGCCCAGCGAGCCGGTGGCCACGTCGACCCACGGGATCTGCGGAGTCGGGTGACCCTGGAGACGGGATCCGAACTGGCGGAAGGTGAGCATCTCCCGGTCGGTGACGGCGCCGGCCGCCTTGAAGACCGCGTATACCAGGGGCGAGGCGTGGCCCTTGCTGAAGATGAGGTGGTCGTTGCTGGCCAGCTTGGGGTTGTCCCAGTCGTAGTTGAGGTGCCGGGCCAGGAGCACCGCCAGCAGGTCCGCCGCCGACATGCTCGACGTCGGGTGACCGCTGCCAGCCGCCGTCGAGGAGCGGATGCTGTCGACGCGGAGCTGCTTGCCCAGCTCGCGGATGGCGTCGAAATCGTCCGCCGAAACCGTCGTCGCCTGCTCTACTTCCTGCGCCATCGCCCTTCCGTCGTACGTTATCACCCCGCGACTGGCGGAGTCGCTGGCTCGAATCACCCCCGGGTCCAGTACCCTACGGGCAACATGGACCCCAAGCAGGCGGCGGCGGAGCGCGCCCTCCAAGAGGTCGAGGACGGCATGTTCCTTGGCCTTGGAACCGGCTCGACCGCGAGCTACTTCGTCTCCAGCCTGGGGCAACGGGTAAGCGAGGGTTTGAATATCACCGCGGTTGCAACCAGCAAGGCCACCGCCGACCTCGCCACCTCCCTGGGGATCCGGCTGGTGACGTCAGCCGACCGGCCCCTGGACCTCACCGTCGATGGGGCGGACGAAATCGATCCCAACCTCAACCTGATCAAGGGCCTGGGCGGTGCGTTGCTGCGCGAGAAGCTGGTGGCGGCCGCGTCCCTGCGCATGACCGTCATCGCCGGCGCCGACAAGCTGGTGCCGCAACTGGGCATGCGCGCTCCCCTTCCTGTGGAGGTGCTGTCGTTGTTGTGGGAGCGCACCGGGGCACAGCTCGAGGAGCTGGATCTACGGCCGGAGCTGCGAAAGGTCCCGAGCTCGGGCGCCGCATTCGTCTCCGACAACGGCAACCTGATCCTCGACTGCGCCTTCACACCGCCTCGCGACCTCGACGAGCTAACTCTGGGCCTGGATCGCTTGCCCGGGGTCCTGGGCCACGGGCTCTTCCTGGGCATCGCCACCCAGGCCATCATCGGCGAGGAGGATGGCAGTACTCGCGTGATCACGCCCGCCGGGGACTGAACCCGGGCGAGGCTGGGCTCAGGCCTTGGCTGGGCTCTTGGGGCGCGTCTTCTTCACCGGCTTGTCGGCGTCAGCGCCCTTCCCCGAGGCCTTCGCCCGCGTCGCCCGGGCCTCCTCCTCGCGCAGCCGGTCGGCCATTCCCTTCATGGCGTCGAAGCTGCCGTTGGTGCGGCCGGCCCTGAAGATGATCTCCGGCGAGATGGCCCGCCCCAGCGGTCCCAGCTTGACGATGAACGGGCTGACCACTACCCGGGCCTTGTCGCCGGTGATCGCCTTGACCACGGCGTCGGCCACCTCCTGCGGTGAGCTGGTGGGCACCTTGGACTCACCGCCGGCGGTGTTGTCGTGGTACAGCCCCGCCTCGCGCACGAAGTAGGGACACACGACCGACGCGCTCACGCCAGTCCCCTCCATCTCCCACCGCAGCGACTCGGTGAAGCCGACCACGGCGTGCTTGGTGGCGGCGTAGACCGAGCCGAAAGGCGTCGGCGCCAGGCCCGCAACCGAGGCGATGTTGACAATGTGCCCCGACCCTCGCGCCATCATCTCCGGGAGCACCGCCTGGGTCAGCGCCAGGGTGCCCATCACGTTGAGGTCGAACATCCGCCGCGCCTCGTCAAGGTCGACGTCAATGAACGCCTGGGGGTGATCGGTGCCGGCGTTATTGACGATGATGTCCACCTGGCCAAAGCGCTCCCGGGCCGCGTCCAGCAGCCGGGTGCGATCCGCCTCCTTGGTGACGTCGGCGGTCACCGCCAGGGTCCGCTGGCCCTGCTTGTCCAAACGCTTGGTCAGCGCCTCCAGCTCTGAGGCGGAGCGTGCCGCCACCACGACCTTGAGGCCGTGGTCAAAGAGCGTCTCGGCGATGTACGCGCCGAGGCCCTTGGAGGCGCCGGTCACCACGGCAACCTTGCCCCCGATTTCCTTCATCGCTCGCCGATTATATGGCTCAGCTCTGAGCTATCGCGGCTGTAACATCGCCGAGGGCAAGTGGTGGAACGGCAGACACGCGGCTCTTAAAAAGCTGTCCCTGTGTAAGGGGTGAGGGTTCGACTCCCTCCTTGCCCACTCGGCCCGAGAATATCCATGCGATGAGCGACGGAATCGATGCCGCCGAAACATGGAAGCAGCGAGCTAAGGAGCTCGAGGCGCTCAACCGGGCCGCCCTGGCGATCGCTGGCGACCTCGACCTCGACAGGGTCCTCAAGACCATCCTCAGCACCGCCCGCAGCCTGGTCAAGGCGCGTTACGGCGCGCTGGGCGTGCCCGACGGCCATGGCGGCTTCGAGAAGTTCATCACCGTAGGGATCTCGGAGAAGCGCGCCCGTGAGATCGGAGACCTTCCTCGCTTCCATGGCGTGTTGGGGGTGCTTCTCCGCGACGGCCGCGCCATCCGCATGCCCGATATCCGCCGCCACCCGGAGTTCTCGTGGTATCCCCAGCACCACCCCGACATGACCGATTTCCTCGGCGTCCCTATAACCCACCGGGGAGCGACCCTGGGCGAGATCTACCTCTCTGGCAACCCTGATGGGCATTTCAACGCCCGTGACCAGCGACTCGTCGAGATGCTGGCGTCCCACGCCGGGATCGCCATCGCGACCGCCAGCGTCTACTCGCAGGGCCAGACCCTGGCGGTGGTCGAGGAGCGCAACCGCGTCGCCCGCGAGCTCCACGACGCCGTCTCGCAGACCCTGTTCAGCATGCAGTTCGAGGCCAAGGCCGCGGCGCTTCAAGCCAGGACGGATCCGGGGGCCGCGGCAGAGGCCCTGGAGCGACTCCAGGAGCAGGCGGCAGCGGCGCTGGGCGAGATGCGGGGCCTGGTCTATGCCCTGCGTCCCAAGAGCCTGGAGCGGGACGGCCTGGCCGCAACCCTCCAGGACCACGTCGATGCCCTGCGCCGGTCGCACCAGGCCGACATCGAGGTCCGGGTCGAGGGCAAGCCGGAGCTCGCCTTTGACCAGGAGTTCGCCCTCCTTCGCATTGCCCAGGAGGCGCTGCAGAACGCGATCAAGCACTCCGGTGACGCCCCCATCACCGTGGTGCTCCGCCACCGGCGGGCGGGCACCGAGATGTCGATCCAGGACCACGGCCCCGGCTTCGACCCCGAGGAGCTGCCCCGCACCGTTCGCACCATGGGGCTGGAGACGATGCGCTCCCGGGCGGCGGACATCAACGCCGCCCTCACGATCGACGCCTCAGAGGGCGACGGCACCACCATCTCGGTGTTCCTGCCGGCGACGGCGGGCAAGACCGGTGGCTGATCCCATACGGGTCCTGCTGGCCGACGACCACGCCGTGGTCCGCGAGGGGGTGCGCAGCTTCCTGCAGCTTCAGGAGGGCATCGAGGTGGTGGGCGAGGCCGGCGACGGCGTGACCGCCCAGCGCATGGCCGAGGAGCTAACCCCCGACGTGGTCCTGATGGACCTCCTCATGCCCGAGGGCGACGGCGTGGCCGCCATCGCCGGGCTGCACCGGTCCCTGCCTAGCACGCGGGTGCTGGTGCTTAGCAGCTATATCGACGACGCCCAGGTGTTCAACGCGATCCAGGCCGGGGCTGCCGGCTACCTGCTCAAGGACGTCGCCCCGGAGGCCCTGGCCAAGGCCATCCGCGACGTCCACGCCGGGCAGGCGGTGCTCCATCCCGAGGCCGCCAGCCGCCTCATGCACCGCACCGTCGAGCCCCAGGTGGGTGCCGACCTCACCCCCCGGGAACGTGACGTGCTGCGGCTGCTGGCCGAGGGCTTCCCCAACAAGGAGATCGGGCGGCGACTCTTCGTCTCCGAGAAGACGGTGAAGACGCACGTCAGCAGCATCCTGCAGAAGCTCGGCGTCCAGGACCGGACCCAGGCAGCCCTGGCGGCGGTGCGATTGCGATTGCTGGACTGACCTGGGCGCCTCGGTCTTAAGTCCTAGGCCAGGTTCCCACCGGCGCCCGATGCGCCTTGACGCAGGGCAAGAGACGATGGATCAATGAAAAGACTCGCTGGAAAGACCGCTGTGATCACCGGGGCGTCTCGTGGCCTCGGCCGCGCCATGACGCTCGCGTTCGCCCGCGAGGGGGCTTCCCTCGCCATCGCCGCCCGAGGTCAGGAGGACCTGGACCGGGTGGCCGACGAGGCCCGGGCGCTGGGCGCCGACGTCCTTGCCATCGTCGCCGACATGCGCGTCACGCGCGATGTCGAACGGGTGGTGGTCCTCACCCTCGATCACTTCGATCGCGTCGACGTCCTGGTCAACAACGCCTCGGAGCTGGGCCCCACTCCCCTGCCCCAGCTGGTGGACTACCCTCCACACGTCTTTGCTGACGTGCTCAAGGTCAACCTGCAGGCACCCTTCCACCTCACCTGGTCGCTGCTCGGAGGAATGCTGCAGCACGACAGCGGGGTGGTCATCAACGTCACGTCGGATGTCGCCATCAACGGCTACCCCGGCTGGGGCGCCTACTCGGTTTCCAAGGCCGCCATCGAGGGGCTGACCCGGACCTGGGCAGCGGAGCTGGAGGGCACCAACGTGCACATCTTCGCGGTCGACCCCGGCGATATGAACACCGAGATGCACCGGGCGGCGCTGCCAGAAGACGACCCCGCTGAGCTGCTCGACCCTGTCGACGTGGCTGAGGCCTTCGTCGCCATCGCCGCCGGCGAGGTGCCCCAGCCCGAAGGCCGGCTGGAGGCGACCGCGGTCCTCCAAAGCATCAAGCAGGCCGTCAGTGCTTGACCTGGCTCCCAACCTCCATTTGATGACGGCGGTTCCGCCGGAGCTGCGCGCCTCGGTGCCGCCGGAGATGCGGGGCATCCGGCGCGACCACGTCCGGCTGATGGTGCTGGACCGCGCCGACCGCTCCTTCACCCACACCCGCTTCGACCACATCGGTGACTTCCTGCACCCCGGTGATCTCCTGGTGGTGAACACCAGCCGCACCCTCCCGGCGGCGGTTCCGGCGCGCCGCGTCGACGGGTCGATCGTCCAGCTGCGCCCCTGCGTCCGCCGCCAGGGTTCCTGGGACGTCCTCGCTGTCGAGCCCGAGCCACCCTTCGGCAACGTGGACCTGCGTCAGGGTGAGCGGCTCCTAATTGGCGATAACCTCGTCGCTGTCGTCAAAACCCGTCGCGCCGACATCCCCCTGCTCTGGCGGCTGGAAATGCCGGGCGACGGCCTCGATGAGATCGTCGCCACCGGCGACCCCATCCGCTACTCCTACGTGCCCCGGCCGATCTCGCTCGACTTCTACCAGACGGTGTACGCGGGCAAGCCGGGCTCGGCCGAGATGCCGTCCGCCGGCCGCCCCTTCAGCCGCGAGCTGCTGCTATCGCTGCGGGACCACGGCGTAGACGTGGCCGAGGTCCTGCTCCACACCGGCCTCAGCTCCTACCAGGACGACGACTTCGACCTGGAGCACCGTCTCTTCGAGGAGTGGTTCGAAGTCGACGCCACGGCCGTCGAGAAGGTTTCCCGAGCGCGGCGGGTGATCGCCGTGGGCACCACCGTGGTACGCGCGCTGGAGACGGCCGCCGCCGACGGGATCCTGCGGCCGATGTACGGCTGGACGGACCTCAAGGTGACGCCACGGAGTAGCCTCAACGTAGTCGATGGGCTGGTCACCGGGATGCACGAGCCCCAGGCCAGCCACGTCGAGATGCTGGAGGCGCTGGTCGAGCCCGGACTCCTGGCCGAGGCCTACGACGTCGCGATCGAGCAGCGTTACCTCTGGCACGAGTTCGGCGACTCGATGCTGATCGTCTAGCCGGCGCTCCCCGGTGGCTTGGGCCGTGAGCCGTAGTCCTTGAAGGGGTCGTCGCGGTCGCGGACCGCCTCGCGGAAGCCCACCTCCTGCGCCCGAGCGACGAAGTCCCTACCCTCCTGGGTGTTGCGGGCCATGCCGTCGAAGATCAAACCCAACGTGCGGCTGGCGGCCAGGCCCATAGCCTCCGCGGGCTGGTTGCACAGCAGCTTGAGCATCACCAGCTGGTTGACGGGGAGCCGCGCCATCCGCGCCGCCAGGTCGAAGGCCCGCGCCTGAAGCTCGGCGTCCGGCACCGCCTCGAGGACCAGGCCGATGCGGGCGGCCTCCGGGGCGGGGATTTCGTCGCCCGTCAGGAGGTAGCGCTTGGCCTTCTCGAAGCCGAGACGGTAGACCCACATCGCCGTCGTCGGAGTGCCCCAGACCCGAGACGGCGGGTAGCCGAAGCTGGCGCCCTCGCCGGCGATGATGATGTCCGCACACAGCACCATGTCGGTCCCGCCGCCGACACACCAGCCCTGCACCGCCGCCAGCGTCGGCTTGCGCGCGTACCACAGCTTCATGTATGTGTCGACGAAGGTCTTCATCACGGCCATGTCGGCGGGGATGTCCCAAGCCCGCTCGCTGTTCGCGACGTGAGCCATCCACTCGGTGCTCCAGTCCAGGCCGTAGCCGGCGCAGAAGGCGCGGCCCTCCGCGCGCAGCAGGATGACGTGGACCGCCTCGTCGGCGTCGGCCTCGTCGATCGCCGCCGCCAGCTCGTCACGAACCGCGATGGTGATGGTGTTGTACTCGTCGGCCCGCGCCAGGATGATCGACCGCACCCCCGCCTCGGTCTCGGTGCGCAGTGTTTCGGGCATAGCCAAAGTATTGTGGGCGTTAGCACTAGCCGGAGGTAGACGAGGGTTGAACTACAAACGCTGGACCATCGTGGCGGCGGTCCTAGGGTCCGGGATCGTCTTCCTCGACTCCACCGTGGTCAACGTGGCCCTGCCCCGCATCGGGCAGGAGATGCACAGCTCCTTCTTCGGCACCCTGGAGGCGCAGGCCTACGTCTACAGCGGCTACCTGCTCACGCTCAGCGCGCTGCTGATCCTGGCGGGGGCGATTTCCGACTTCTACGGCCGCAAGCGGATGTTCATCGTCGGCCTGGCGGGCTTCGGCGTCACGTCGGTGATGTGCGGCCTGGCCCCGACCATTGAGGTGCTGATCCTGGCCCGCATCCTGCAGGGGGTATTCGGCTCCCTGCTGGTCCCCGGCTCCTTGGCCCTGCTGACCGCGACCTTCGAGGGCGAGGAGCAGGGGCGCGCGTTCGGCATCTGGGCGGGCGCCTCGGCCGGCACCACCATCCTGGGCCCGTTCCTGGGCGGGATCCTAGTGGACACGCTGTCATGGCGGGCTGCCTTCCTGATCAACGTGCCCCTGGTCCTGGTCGCCCTGTGGGCCACCTACACCCACGTCCGCGAGAGTCGCGACGAGACGTCTGACGGCAACTTCGACTACCTCGGGGCGGTCATCATCGCCTTCGCCGTCGGCGGCCTGGCCTTCGGCGCCATCTACGGCCAGCAGCACGAATGGCAGGGACCGATCCCCTTCATCGCCCTCGGCCTGGGGGCGATCGGGCTCGCCGTGCTCCCATTCGAGATGCGGTTCGCCAAGCAACCCTTGATACCTCCGCACCTCTTTAAGTCGCGCAACTTCACGGTCACCAATATCGCCACCCTGCTGATCTATGGCGCCCTCTACGTCACCTTCTACAACGTCGGCCTGTACATGCAGGGCACGCTTGGCTACACCGCTGCGGCGGCCGGGCTCAGCGGTATCCCCGGCACGCTCCTGCTGGTGTTGTTCTCGGCCCGGTTCGGTGCCCTCGCCGGGCGCGTCGGCCCGCGCTGGTTCATGACCATCGGTCCCATCCTGATGGCGATTGGGGTCCTCTACCTGGCCCGAGTCCCGGTCGACAGTCAGCCGTGGCTGCTCGACCCCGGCCACCCCCAGACCTTGATCCCCCCGGCGTCGTACCTGGTCGACTTCCTACCTGGCCTGCTCATCTTTGGCGCCGGCCTGACGATCATGGTGGCGCCGCTGACGACCGCGGTGATGACCTCCGTGCCCGCCCACAACTCGGGCCTGGCCTCGGCCATCAACAACGCGATCTCGCGGATCGGTCCGCAGCTGGCGGGCGCCGTGATCTTCGTCGCCATCACCAGCGGCTTCTACGCCAGCCTGACCCAGCACGCACCGAGCCTTGATCCCAACAATCCCACCGTCCGGCAGACCATCAGCCCGCTCAACCGGCCGCCACAGGGGCTGGACCCAGCCCAGGCCCAGGCGGTGCGGCAGGCATCCACCGACGCCATGCACCTGGCCATGTTCTTCGGCGCCGGGCTGCTGCTGCTGGGGGCGGCGGTCAGCGGGGTCGGCATCCGCAACCCGCAGGCCCCATTGGTGGCCGACGCCGGTGGGACTCCCGAAGAGGCGCATGCCCCTCCAGAGGAGGAGCCGCCGGCCCGCGAGCCGGGGCAACGTCCCGCGGAGGTCCCGACCGGCTAGGGCTCGCGGTCCAACCGTGGCGAGAGGACCAGCTTGCCGAAGGTTTCCCCATCCTCGAGTCGCTCGTGGGCCTCTGCCGCCGCACTGAGGGGCAGGACCTCGTCGATCACCGCCTTGTAGGTGCCAGCGGCGAACCCCGACAAGATCTCTTCCCACTCCTCGTCGCGGATGCGGCCAGATGACCCGCGCAGCAGCAGGTTCTTGGTGAGGACGTCCAACGCGTCGATCTCGGCCTCGTCGCCACTGATGGTGCCGGCGATGATGACCCGCCCGTTGTCCGCCGCCATCTCGATGGAGCTCTGCAGGGTGCGCCGGCCCACCAGCTCCAGTACCAAGGAGGGACCGTGGCCGTCGGTGGCGTTGGCTACCAGGTCCTCGACCTCGTTGCGATTACGGTCTACGACGATGTCGGCGCCCAGCTCCTTGAGCCGGTCGGCCTTGCCCGCCGAGGACAGGGCGATGACGCGGGCGCCCCTGGCGTGGGCGATCTGGACCGCCGACGTTCCCACCCCGCTGGAGGCCGCCTGGATCAACACCGTGTCGTCCGCCGTCATCCGGCCGTGGTGCACCAGGGCCACCCAGGCGGTGGCGAAGGCCCGACCGATGGCCGCGGCGTGGATGTAGTCGAGCCCATCAGGGATGCGATGGAGCTCCTCCACTGGGACGGTGACCAGCTCGGCGTAGGCGCCATCGCTGGCGCGGCCCAGCTCCTCGAAGGTGGCCACCACCCGATCGTCAACCGCCCAACCCGTGACTTCGGGACCGAGCGCTGCGATCCGGCCGGCGACGTCCATGCCCAAGATGTGCGGCAAATCCTTCTGGATGAAGAAGCGCCCGGAGCGGTGGAAGATGTCGGTTCGGTTGACGGTGGCCGCCTCGACCTCGACGAGCACCTCTCCGGCCTCAGGCTCGGGGTCGGGCCACTCCTGGTAGCGCAGCACCTCGGGACCCCCCAGCTGGTGCATCACGACCGCGTTCATCAGGTGTCCTGTCGTGCCCGCGATGGCTGGACCCGTTTGGGCTCGCTCTTCTGCTTGGGAAAGTGCGGCGGCCAGGGGGCGTCGCCGAGGCCCCCCTCCTCATCACGCTGGGACAGGTCCAGCAGGGCTTCAAGCCTCCCAGGGGTCTCATCCATGGCCGCCGTCGGATCGCTCTTGGCGAATTGCTTGGGCACGGTCTTGAGCGTCAGGTCCTCCATCTCCGCGTCCCGAACCTCGCTCCACTCGAGCGGCGCCGACACTCGTGCCGAGGGGCTAGGCCGTACCGAGTAGGCCGAGGCAATGGTACGGTCGCGGGCGTTCTGGTTGTAGTCGATGAAGACCCCATGCCTCTGCTCCTTCCACCAGGCGGTGGTGGCCAGCTCCGGCACCCGCCGCTCAACCTCCCGCCCCAGCGCCAGCGCCGCCCGGCGTACCCCGGTGAAATCCCACTCCGGTGCGATCCGGACGTAGACGTGGATGCCCCGTGAGCCGGAGGTCTTGGGGTAGCCGGTAAGGCCGAGGTCGTTGAGCACGTCATTTACCACCAGGGCGACGCTCTTGACGTCGGCCCAGCCCGCCTCCGGCGTGGGGTCGAGATCGACGCGCAGCTCGTCGGGGTGGTCGACGTCTGCCCGCCGCACCGGCCAAGGGTTTAGGTCTATGCAGCCAAGGTTGATCGCATAGACGACGTGGGCCAGGTCGGTTGGCGCCAGGAGCTCAGCCGAGCGGCCGCTGGGAAAATGGACGGTGACGGTGTCGAGCCACGGCGGCCGGTTGGCGGGCACCCGCTTCTGGAAGAAGAACTCGCCCTCGGCGCCTTCAGGGAAGCGCTTCATCACGGTGGGGCGCTCGAAGCAGCCGCGAAGGGCGCCGGGGCCGACGGCCAGGTAGTACTCGACCAGCTCCATCTTGGTCACCCCTATCTCGGGGAAGAAGACCTTGGAGGGGTTGGAGATGGCGATCTCCTTGCCGTCCACCTCGATGACGGCTGATTCCTTGGCCATAGCGCTCTACGATACCCGGGTGCTGCCCTTGAAGCCCCCGGTCGCGCCGATGCTGTCCAAGTCGGCCGCCGACATCCCGCGGGGCGAGGGCTGGCAGTACGAGCCCAAGTGGGACGGCTTCCGCGCCATCGTCTTTGTCGACGACGACATCTACGTCTGCAGCCGCAACGGCCAGCCGCTGCAACGCTACTTCCCCGAGCTGCTGGACCCCATCCGGAAAGCGTTTTCCAAAGGTTCCGTGGTCGACGGCGAGATCGTGGTCGCCGGCAAGAACGGACTCGACTTCGACTCCCTCCAGCTCCGCATTCACCCCGCCGAGTCGCGCGTCAAGATGCTGTCGAAGGAGATCCCGGCCTCATTGATCGTCTTCGACGCCCTCGTCAGCGGTGGCAAGGACATCACAAAGAAACCCTTCACTGAGCGCCGCGCCGCCCTGCTCAAGATGCTCAAGCCCCAGCCGCAGGTGAGGGCGACGCCCCAGACCGAGAACCCTGAGGAGGCCGAGTCCTGGTTCGTGAAGTACGAGGGCGCCGGCTGTGACGGCGTCGTCGCCAAACGGGCCGAAGGTGCCTACCGGCCCGGTGAGCGGGTGCTGGTCAAGATCAAGCACTTGCGAACCGTCGACTGCGTGGTTGGCGGCTATCGCCCATACGCTGCCGGCCCGGGGGTGGGCTCCCTGCTTTTGGGGCTGTACGACGACAAAGGCGTCTTCCACCACGTCGGCCACACGTCGTCGTTCAACGCCGCCGAGCGGAAGGAGGTGCTGAAGAAGCTCAAGCCGCTGGAGACCAAGACCTCTGGCGACAGCTTCGGCGAGGGCCGGACCCCGGGGTCACCCAGCCGCTGGACCGGGGCCAAGAACCTCGACTGGACCGCGGTACGGCCGGAGCTGGCGTGCGAGGTCAACTTCGAGAAGATGCAGAACGGCCGCTTCCGCCATGCGGCGCGCTTCCTCCGCTGGCGGACCGACAAGGACCCCAAGGACTGCGACTTCAGCCAGCTCGAGTCGCCCGCGGCCTTCTCCCTGGACGACATACTGCAACCGGCCTGACGGCCGGGCTGGGTCAGGCGCCGGGGCGCGCCTCCGCCACCAGGGCCCAGTCGAATTCGCCGCCGGTGACGTGCCGGCCGCACGCGGTGCAGACGCCGTCGTCGCCCACCGTCCCCAGCTCCCCACATCCCGCGCAGACCGGCGCCCCAGTGCCCTTGGTGGCGTCGCTGGTCACGGTTGCCTGGCGCTCGAACGATAGGTCCGTGGTCCACCTGGTGACGGTGTTGTCGCCGCCGGCCAGCACGCCGGCTTTGATGTCGATGACGTGGTGCGCCGAGCTGGCCGTGACGCGAGCGACGATCCGATCGCGGCCGCCCTCGCGCTCGGCGCTAACCAGCGCCACCGATTCCACGTCCAGGAATGCCTCGACCGGGTTCCGACCCGAGTCACGCACCGCGCGCTCGCGGGCCAGCTCGCCGGCGTAAAAGGCGTCCGAGACCAGTGGCCTGATCACGCTGGTCGCGAGCTCGTTGCGAGACTCGTCGATGCGGACGAAGACCTCGCGAGCTCGGGCCAGGAAGTCGCCCGCCGAGAAGCTTGGGTCGCCGGCCTGGATGGCGGCGATACCCGCCTGGGCAGCGTCGCTGACCGGCAATGGGCCGGGAGCGTGGCCTGTCCAGGGGCCGGCCGCGGCATCCCCGGCAAGAGCCGCGAAGGCGCTGCGGCGAGCGGTCTCCACGTCAGGGTCACCGCTGGCCGATGAGGCCCCAGCGATTGTCCGCGCGACGTCGACCACCAGCCAGTCGACCTTGGCGCCGGGAACGACCGCATGGCAGAACCCGCAGGCGCCGTCGGCGTCGAGGTTGAGGGGTGAGCCGCACTCGGGGCACTTGGCGGCCTGGGATTGCTCCAGCAGGCGCGGGTCCCGCGAGCGTTGCATCGTCCAGGTCTCGCTCCAGGAGGACTCCTCGGGGTCGCCTCGGACGACCTCACCGGTGCTCTCGCGCACGACGTAGTCATGCCCGGCGACGTCGAGGACAACCTCGACGCGGTCATCGGTGCCGATCGTCAGTGCCTCGCCCAGGTGGGCATCGATGACCGAGATGCCGTCCAGGACGCTGCGGCAGCCGTCGAGGCGCAAGACCTCGATCTGGGCCTTCTGCGTCTGCCAGAGGTCCTCGGCCATCACGTGGCGGCTGATCTCAGGGCGCAGCTCGGCCCAGGCCCGCTTGACCGTGTAGAAGGTCGCCCGCGTCTGCTCCAGGAACGCCTCCTGGTCGAAGGTTGGATCGACGAACGGCAACGACGGTTCGGCCACGCGGAGGGACATGTCGCAGGCATCATACTTGGGCCGATGCGCCGTCGATCGCTGCTGCCTGCGACTGTGACGCTGCTGTTGGCAGCCTGTGCGCCACTCTCCCCGGGAGCGCCCGGCGAACTCGTCATCGGGGTGCTTCTACCACTCCACGGGCCCCAGGCGGGCCTGGCGCAGGAGGAGCTCAACGGCATCCGGGTCGCGCTCGACACAGTCAATGCAAATGGGGGTGTGGGCGGGCGTCACCTGCGGCTGGAGAACCGCGATGTCACCACCCGGGAGGACGCCGCCGGCGCCGTCGTGGGGCTGAAACGTGCGGGCGCGGCCGTGGTCATGGGCACGTATTCGAGTGCCCTCTCGATCCCCGCGGCGCACGCCACGGCTGACGCCGGCCTGGTGTACTGGGAGACCGGCGCCGTTGCCGACCAACTCACCGGTGAGGGGCTGGATCGCGTCTTCAGGGTGGGCGCCGCGGGCAGCAACCTCGGCCGCGGCTCGGCGGTATTCGCCGCCGAACAGCTGGCGCCGCGCCTGCACAAGAGCCCATCCGAGATCCGGGTCACAGTGGTCCAGGAGCACGATCCCTACGGCGACTCGGTGGCGGGGTCGATGATCGCCGAGGCCCAGCGACGCGGCCTCCAGGTGGGCTCCCCGATCCTCTATGACGCCGCCAAACCTAGCTGGGACGCGGTCTTCGCCGAGGTCCAGCGACAGCCCACCGACGTTTTGGTGCTGGCGTCCTACATCCCAGATGGGATCGAGTTCCGGCGGGCGATGCTGGCCCGCAACCTGCACGTCGGCGCCATGATCGGCAGCACGATGGCGGAGTGCCTGCCTGACTTCGGCAACGCCCTGGGCGCCGACGCCATCGGCGTCTTCGCCTCCGACCGTCCCACCAGCGGCTTCAACCCCTCCGCCCTCAGCGGTGCTGCGGCGGACGCCTACCAGGGCCTCGCTGCCGCCTACCATGCGCGCTTCCAACGCGACCCCACGGAGGAGGCGATCTCGGGGTTCGCCTCGGCGTGGGCGCTGATGGTCGACACCCTGCCGGCCGCCCGGAGCCTTGACCCAGATGGGATCGCCGCCGCCGCCCGCGCCCAGGACCACCCGATGGGCAGCCTGCCCAACGGCGCGGGGATGAAGTTCAGTGACCAGCAGACGGACCTCGGCCAGAACCTGCGGGCGTCGAGTGTGATCTGGCAGTGGCAGGGCGTCCGCAAGAGCGTGACAGTGTGGCCGGCGGTGCTGGCGACCGGCGACATCCAGATGGTGCCGTTGCCTCGCTGAGCTCCACCTCCCACCGCCTGCCAACCGGCGGCGCTCGTGGCGGCCTCGTCCTCGGCCTGGCAGCGGCCGTCGCGGTGCTGGGCTTGAGCCTGGCGAGGGCCATGGCGCTCCGCGCCGGCGCCCCCAGCATCCCGACGGGGGCGGCCTTCGCCGCCGCGCTCCTGGTCCCAGCGCTGCTGGCCCCGCGCCTCCGGGCCCGACTCCGCCAGCCACCCAGGCCCGCGGCCCTGGTCCTGGGCGGTGCGATGGGAACCGCGCTGCTGATCCCCGGCGCCTGGCTCCTAGCGACCGGCCACCATCCGCCGAGCGCAGCGACTCCGCCATTGCTGCTGGCCGCCTGGGCGCCGGCCGTCCTGCTGGTGGCCGCCGCCGAGGAGATCGCGCTCCGCGCCGGCATCCAGCCCTGGCTGACCTCGGCCCTGGGCCCTGCTCCAGCCATCGTGATCACGGCCGCGGTCTTCGCCGCGCTGCACTACCCCCTGTACGGCGCCGCGGCGCTGCCGCTGGACCTGGGCGTCGGCCTCCTCATCGGCGCCCTGCGCCAGTACACGGATAGCGTCGCCGCCTGCTGGCTGGCCCATGCAGTCGTCGATCTCGGCGCCTGGTGGCTGCCGTGAGCCGTCGCCAGCTGCTGGCGCTGGCGGGACTTGGGGCGCTCGTCGTGGCCCTGGCCCGGGTCGTCGCCCCGGGGGCGCCGCCGCTCTATGACGGCATCACGATCGCCCCGGAGCCGTTTCGATACTGCTCCCCGCCGGCGGACCTGGCCTCCACCAACAAGCCGCCCGCGTCCGGCCAGGGTGACCTCGCCGCCGACAATGGCGGCACCAAGCTGGCCACCGTCCAGACCGACGACAAGCAGGTGCTGGCATTTTTCCCGGCCGGCGCCTTCTCCAACGTGAGCGCCGCCAAGATCACGATCAAGATCAGCCCCGAATGCACCAGCCCCCCGGCTCCGCCGGCGGGGAATGCCCTGGTCGGTAACGTTTACCGCATCGAGGTGGCGGGGGCCAATCCCCAGCCACCGCTTCTCAAGCCGTCCCAGATCCTGCTCCGGATTCCTCCGCAGAAGCTGAGCGGCGTCCAGGAGTACTACGACGGGGCCTGGCACGACGTTCAGTGGTCGATCCAGACCGACTACATCAACCTGACCGCCGACCACCTCGGCCTGATCGCGGCATTCGACGACGGCAAGCACAGCCAGCCACCCCCCAACCCGCCCGGCCAGTTCAACCCCATCGGCGCCATCGAGGCCGGCCTGGTGGCGGTGGCGATCATCATCGTGGTCGCGGGCATCGTCGTCCAGCGCCGGCGCAGCCGGGCCGAGGCGGCCGCGGCGGGGCCACCTTCAGAGACAGGCTCCGGGAGCCGGCGCAAAGCGCAGGGAAGAAAGGATCGCAAGGCGGGACGGGGCAAGGGCGATCCTCCAGGTTGGGGCCCGAAGAAGGGCCCGTGAGGAGGATTTGGAGGCGACTCCGGGAATCGAACCCGGGATGAGGGATTTGCAGTCCCCTGCCTTACCACTTGGCTAAGTCGCCGCCCGCCCGATTCTAGTGCCCGCACACGCGTGGGAACGACCACCTCACCGCCGCTGGGCCATATGATTCAGGCGTGAGCCCGGCCAAGAGACGCAGCGCCAGTGACGCGATCCGCGAGGCGGCCTTCCAGGGCGCAGCCAGCTCCGGGTCGGCGCCTTTCGGCAGCCCCCCGCTCAGCTCCGGGCCCGCCGGCGCAGCGTCGAGCCGGCGCCAGGCGAGCCGGACCCGCGCTTCGCGGAGCGCCCGGAGGCAGCCCGCGCTGAAGCGGAGCACCCACCCTGTGCGGCCAGGCAGCGGGGACGGCAATGGCGCAAACGGCAGCCAGGTCATCGAGCCGGCCCGGCGGTCAAGCGCCTTCCAGGAGCTGATCGGCGAGGACGAGGATTGGCGCGACAACCCGAGCGCAGCGATGCGCTTTGGCGAGCGGATCCTCGACCGCATCGCCTCGGGCACGTTCGAGGGCCGAGACCCCGACCTGATCCGCGAGAACCTTCCTCTCAACTGGCTGCTGGCCACCCTCTACTTCCGGGCCAAGGTCGATGGCATCGAGAACATCCCCCAGAAGGGGCCGGCGCTGATCGTGGGCAACCACTCGGGCGGCAACTACATCCCTGACAGCTTCATCCTGGGGATGGCCTTCGCCACCTACTTTGGCTCGGAGCGTCCCTGGTACGCGCTGACCCACTCGGCGGCCATGGCGATGCCCGTAGTTGGCCGGATGCTGAAGTCGTTCGGCTCGATCCCCGCCACGCGGGAAAACGCCGACGAGGCCCTCCGCCGGGGCGCCTGCGTGCTGGTCTATCCCGGCGGCGACATTGAGACCTACCGGCCCTGGTGGGAGCGCAACAAGGTCAAGTTCGCCGGCCGCTTGGGCTTCGTTCGCACCGCCCTCAAGAACCGGGTGCCGATTGTGCCCGTGGCCAACGTCGGCAGCCATGAAACCGGCATCTTCCTCAGCGACGGCCAGTGGCTGTGCAAAGCCCTGGGCATCGACAAGTCGCTTCGCATCAAGGCCGAGCCGATCCAGGTCGGCCTGCCCTGGGGGATCTGGTGGACCGACTTCCTGCCCCGCGTCCTGCTGCCGGCCAAGATCGAGATCCGCGTGCTCGAGCCGCTCGACCTGCCCCGCACCGGGCCCGAGGCGGCAGCCGACGACGAATATGTCCGGGAGA
>JBARRR010000148.1:0-7713 GCA_049644325.1 Candidatus Dormiibacterota bacterium
TAGCGCGTGAGGGCATCGCTGGATCCGGTCGACTTCAGCGTCCCCGAGCTATCGAGCCCGCACAGCTGCTCGTAGATGTGGTTCTGGACAGCGCTCGCCGACGCAGTGGTTCGGTTGCCCACCGCCCACTGCGCACCCTCATACGCGGCATGCTGGATGTTGACCTGGTCGTCGATGACCAGGCCGCCCTGCAGGGTGAGGGCGAAGAGGCCGACGACCACCGGGAGCAACATGGCCATCTCGCTCAGCGCCTGCCCCCTTTGGGTGGCGGCGCGGATTCGCCGCATCATTGCTGCGCCTGCACACGCGCTGACGACTTGATCACGGTGGTGGGCCCGACCTCGCCGAACAGCGGGTACACGTACCAGCGGTAGGTGTAGTAGATGTCGACCTCGATTGTCTGGCCGACGGCGGTGGGTTGCTGGTAGCCCGACTGGCAGCGTCCGTTGTCAGGAATATCGCCACCCACGCAGACGGCGAGCACTGGGCCGTTGTCGGGCAGGAAGCCGAGGTGTTCCTGGGCCTGGGCGGCCGACTTGCAGTCCGGGTATTTGATCCACGCGCCAGTGTTGTCGCGCTGGTAGTACCACTGGCCCTTGGTCGTGCCGCAGACGGCCACCGCACGGGCCACCTCCCGGGTGGAATTGTCGATCGTCGACTGGGCGCTGAAGAACAGCGCTGCCTCGATGATGGTCAGCACCAGGATGAAGAAAGCGGGGGCTATGAGGGCGAACTCAACCATGCCCTGGCCCCTCTGGGCGCAGGCTCGACCGCGCAGGGTGAATCGGGGGTGCGCGCAACTGGAGTTCAAACCTGGCTCAGCGTATAGGCCAGGTGCGCACCGGACAATGACGGCCGGTAACAGTCCGTCACCAATCTGATACCAGCGTAGTGGCAATTCGGTGCACCGCATCCGATGACACGGCGCAAAAGCGGTTCACAATTGCGCGCAGCGATGCTATCAACGACTACATGACCGACGAGCAATCGGAGGCCCCGGTGACGCGCGAGCAGAATGGTGACGCCGTTGTCGGGGCGATCGCCGACCAATCGGCCCAGGGTGGCGAATCCGCGCGCGCCCCCGAAGAGGCGCCGGCGGTGAGCCTTAACAACGACGTCGAGCTGGTCGACTGGTACAACCCGCCCACCCTGGCGGAGGATACGGCCGACGACGAGGTCTCGGTAGGCTCCAAGCCGGTGCAAACGCTGCCCCGCCGGAACGAGGGCCCCGGCCGGGTCATCTCCGTCATCTCGGGCAAGGCCGGCACGGGCAAGTCGACGATCGCCGCCAACGTTGCCGCCGCCGTGTCCAAGAACCACGGCCTGACCACCGCGGTGGTGGACCTATCCCTGCAGTTCGGCGACCAGGCGCTGATGTTCGACTGCCCCTCGAGCCCGTCGATGGTAGACGTGCTGGCCAACATTGACGCCCTCACCGGCGATTTCCTGCTCGACTGCATGCACCGCGCCCAGGACCTGCGCATCCTCTCAGCCCCACCCTCCCCCGAGCTCGCCGACCTGGTCGACGCCAGCCACCTCCAGGTGATCCTGGCGTTGCTGCGAGTGCTGTTCGACGTCGTCGTGCTCGATACCACCAGCCATCTCAGCGACATCACCCTGGAGGCGATGGACAGCTCCGATGTCCTGCTGGTCGTGGCCACCCCGTACCTGCCATCGGTCAAGGACACCAAGCTGCTGCTCAAGACCCTGAGCGACCTGGGGGTGCCGGCGCGAAAGCTGGCTACGGTGCTCAACCGGCCCGAGGCGGGCATCAAGATGGGGCTCGACGTCCTCGAGGCCAACCTCAAGTTCCCGATCACGTTGGAGCTCCCCCATGTGCCGCTGGCGCTGGTCGAGTCGGTGACCGATGGCATCCCCCACGTGCTGCAGAAGCCGGGCTCGGATTGGGGCCAGCGGATCGCCGCCCTGGCCGACATCGCCGCCAACCCGACGGCGGCGGGCGATGGCAAGCGAACCAAGCGCGGCTTCCTGGGGCTGGCGCGCGGCTAGCCCTCGGCTGATCCCGGGGCAGCCGGTTCCATCGATGCGGCGTTGACCGCCATGGGTGCCCGGTGCTATCACAGTCGTATCCACCAAGGATCGAATTGGCTCGCGTAGCCCCCGCGCCGCGGCGCGACGACGCCGCCGCCCCGCGGTCGGCCAAGGCCGGGCTCAGCCCGGACCAGCTGCTGCGCATCTACCGCCTGATGCGGATGGGCCGTGCCTTCGACGAGCGCATGTGGCTGCTCAACCGCAGCGGCCAGGTCGCCTTCGTGATGCCCCACCAGGGCCACGAGGCGGCCCAGGTAGGTGCCGGCATGGCGGTGGAGGTCGGCACCGACTGGGTGGTGCCCTACTACCGCGACATCTCGCTCTCCCTGGCGATGGGGATGACGCTCGAGGAGCTGATGATGGGCTTCTTCTCCAAGGCCGCCGACCCATCGACCGGTGGCCGCCTGATGCTGGGGCACTACGGCAAGGCTTCGCTGCAGTACGTCACCGGGTCGAGCTGCGTCGCCAGCCAGGTGCTGCACGCCGCCGGCATCGGGCTGGCGCTGCGAATCGAGGCCTGGGAGGAGGCGGCCAAGAGCGGCCGGCCGGACCCCGCGCTGTCGGTGGGCGCCGCCTGCCTGACCTGCTTCGGCGAGGGCGCCACCGCCGAGGGCGACTTCCACGAGGCGATGTCGTTCGCCGGCATCCACAAGCTCCCGGTGGTCTTCTTCTGCCAGAACAACGGCTACTCCATCACGGTTCCCACCGACGAAGAGATCCCCATCGGCGTCGCTGAGCGGGCCCGCGGCTATGGGATGCCCGGCGTCCGCGTCGATGGCAACGACCCGGTCGCGGTCTACGAGGCGGTGCACAAGGCGATGCACCGGGCGCGGTCGGGCAAGGGGCCATCGCTGATCGAAGCCGTCGTCTACCGCCTTACGCCGCACAGCTCCGACGACGATGACCGCCGCTACCGCACCAGCGAGGAGGTCGAATCCCACCGCGACACCGAGCCGGTCACCGCCTTCCGAGCCCGGCTGCTCAAGGAGGGCGTCCTGACCGAAGAGGCCGACGCCGCCCTGACCGCGGAGATCGGGGCGATGGTCGACGCCGCCCAGGCCGCCGCGGAGGCGGCGCCCGACCCCGACCCCGCGACCCTCACGTCGGAGGTCTGGGCCCAGGAGCCCCTGGACCTTGGCGACGCCGCCGCCGACGGCCCCGGCATCCCTGACGGCGGCGAGCGCGAGCTCAATGTGCTGGAGGCGGTGCGCGAGGCGATGTTCCAGGAGATGGAGCGCGACCAGCGGGTCTTCGTGATGGGCGAGGACGTGGGCATCGGTGGTGTCTTCCGGGCCACCGAGGGGCTGCGGGACCGGTTCGGCGACAACCGCTGCTTCAACACGCCAATCGCCGAGTCCCAGATCGCCGGGACCGCCATCGGCGCCGCCTTCGCCGGACTGCGCCCGATCGCCGAGATGCAGTTCTCCGACTACAGCCTTCCTGCCTTCAACCAGATCGTCAACGAGGCCGCTCGCACCCGCTACCGCACCGTCGGCGACTTCCCCTGCCCCATCGTCATCCGCGCCCCCTTCGGCGGCGGCATCCACGGTGCGCTCTACCACTCACAGTCGCCGGAGGCGATGTACTGCCACTCCCCCGGGCTCAAGGTGATCGCGCCGAGCAACCCCTACGACGCCAAGGGGCTCCTCATCGCCGCCATCCGCGACCCCGACCCCGTGCTCTTCCTCGAGCACAAGCGCGCCTACCGGCTGATCAAGGGATACGTCCCCGAGGAGCTCTACACGCTGCCCATCGGGCGAGCCCGGCTGAGCCGCGAGGGCCGCGACATCTCGGTGATCACCTACGGCCTGATGGTCCACCAGGCGCTGAAGGCCGCGGCGCACCTGGCCCAGGAGGGCGTCGAGGTGGAGGTGCTGGACCTTCGCACCTTGAGGCCGCTGGACGAAGAGGCGGTCCTGGCCACCGCCCGCAAGACCGGCAAGGTGTTGCTGCTGACGGAGGCCAACCCCTTCTGCGCCGTGACCAGCGAAGTGGGGATGCTCATCGCCGAGCGAGCTTTCGACCACCTCGACGCGCCGCTGATGCGGCTGACCGGTCCCGACAGCCCGGCGATGCCGTTCGCGCACGGCCTCGAGGAGGCCTTCCTGCCCAACCCCGAGGGGATCGCCGAGAAGATGCGCGAGCTGGCAGCCTACTGACGACGGCTGTCATGATGCCCAGGTGACTGACCCGAGTCAGACAGTGGCAGCCAGGGCGTCGGAGTACTCGCCGGTCAAGGTCGGCGGGGTCTGGACCTCAGGGAGGATCCTCAGCGTCCGCGGCCTCCTCAGCTTCTTCAACCTCGTCGGCGTGGTCAACTTCATAAGCGGCGGCACCCTGGTCAGCTTCGGCAGCGCTCTGAGCGCCGGCTGCGCCATCAGCATCGGCAGTGGCATCGCCACCGGCTGCGCCATCAGCATCGGCAGCGGCACCAGCATCGGCTGCGCCGTGAGCATCGCCAGCGGACGCGCCATCGGCAACGGCTACAACCTTCTGATACCCCAGAAACAGGTCTCGGGAGCCGCCGCAGGCTGACTTCAAGCCGATCGGGGTCCTGGGCTGACGCCGGGCCCCGGCGTGGTGACGTCAGTCGCCGCCGTCGGCCAGCGTGTCCCCCACCAGCAGCAACCCCCCGAGCTCGTGGACCGGCTCGCGCAGCCGCGGCACTGAGGCCAGCACCGGCACGCCCAGCTCTTCCACCCGCGCCATCAGGTCCTGGTCGCGCTGCGCCAGGGTGCGATAGGCCAGGTAGTTCTTCCCCAGGGCCGCTTCGACCACGTCCTTCCCAGCAGCCAGCTCACCGGCGAGCTTGGCCGCGGCCGGGTCCAGGAGCCACGTCGGCAGCCGCTTGTTGATCACCGCGCCGGCCAGGTGCATTCCCGCCTCGCCCAGCTTTTCGACGAAGTAGCGAGCCTCCTCGAAGGGCACATCCTCGAGGGTGGTGACCACCAGGAACGACGTCGCCTCGTCCTCGAGGAGCCGGTAGACGCCCTCGGCGCGCTGCTTGAAGCCCTCGTACAGCCCTTCGATGCTGAGCAGGAACTCCGACAGCTCGGTCAGGGTGCTGCCCCCCACCAGCCGGTCGGCGATCCGCATCACCGGCCTGGTGGCGACGCTGAACATGCGGAAGCCCAATTTGCCCGCCGCCATCCCGGGCCGGGCCAGCAACCCCAACAGCCCGCCGCTGACCAGCTCGGTCATGCGGTTGGGAGCTTCGAGGAAGTCAAGGGCGTTGCGACTGGGCGGGGTGTCGAGGACGATCATGTCGAAGTCGCCCGATTGCCAGAGGTCGAGCAGGCGCTCCATCGCGATGTACTCGTGGCTGCCGACGAACGTGCCCGAGATCTCCTTGTAGAAGGGGTTCTGGATGATCTTCTCAGCGGCGGCGCGGCTGCCCGCCTGCCGGTAGATGAGCTCGTCCCACGCTGACTTGGTCTCCAGCATGCCGGCGGCCAGGGTCCCCTTGGGGCTCGCCCCAGCCCGGCTGAGGTCCACGCTGCGGAGGCGGTTGCCAAGCTTGGCCAGGCCCATGGCGCTGGCCAGGCGCCGAGCCGGGTCGATTGTGAGGACCGCCACGCGTAGCTCCTTGTGGATCGCCGCCCGCGCCGCCAGCGCCGCTGCCGTCGTCGTCTTGCCGACACCGTCGCTGCCGGTGAGGACAACGATGCCCGGGGCCAACAACGCGTCAACGCTCACTCGGCCACACTCATGATCTTGGCCATGGCCCTGGTGAAGGCCAGCCCGTGGCGCCGCTCGAAGATGTAGGGCACCGTGACCGACGGCAGCTTCAGGCTGCGCCGCACCAGGTCGCCGAGGTGGATGGCGCGATCGCGCGCCTCGAGGTACATCTCCCCCGCCTGCAGCAGGGGCTCGCCCTCGGGGTGCTTGGCCAGGAACCGCTTCGCCCCGGGCCCAACCACGGCTGTGAAGTCATCGACGCGGTCTCTGGGGACCATCTCCGGTTGGAACTGGTTGAGGATCAGCGCCTGGGGCCGGATGTCGGTGTCGTCGGCGAAGCGCTTGGCCAGGTCGACGGTCTCGTTGACCGGCATCTCCTCGGGGATGGTCACCAGGACCAGCCCCGTCCGATGGGGGTCGGAGAGCATGTCGGCGACCCGCCCCGCCTGCTCCCGGATCGGCCCGGCGCGCATCAGCCGGACAAGGTTGCGGGCCGCCGCCAGCTGGGAGACGACGTGGCCGGTGGGGGCGCCGTCGACGACGATCAGGTCCCAGCGATAGCTCCCGTCGCCGCTGCGCGCCTTCTCCTCGAAGTAGATCTTGCCGGTGACCAGTACCTCCTTGAGCCCGGGGATGGCGCCCGAGGTGTACTCCAGGAAGCTCTCCAGGGGACGGAGGGAGAACTTCGGCACCTTCAGCATCGACGCCAGGTACTCCTGCATCGACGCCTTGAGGTCCATCGAGAGCCCGTAGATGTTCTTGTGCAGCTTGCGGAAGCGAAAGCCAACCCGGGGGCTGTCGAAGAAGTCGGGCACGTTGCCCTTGGCGTCGACCTCGACCACCAGCACGCGTTTGCCCATCTGCGCGCCGATCAGCGCCAGCACCGCGGCGGTGGTGCTCTTGCCCACGCCGCCCTTGCCGGTGAGGATGACCACCCGCCGGCTGAGGAGGTCGGCGATGAGGGGGCTGGGCTCCAACATCCCGCGTAGTTTACTGGCCGCCCTCGGCGGCCATGCCCGGCCCGGGCGCCCGAGGACTTACGGCTGCAGGATCACCCAGACCAGGCCTGGAGGCATGGATACCGCCGCGCCCGCCGCGTCGGTCAGGGCAATCGGCTTGTTGTCCGCGGGCGACGCCCAGTGCCCATGGATCACCGTGCCCTTGGCGTACATGTCGGCGACGCCGCCACTGTTGAGGTCGAAGTCGCGGGCTGTGCCGCCGGTGACGTCCTCGGTCAGGTTGGTGATCCACTGCCGCACCCGCATCACGACCACGCTGCGCGGCTGCACCTTTCCAAAGACCACGTCGGTTTGCGCCTGGCCGTCGGAAACCGCGTCGTAGGTGGTGCCGTTGTAGGTCAGACTGGTGCGCACCTCCGGGACGGTGACACTTCCCGCCGGCTCCGTTCCGGCCCAGTCATTGGAGCGCGGAAAATCGCCACCGTTGGGCGGCCGCGCGCCCGCGCCCGCGGCACTCAGCAGCTGCGCCTGCGACGTGTAGAGGTTGTGCGGCGCGACCCGGCCGCCCCAGCGGAAGAAGTGGACGCCATGGTCGAAATCGTTGATCAGCGCCGGCAGCCCGGGGTCGGCAAAGATCTTGTCGTACGTCCACTTCGAGCCCCCGCTGGCCATCAGCAGGGCGTCGAATCGGTGGTAGAGGTAGACGGACACGAAGCGCGCGCTGCGGACTGGCCCGACGACACCCGGGACGTGGTGGAAGAGCACAGAGAACCGAGTGATGCCACCCTCGGTGATGTACTCGAACAGCACTGAGCCGGCCTCGATCCCGGCCTGAGGCCGCGAATCGGCGGTGTTCTCAATCTGAACCAGGAGCGGATAGGCCAGCGGCCCTGAGACCGCGGCGCCCTGTCCGGGGAGTGGCCCCCCCTGCGGATTGGGAATCGGAAAGTCGAGAGGCCCGGGAGTCGGCGGGGGCGGAGGTGGCGACGGCGAGGGGTCAGGGCTTGGTGAGTTCGCGCTGGAG
>JBARRR010000149.1:0-6098 GCA_049644325.1 Candidatus Dormiibacterota bacterium
GCGAGAAGAACGGCCACGAGTTTGAGGTCGTCCAGGGGATCAACGAGCCACCCCTGACCCGCTGCAAGATCTGCGGATCCAAGGTGCGCCGCATCTTCTACCCGGTGGGCATCGTCTTCAAGGGCCCGGGGTTCTACAAGACCGACAGCCGCGGCAGCGCCAGCATCACCTCGTCAGACGGCGACATCGGCCCCGCGGACCGCGACAAGGGGTCGACGGAGAAAGGTGCAGCCACCGAGAAGGCGGCGACGATCAAGAAGGGCGAGGCCAAGGGGAAGGGCGACTCCAAGAGCCCTGGCGACGCCAAGGGCAAGAAGAGCGGCTAAGGGCCCAACTCGAGCGGGAATGAGTTCGAATCGGCCGGGGTTGAAAAAGCTATACGCAATAATGCTGCGTGACGCGATTCGCTGAACCAAACAAGACCTTCGGAGAAAAACATGCCTGAACTACTGCACCTCACTGACCAGAACTTTGAAGTAGAGGTGCTTCAATCGTCCACCCCGGTCCTGGTCGACTTCTGGGCCGAGTGGTGTGCCCCGTGCCGCATGGTGGCCCCGGTGGTCGAGCAGATCAACGAGGATTACGCCGGCGAGATCAGGGTGGGCAAGCTCGACGTTGACGCGTCTCCGGTGATCTCGGCTCAGCTGGGCGTCCTCAGCATCCCGACGATCATCCTCTTCAAGGACGGCAAGGCCATCCAGCGAATGGTCGGCTTCCAGCCCAAGCCCTCGCTCAAGAGCAAGATCGACGCGGCCCTGGCCCCGGTTTCCTAGCCCGGGCCTAACCCCGCGCTTCGCCGGAGACGGCGAAGAGGTTCCACTCGCCGGGCACGCCCTTGAGGGCGTGACTGCCGCGCTCGTCGAAGAGGATTCCTGAGCCCGCGACCAGGTCCTTGACGGTGGACGAGACCAATACCTCGTCCGCGCCGGCGCGTGCCCCTATGCGGGCCGCAATGTTGACGGCCATCCCGCCGATGTCTTCGTTCGCCACCAGCTCGACCTCGCCGGTGTGGAGCCCAATGCGGAGGTCCAGGCCGAGGTTGTGGACGCCCTCGATCATGGCCCGGGCGCAGCGGATCCCCCGGGCCGGGCCGTCGAAGGTGGCCATGAACCCGTCGCCCATGGTTTTCACCTCGCGGCCGCGGTAGCGCTCGAGCTCGCGCCGGACCAGCGCATTGTGCCGGTCCAGCAGGTCGAGCCAGGCGCGGTCGCCGGCGACGGCGGTCCGCTCAGTGGACCCGACGATATCGCTGAACATGACGGTGGCCAGGACGCGGTCGAACTCCTCAGGCGCGACCGAGCGGCTACCCGTCAGAAACTCCTCGATCTCGTTGGCGATCGCAGTGCTGTCGCCAGCGTAGCCCGAGTGGTCGATGCCCGGGAGCTCGACGTAGCGAGCGCCCTTGATCTGTCCCGCCATCCATTCGGACGCACGGCTGCTGGCGACACGGTCGCCCCTGCGATGCACGAGCAGGGTCGGCGCCTGGACCAGTGGCAGCGCCTCGCGGACATCGACCTCGAAGAACATCAGGGCCAGCTTCTTCGCCATCGACGGGCTGGCACCCTGTTGCTCCGCCTTTGCCCACCAGGCGCGCTGCTCGGGGTCGTCGGCGAGGCTGGGCGTGAAGTAGTCGACCGAGTCGCCCATGCCCCAACGTGGCAGCGTCAGCTCGGTCAGCGACTCCAGCAGCGCCTCTTTGGTGGAGGCCCAGGGATAGTCCGGCGCCCACGTGGAGCGGGCCATGCCGCCGTACAGGACAAGGCGTTCAACCCGCTCGGGGTGAGTCGCCGCGAACAGGACCGACATCGGCGCCCCTTCGGACATGCCGACCAGGTTGGCGCGCTCGATGCCGACTGCATCCATCACGGCGCGGACATCGTCCATGCGGTCTTCCAGGGTTGGCACGCCTTCGACAGGGTCGGACATCCCGGTGCCGCGCTTGTCGAAGACCGTCACCCGGCCGAGTTTCAGCATCCGTGCGAAGAAGCCGCCCATGAGCGGGTTCTCGGTCATGACCTCCAGGTGGCTGACGAAGCCCGGGACTATGACGACGTCGCGCGGGCCTTCCCCGATGGTGCGGTAGGCCACCGAGATGTCGCCGCTGCTCGCGTACTGCACTGGTGGCCTTTCCACGCCGGAAGTGTAGCCAGAAGGGACGGCTTCTCCGCCCGCCGGGCTAGTCTGCGCCGACGATAGGTTCCAGGCGCACCGGCAGTCCGTCGGCAGGCCGGGGCAGCGAGGTGGTGTCGAGCGGCATCTCGTAGCCGTCGGGGATGCTCCAGCGGAAGCTGCGCAGCATCTCGTGGAGCAGGGCCTTCACCTCCAGGACCCCGAAGTGCATGCCGATGCACTGGTGCACGCCGCCGCCGAATGGCATCCAGGCCATGCGGTGAGCCTTGTCCTCGCGGCGCGGCTCGGCGAAGCGCATAGGGTCGAAAAGCTCCGGTCGCGACCAGAATCCCTCGAAGTTGTGGTTGAACCAGGGCGACACAAGCATCATCGTGTCGGCCGGGATGTGATGGCCGAGGAGGGACGTGTCCTTGATCGCCTTCCGGACCAGTCCCGGCACCGGGGGCACCATTCGCAGCGCCTCCTTGATGACCAGGTCTATGGTGCCCAGCGGCTCGAGGACATCGAGCCCCGTCGCGCCGGCGGACACCGCCATGGATTCCGCACGAGCCCGAGCCTGCCACTGCGGATGCCGTGCCAGCTGGTAGGCGACCATCGACGCCGTGATGCTGGCGGTGTCGTGGGCCGCCATCATCAGGAAGATCATGTGGTTGACGACGTCGTCGTCGGTGAAGCGCTCGCCGTCCTCGGACTCAGCGTGACAGAGGGCGGCGAAGAGGTCGCCACTGTCGCTTCGGCGCTTGGCGGGAAGGCCTCGGCGGAAGAACTCCTCGAGGATGTGGCGGCCCTTCAACCCCTCGGCCCAGCGGCCACCCGGGACGTCGAAGCGCAGGAACGCCGTCCCCGCGCGGACCGACGCGACGAACGCCTTGTTGACCCGCTCCGCCTCGGGCCCCATTGATTCGCCCATGAACGTCGCCGTGGCCAGGTCCAGCGAGAGCCGCTTGATCGCGGGATAGAGGCGAAAGCCCCTGCCGTGCGGCCACGATCTCACGCCGGCCTGGATGACGGGCGCGACGCCGGCGAAATAGTTCGAGATGCGGTCGCGGGTGAATGCGTGCTGCATCACCCGGCGGTGATAGAGGTGCTCCTCGAAGTCGAGCAGCATCAGGCCACGATGGAAGAACGGTCCGATGAAGTACTCCCAGCCGCTCTGGGAGTAGGCGCGGTCGCGGTTCATCATCACCTCTTCGATGGCGTCGCCACCGAAGACGCTGACCACGTCGATCCCGAACACCCGCGACCATGAGACCGGGCCGTGCTGCTCGTAGCGCGCCAGGGCGCCGCCGATCGGGTCCCGCATCGACATGAAGGTGTAGCCGACGACCGGCGGTCCGGGGTCCCCGGGCACGCCCTTGAGCCCGCTGCCCCGCGGCGGCGGCGCCAATATCCGCTCGGGACCGCTGGCCACGCCTACCAGCTCGGACAGCTTGGCCAGGGCCATCAACCCCGGCTGAGCCGGAAGCCTACGCCTGATGTCTGAGGCCGCGATCATCGCAATCGCAAGTGTCCCATGAAGCCGCTGATGTCTCGCTTAGCGCCTCGTGTCCGGATCGCACCAGGCGGCGACCACGCGGCGGAGGTCGTCCGCCTTGGCCTCGACGTCGGCGACGTCGGCAAAGTGCATGAAACGGGCGCTGGGGCCGTCGCCCTCCAGGTTGGGCAGGTTCCCCGGGATCCGGGCACCCCGGTTGAACATTAGTGACACCGTCTTCTTACGGTGCTGAACGAAATTGGCCATGTCGCCTTCGAAGGCGAACTGGACCGTGCCGTACTTGACGTACTCCGCCACTCGCGAATCCGCACCAAGGATGATGTCCCGCACCCGTCGCATCGCGTCCTCAGCGGGCGGCTTGCTTTCGGCAAACCAGCTGTCGACCTCAGGGTTCTTGTTCACCGCAGGTTCTCCAGTGCGGGCGGCGCAGGGAGCCGTTCATCGACCCGCACGATAGCACCGGCTGCCGAATGCCCGGTCCTCACGTCGGCCGGACCGGAACGCTGGCTCCGGGCGGCGCTAGTTTATCCAGTCGTGCAGACCTGTGCCTGCAGTGTGTAGGTTGTCGATCATGGTTCTGAGGAGGTAGGACATTGGCGGTCACCACCGCGTTGTTGGACCCGACCCAGCAGGCGACGCTCGCCGTTCTCTGCGACACCTTCCTGCCGTCCCTGCAGGAGGATCCCGACCCCACCGGGTTCTGGGCCCGGGCCGCCTCCGACCTCGCCGTGCCCGCGTTCCTCGAACTGGCCCTCAGCGGCCTGCCCGCCGACGCCCTCGAGGGCATCCGCGACTTCCTCGATTTCCTCGGCGCCGCCGGCTTCAGCGACCTCGACCAGGAGACCCGCGAGCAGACACTCTTGGCGTTCATGGATGCCGGCGACGACGGCCTGGCCGCCTTCAACCTGTTCAAGACGCTCACGCTGCTGCTCTTCATCGGCATGGTTGACCCAACCAACGGCCTCAACCCCAACTGGGCCCTGAGCGGCTACCCAGGTCCGGCTTCCAAGCCCCCGGCGGCGCCAAAGCCGATCCGGCCGATCGATCCCGGCCTCGGCGGGCAGACGCTGACGGCCGACGTCGTCGTGGTTGGAACCGGCGCCGGCGGCGGCGTGATCGCCGGCACCCTGGCCGCTGCCGGCAAGGATGTTGCCGTCCTCGAGGCCGGCGGCTACTACAACGAGGCTGACTTCAACCAGGAGGAACTCTGGGCCTACCAGAACCTCTACCGCGCCGGCGGGCTGGCCGCCACGGCCGACGGGTCGTTGTCGCTGCTGACCGGGTCCAATCTCGGTGGCGGGACCACGGTCAACTGGACCAACTGCATCCGCACCCGCGACAATGTCCGCGCCGAATGGGCCGCCGCCGGGCTCGAGGGCCTCGACGGGCCGGACTACGACAGGCACCTCGACGCCGTCTGGGAGCGGCTCGGCGTGAATGACCAGTGCAGCGACTACAACGATCCCCACCTCCGCCTCCAGGAGGGATGCCAGAAGCTCGGCTACTCCTTCAAACGGACCACGCGGAACGCCGACCCGGCGACTTACGACCCGGTCAGCGCGGGGTACATGGGCTTCGGCGACCAGTCGGGCTCCAAGATGAGCACCCTCAAGACCTACTTAGAAGACGCCTACGAGCACGGCGCCCGCTTCCTGGTTCGGTGCCGGGCCGACCGGGTCCTGGTCGAGAACGGCCGCGCTGCCGGGGTGGACGCGACGTGCACCCGCGAGGACGGCTCGACGACGCGCGTGGTGGTCCGCGCGCCCCAGGTCGTGGTCGCCTGCGGCGCCCTCGACTCGCCCAGCCTGCTGCTGCGCTCGGGGATTGGCGGGCCGGCGTGCGGCGACTACCTCCGCCTGCACCCCGCGACCGCCGTCGGCGGCATCTACGACCAGCCGCAGAAGGTGTGGTGGGGCGCTCCCCAGACTGGGCTGTCGGACCAGTTCGCCAACCTCGAGGACGGCTTCGGCTTCCTGATCGAGTGCTCGCACGCCAGCCCGGCGCTGGGTGCGGCGGCGGCGCCGTGGGCGTCCGGACGTCAGATCAAGTCGCTGCTAGCCGAGCAGGCCAACGCCTCGGCGTTCGTCTTCCTGATCCGAGACCGTGGCCACGGCCGCGTCACCATCGACGACAGCGGCAACTCGGTGATCAGCTACAGCATGGACGACGAGGTCGACCAGCGCAGTTTCCGCCGTGGGCTAAGGGAGCTGGCCCTGCTGCACCACGCCGCCGGGGCGCGAGCGATCTACACCCTGCACACCCGATACATGCGGTGGGACCGCGGCGACGACATCGACGCCTTCGCGCAGCGCGTGGCCGACGCGCCGCTGACCCCTGGTGAGCACGCCACCTTCTCCCTCCACCACATGGGCTCGTGCCGGCTTGGGGCCGATCCCCAGACCAGCGTCGCCGGGCCCTACGGCGAGCTCCACGATTGCAGGGGGGTGTGGATCGGCGACGGCAGCGGCTTCCC
>JBARRR010000150.1:0-12018 GCA_049644325.1 Candidatus Dormiibacterota bacterium
ATGACGGCGCTGACAATCGGCACCCGGAGCTCTGACATCAGCGTCAGGCACTCCGATATCACCCAGGCCTGGCCGAACTTCTCGGCGTCGACCCCGGGGTAGGCGCCAGGGGTGTCGATCAGGGCCAGGACTGGCATGTCGAAGCGCTCCGCCTGCCGCATCAGGCGAAGCGCCTTGCGGTAGCCGGCGGGCCCGGCCATGCCGTAGTTGCGGTGCAGCCGGTCCTCAACGCTGCGCCCCTTCTGGTGGGCCAGCAGCATCACCGGCCGACCCATCAGCCGGGCGGGGCCGCCAATGACGGCGCGGTCGTCGGCGCCGGCGCGGTCGCCGTGGAGCTCGACGAAGTCGTCGAAGATGCGGTCGACATAGTCGAGGGCGTAGGGGCGGTCCTCGTGCCGCGCCAGCTGGACGGTGTCCCAGGCCCTCATGCCTGGCGGCGAACGGCCTCGGTGGAGACGGTGGGGTACAGGCGAAGCAGCCGCGACAGCGTCACCCGCAGGTCGCGGCGGGGCACCACTCGGTCGACGAAGCCGTGGTGGAGCATGAACTCGGAGGTCTGGAAGCCATCGGGAATCTCCTCGTGGGTCGCCTGGCTGATGACCCGGGCGCCGGCGAAACCGACGGTGGCGCCGGGCTCGGCCAGGATGGCGTCGGCGCTGGCCGCGAATGACGCCATCACGCCACCCATGGTGGGATCGGTGAGGATCGTGATGTAGGGCACCGGAGCGTCGGCCAGGCGAGAGCGTGCGATGCTGGTCTTGGCCATCTGCATCAGGGACAGCAGGCCTTCCTGCATCCGGGCGCCCCCCGAGGCGGTGATGGCCACGAACGGCGTGCCTCGCGCCGCCGACCGCTCCATGGCCCTGGCGATGCGCTCGCCCACCACCTCACCCATGCTGCCGCCGACGAAGCCGAACTCCATCACCGCGATGCCCACCGCCATTCCTTCGATGCGGCCGGAGCCGCTGACGATGGCGTCGTGGAGCCCGGTGGCGTCATGGGCTTGAGCCAAGCGATCCGAGTACGGGACCAGGTCGACAAAGCCGAGAGGATCTCGCGGCCGGAGTTCTCGATCCCACTCCTCGAAGCTGTCGGCGTCGAGAAGGAGGTCGATCCGGCGCCGCCAGCCGATGCGGTAGTGGTGCCCGCAGCCGGGGCAGACGCCGTCGAGGTCGAGGATCGCCTGGTCGCCGTGGCAGTCGCCGCAGGCCGGGCAGGGACGCGCCACGCGCGGAGGGACGCTCACGCGCCCCATTCCAGGACCGTGGCGCCCCAGGTCAGGCCGGCGCCGAAGCCGACCAGGAGGACGCGGTCGCCCGCGCTGACGCGGCCCTGGCGGGCCACCTCCTCCAGCGCGATCGGGATCGATGCCGACGAGGTGTTGCCAAAGCGGTCGAGGTTGATGGCGAAGCGATCCATCGGCAGCCCCAGCCGTTTGGCCACCGCCTCCACGATGCGCACGTTGGCCTGGTGGGGCACGACCAGGGCCAGGTCGGCGGGGGAGACGCCGGCCATCTCGCAGGCGCGGATGGCGGCATCGGACATCGCCTTGGCGGCGGCCTTGAACGTCTCGCGGCCGTCCATCCGCAGGAACTCGTCGGGGTCGTCGGGGGTGCAGCCGTAGTAGATCAGCTGGGAGTTGTCGCCATCGGCCCCCAGGGCCCAGCCCATGAATCCCGCGGTCTCACTGGGGCCGAGGACGGCGGCGCCGGCGCCGTCACCGAAGAGGATGCAGGTGCCGCGGTCGGTGTAGTCCAGCAGCCGGGTCATGATCTCGGAGCCGACCACCAGCGCCCGGCGAGCGGCGCCGCTGCTGATGTAGCGCTCCGCGATCGAGGTGGCGTAGAGCCAGCTGCTGCAGGCCGCCAGGATGTCGAAGGACAGGGCCCCGGTCGCCCCCAGCGCTCGCTGCAGGTGACAGGCGGTGGCGGGGAAGGGCTGGTCGGGCGAGCAGGTCCCGAGGATGATCAGGTCGATCTCCGAGGGCAGCACCTCGGCGGCGCGCAGGGCGCGCTGCGAAGCCAGCAGGGCCAGCTCCGCGGTGGTGGTGTCGGCGGTGACGCGGCGGCGCTCGGCGATACCCGTCCGCTGCCGGATCCATTCGTCCGAGGTATCGAGATGGGCCGCCAGGGCCCGGTTGGTGACGCGCTCATCGGGCACGTAGGCGCCGAGCCCGAGAATGGCGGCGCGCTGCCGGCCGGTGGAGTAGGCGATCTCCTGCATCAGGCGCCACCTGCGGCGTAGTCGCCGAAGACCAGCGTGGCGTTGTGGCCGCCGAAGCCGAAGCTGTTGTTGAGCGCCATTCCCGCGCCGATCCCGGTGGCTTCGGTGAGATGGTTGAGGGCGCACTCGGGGTCGGGGTCGGTGAGGTTGATGGTGGGAGGCGCTGTCTTGCTTCGCAGCGCCATGACGCAGGCCAGGGACTCCAGCGCCCCGGCCGCCCCCAGGAGGTGACCCGTCATCGACTTGACGCTGGAGACCGGGACATGCTCGGCGTGCTCCCCGAAGACCCGGTGGATGGCGGCCGCCTCGGCAGTGTCGTTAAGTTGAGTCGATGTGCCGTGGGCGTTGATGTAGGCCACGTCGCCGGGGGCGATGTGGGCCCGGTCGAGAGCCTTGCGCATCGATGCGACCGCGCCCCGGCCCTGGGGCTCGGGCGCGGTGATGTGGAAGGCGTCGGCGCTGGCGCCGTAGCCGGCGATCTCGGCCAGGATGTCGGCGCCGCGGGCTAGCGCGTGCTCCTCCGACTCCAGCACCAGCACGGCGGCGCCCTCGGCGATGACGAAGCCGTCGCGGGCGGTGTCGAAGGGGCGGCTGACCTCGGCCGCCGGCCGGGTGCTCTCGCTCAGCGCCCGGGCGGCGATGAAGCTGGCCACCGAGAGGGGGGTGATGGCGGCCTCGCTGCCGCCCGCCAGCATGATGTCGGCATCACCGCGGCGGATGATCTCGGCCGCCTCACCGATGGCGTGGGCCCCCGAGGCGCATGCCGAGACCAGGCCGAAGTTGGGGCCGCGCAGGTCGTAGCGGATGGCGACGTTGCCCGCCGCCATGTCCCCGATCATCATCGGCACCACGAATGGACTGATGCGGCGATAGCCCGAGGCCGCCAGCAGCTGAGTGGCGTCCTCGATCTCCTTGAGACCGCCCACGCCGGAAGCGACCAGGACGCCGATGCGGTCACGGTCCTCGGTGTCAAGGCTGAGGTCGCTGGCGGCCAGGGCTTCCTCGGAGGCAGCCACCGCGAACTGGCTGAACCGCGACATCCGTCGCGATTCCTTGCGGCCGACACGGGCCTCGGCGTCGAAGTCCTGGACCTCACCGGCGATTCCCACTGGCAGGTCGGCGGGGTCGAATTGGGTGATCTGGCCGATCCCCGACCGGCCGGACAGCATCGCCTCCCAGGTGGTGGGGACGTCGCCGCCGACGGGGCTCAGGCAGCCCAGACCCGTGACGACAACGCGCGGTCGATCTCTCATCAGTTCTCCCGTGCGACTGTCCCGACCCAGTCGTGGCGGTAAGCAGCGGCCCAGGTCCGTAACTGGGCCTTCGAATACTTCTAAGCCGCCGGGCTCTGTTTGGTTACGTGCGACCCCGACAACAAACGCTCCCCGGGAGGATCGCTAGGACACGAAGGGCTGCAGCCACTGCCGCAGTCGCGGCTCAGGCAGTGCCCCCGTCACCCGCTGTGCCTCCTTGCCGTCCTTCATTACCACCAACAGGGGAATTCCCTTGATGTCGAAGCGGCGGGAGAGGATGGGGGTGTCATCGGTGTTGACCTCGACCACCTTCAGCTGGCCAGCCTTCTCGACGGCCAGCTTCTCGACCACTGGCGTGACCATCCGGCAGGGGCCGCACCAGGGCGCCCAGAAATCGACCAGCACCGGCAGCTTGGCGTCGACCACGGCGTCGAAGCTGCCGTCGTCGGCGTGCACCAGCCAGGGCAGCGGCTTTCCGCACTTGCCGCAGAACGGCGCGCCCGAGCCGGTCGCCCGGACGCGGTTCTTGGTGCCGCAGTTGGCACAGACGACGATTGCCGGCGCGTCAGCTGCGGTGGCCATCGGTCAGCGGCTGGCCAGGATCTGCCAGGTGGACCTCCCGGTTTTGCATCGCAAGCCCTCCATAACCATGAGATCCTCGCCGGGGTCACGTCGACCGAAGCGCCGACACTTCCGCCGCCTAAATAGTTATAGCGCTAATGGCGTATAAAAGTGTGCGTGGACGAGCTGCGGGTGCTGAGCGCCGGTGAGCCGCTGGAGCAGGCGACCGCGGCGATGGTGATGGCCCACGGTCGCGGGGCGTCGGCCGAGGACATCCTGCTGCTCTCGCAGGAGCTGGCCACGCCCGGCTTCGCCTACCTGGCGCCGCAGGCGCCGGGCAACACCTGGTACCCCAACCGATACAGCGCGCCCGTCGAGAGCAACGAGCCGTGGCTGTCCCGCGCGCTGGCAACCATCGACGCCGTCGTCGCCGAGGCCGAGGCCCACCTGCCGGCGGAGCGGATCATGCTCCTCGGATTCTCGCAGGGGGCCTGCCTGACGCTCGAGTATGCCGCCCGGCACGCCCGGCGCCACGGCGGCATCGCCGGGCTGAGCGGCGCCCTCATCGGACCCCGGGGAACACCCCGCGACTACCCTGGGTCCTTCGACGGAACGCCGACCTTCCTGGGATGCAGCGACACAGACCCCCATGTCGTCGCCGACGACGTCGCCCTCGCCGCCGAGGTGCTGCAGCGGATGGGCGCGGAGGTCACGGTGCGCCTGTATCCCCTGCTGGGGCACACCATCAACGCTGACGAGGTAGCCGAGGTCCGGCGCATGATGGCCCCCCTTGTGTCCGCCTAGCCCCGACGCCACTGGGCTCAGTGGTAGCTGAGCACGGGGACGCCCTCGATCTCGAACATGAGATCGTCGGGGTAGCAGTAGAACCAGTCCTCGTCGGGCTCGAACGACTGGATGATGGGGTGCCCGGTGGCGTGGTGGTGCTTGGTCGCGTGCTTACCCACCGATTGGTCGCAGCATCCGACGTGGCCGCAGGTCATGCAGAGGCGCAGGTGGACCCACTCCTGGCCTGTCTTCAGGCACTCGATGCAGCCATTTCCTGAGGGGACCACGGGACGGATCTCGTCGAGGTGCGTACAGGTCGGGGCGGCCACGGCACTTCCTCCAAATCGATCGACCGTTCAGCGGGCCGCGGTGTTCCGCTGCACCAGCCCACTGCCCAATCATGCTCCCCCGTGTTGCCGAGGGGTAAACCACGATGAGGCGCCCCTCGGCATGCTGGCGCCCTAGCGCAAGGACCCCGCGATCAGGTCGGCGTACGCGTTGGCGCCCGCCGGGCGCAGGTGGGTGCCGTCGCTCCAGAACCACTCCGGGTGGTTCTGGCTGTACGCGAACCAGTCAGCGACCTTGATTGCGGGATAGTGGGCCTTGGTATCCAGGAGCGCCTGGTTGACCGCTCCCTGCCAGGGCGCGTCGACGCGCACCGTCACCAACATGACCTCGACCCCCTGCGGAACCAGCTTCATCATGTTGTCCATGTCGGCCTGCCGGATGGGCCCGTTGTTGCCGAGGTCGACGACCATCACCTGGCCGAGCTTGCCCTGCTGCTGCAGGCTTCGCGCGACGTCGATCCCGGCCGAGAACTGGCGGTTGACCTTGGCGTCGATGTAGCCGGTTGAGCCGAAGCGCGCCTGCAGCGCGGGGGCGGCGCCGAGCATGACCGAGTCGCCGATGGCCGTGATCGGCAGCGTGCCCGGCGGCGGCGGCGGCGAGAGCACCGGCCGGGCCGGCTGGGTTGGAGGGCTCGGCGGTCGGGGGCTCGGCGTTGGCGACGGCTCCAGTCGCGCCTGTTGCGAATCGATGACGTGCTGGCCCGCCACCAGGCTGTCGGCGATGGGGTCGCGTGCTGGTGGCCGCGCCAGGGCCGCGGCCAAGACCAGGGCCGTCAGCCCAAGGGCCGCCAGGCGCAGCTGCCGTCGCCGGACGGGGGAGAACGACCACAGGCTGGGCGGCGCCGGCCGCATCCAGGGGAGCTCGACGAAACGGTACGACAGCTCCCCCAGCGCCAGCGATGCCGCCACCGCCGCCGACACGGCCAGTGGCGGGTACCAGGGCCGGTCGATGCCGGGGTGGGTGATCATTACCGCTGGCCACGACCAGAGGTAGATCCCGTAGGAGCGCTGACCCAGCCAGCGGAGCGGCGCCCAGCCCAGCACCGCCGCCAAGGGTCCCGGGCGCAGCGCGGTCAGGATAAGCAGCGCGGTCGCCACCTGGGTGGCCAGGAAGCCGGCTGGGTAGAGCAGGCGAGAGCGCTCGTCGGCGGCGGCGACGAGGGCGGCGAGGACCACCAGCGGCGCGATCGCCAGCGGTGCGCGCAGTCGGTGAGGCCAGGCGGGAAGGCCACCGGTGACCCGGCTCTCGGAGGTCAGGACGGCCACCAACACGCCCACCAGGAGGGCGCCGACCCGGGCATCGGTGCCGAAGTAGGCGCGCGAGGGATCGGGGCTGGTGTAGAGCAGCGCCATCGCCGCCGCGGAGGCGATGATGCCGGCGCCCAGTGCCGCCAGCGCCACGTTGCGGCGCCGTCGCGCCAGCCACGCCACCAGGAAGGGACAGGCGACGTAGAACTGGATCTCGATCGCCACCGACCAGAGGTGGCGTACGAATGGGGGACGGCCCAGGTGGTTGAAGTAGGAGGTGCCGTCGAGGACCAGGTGCCAGTTGGTCAGCCCCAGCATCGACCAGATCACGTCCGGCCGAAGCCGCTGGGTGTCGTCGGGGGCAACGATCGGCACCGCAACGGCCAGGACGATCAGGAGCACCGCCATGGCGGGCAGGATCCTGCGGATCCGCCGCACGGCGTAGGCCCGCCTGTTTAGCTGCCCGCTGTTGGCGTTCTCCTCCAGCAGCAGGCTGGTGAGGAGGAAGCCCGAGAGGACGAAGAAGATGTCGACGCCGAGGAAGCCGCCCCGAACCGTTGCCGGCGCCACGTGGTACGCCAGCACCGCCGCCAGCGCCAGGCCGCGGATGCCGTCCAGGGGCGCGATCCGGGCCCGGCGCCAGCTGGAGCCGGCGCCCGTCCGCCGCCAGGTCAGCTGCCCCAGCGCGGGCCCTCGCGGCGGGGAGGGCTGCCACTCGATGCCCTTTTCCAGGCATACGCGGCGGATCGTTCCAGGATTGCGGCCCATGCGTCGGGCGGCCTCGACCCGCGTGATCCCCTCCCGGGCCAGCCGTCGCAGCTGATCGGTTTCGACCTCCGACCAACGGGCCCCCGTGGCTCTTCCCATCTTTGCCACTGATTGTGGGGCATGGAACCCCGCCGAGAAAGACCCGGGCCTGGATCGTTACTTAAACGGTCCCGGCCCGGATGGTTGGGTTACTGAACCGCCTTCCTGCTGAACATCCGCATCGACACCACGGTCATCAGGACCGCGAAGCCGGCCAGGATGGCCAGGCTCTGGGCCGCCAGGCGGGTGGGGTCGCCGGCGCCCCAGATGTCGTGGAGTCCGCCGGCGCGGCCGTCGACCAGGGCGTAGCGCATCATCGCCATGGCGTGGGTCAGGGGCAGGATCTTGGCGAACCCCGCAAGCGCGGTCGGCAGGGTGCTGATGGGGAAGAGGGAGCCGGCGAAGAAGTAGGGCAAGATCGCTACCGCCGGCAGCACGCCCACGTACTCCTCCTGCTTCTGCATCTGGCTGGCCAGGGTCTCGGCGACGCCATACATGCCGATGGCGAGCAGGCCGACGGCGCCCGCAAACCACAGGATGCCGCCGCTGCTGACCTGGAAGCTGGCGCCGCGAAGCGACACGGCAACGATCAATGCGGTCACCTGGAGTGCTGTGGTGAGCAAAGCGACGCCAAGATTGCTGAGGACGAGGAAGGAACGGGGTACCGGCGCGGCCAGCAGGTCGCGCTGGCTGCCACTGTCACGGTCGACGATGACGCCGATGCCGGCGAAGAGGGCGTTGATTGGCACCAGCAGGCCGACCGCGCCGACGGCGGCGAAGGTCATGTAGTCGAAGCCGGCCCGGTTGCCCACCAGCTTGGCCAGTGCGGGTGCGATCACGATGGCGAAGAGGATGGGGTTGAGTAGCGGCACGATGACCTCGCGCGGCGTGCGAGCGCTGAGGCTGAGCCGGCGGCGGGCCAGGGCGGCCAGCGCTGACGGCCAGTGGCCGCGCGCGCTGGTCCTGACCGGGGCCAGGTAGCTCGCGGTGGTGGGAGCGGTTATGGATGACATGGTTTCTCCTTGTTTTCAGTGTTTCTCAGGCGGCCAGGCGGTCGCCGGTGAGCTGTAGGTAGACGTCGTCGAGGGTGGGCTGGCGGGTGCTGACCGCCGCGGTGGCCACGCCCGCGGCCTGGATGGCCGCCATCGCCTCGACTCCCGCCCGCCCTCGAATGGGGATGGTCAGGGTCGAACCGACGGCGAACGCATCCTGGTCAGCGACGCCGTCCCGGCGCAGGGTGCGCAGGGCTTCATCGGGCGAGCCGTGGACATGGAGCTCGACGATTTCGTTACCCAGCCCAGCGAGCAGGCTGGCTGGTGAGTCGAGGGCGACGATCCGCCCGGCGTGCATGATGGCGATGCGGTCGCAGAGCCGCTCCGCCTCGTCGAGGTAGTGCGTCGTCAGCACGATCGTCATCCGGGCGCGGTCGCGCAGCATGGCGATGATCTCCAGCAGCTCGACGCGGATCCGGGGATCCAGGCCGACGGTCGGCTCGTCGAGGAAGAGCACTGACGGCTCGGTGACCAGCGCGCGCAGGATCTCGAGGCGGCGGCGCTGGCCGCCGCTGTACGTCGCCACCGGGCGGTCCAGGATGTCGACGATCCCGAACGCGGGCGCCAGGCTCGACACCACCGCGCCAGCCGCCGCGGGAGAGACGCCCCAGATGCGCGCGTGTGTCATCAGGTTGCGCCGGCCGCTGAGGGGACGGTCCACGACCGAGTCCTGGAAGACCACGCCGCTGACAGCGCGGGTGGCCAGCGGGTGCTGGGCGACGTCGACGCCGGCCACCGAGGCCGTTCCCCCGGTGGGGGCGATGGTGGTGGTGAGCATGCCGATGGTGGTCGACTTGCCCGCGCCGTTGGGACCGAGGAGGCCAAACACCTCGCCGGTGGCGATCTCGAAATCGATGCCGCGGACGGCCTCGACTCCATTGGCGTAGGTCTTACGGAGGTCGCGGACCTCAACCGCCGGGCGCTCCGACCCGGGGGACGTTGGGTTCTGTGGGGGGTTGGCGATAAGTGTTTGTGTCATGCGCCTTGGACGGTGCCGGGCGGTGGCGCGTGACATCGGGCAGCGGATGTCACGTTTTGGTGGGCTACCCCGTCATAGATTGGTATGCAAGGAGCAGAAGACATGACGATGAAGCGCCCGCCGGCGCTGGACCAGGCCTCCGACCCGCGCTTCGACGCCGCCTGGGAGGAGCACCGGCGGCACCTGCTCAACGTCGCCTACCGCCTGCTCGGCAGCGTCAGCGAGGCCGAGGACATGGTCCAGGAGGGCTACGCCCGCCTGCTCGACGCCGACGTCGACGCCATCGACGACGTGCGCGGCTGGCTCACAACCGTAGTCAGCCGGCTCTGCCTGGACCAGCTGCGGTCGGCCCGAGTGAAACGCGAGGCCTACATCGGACCGTGGTTCCCCGAGCCCCTGGTCGAGGGCGCCGGCCTCATGGGCGACCCCGTCGACCGGGTCACCCTTGACGACAGCGTTCGCATGGCCCTGCTCATCGTCCTCGAGCGGCTGTCGCCCGCGGAGCGTGTGACGTTCGTGCTTCACGACGTCTTCCAGTTCTCCTTCGAAGAGATCGGGATGGTGGTCGGTCGCTCGCCGGAGGCCTGCCGCCAGTTGGCCAGCCGGGCGCGCCGCCACGTGAAGGACCAGGCGATTGGCGCCCGCTTCGATGTCGAGCCGTCGGAAGGGCTGCTGGTTGCCGACCGGTTCGTCGCGGCCGTCGCCGGGGGCAAGCTTCAGCCCCTGCTCGAGGTCCTCGACCCGTCGGTGGCGGGCTGGGCGGATACCGGTGGGGCGCTGGCCGCGTTCGCCGAGCCGCTGGTCGGCCGCGATGCGGTGGCCAAGCGCCTGCTGCCGTTCTTCGCCGGCGCCCGCCTCTGGCCGATGGCCGTCAACGGCGATGCCGGGGTGGTGTCCGTCCGCGACGGCCAGGTCCGCGCGGTTTTGGTGCTGACCACCGAGGGCGGCCTGGTGAAGCGCATCGACGCTATCGCCGACCCGGCCAAGCTCGGCTACGTCACCGCCGCGCTGGCCGACCGACTGCGCCACGCCGACGCCTGACCGAGGGCCGGGCTATCAGCTAGGGCTCGGCGACCAGGGCGGCGCGGTCGGGGGCAGGCCGCCGGGCGGTCAACGCCGAGCCCGCAAGGATCAGGACGAAGCCAGCAGCGGCGCCCATGGTCAGCGGCTCGGCCAGCAGCACCACGCCCAGCAGCAGCGCCACCGCCGGGTTGACATACGTGATGACGGTGGCGCGCACCGGCCCGATCTCGGCGATCAGGGTGAAGAAGGCGACGAACGCCAGTGCCGTGCAGACGACGCCCAGGATCAAGACCGAGACCAGCACCTGGACTGAAGGCATGGTTCGGGGCGCCAGGAGAATCCCGACCGGCGCGTAGGCGATCGCCGTCAGCGCCAGCGACGCCGCCACCACGCCCATCGCCGGCACGCCGCCCAGCCGCCGGGCGATGACCCACGGCCCCACCGCGTAGCCCGTCGCCACCAGGACCACCTCACCCGCCGCGGGAAGGTCGGTGACCGAGACGTCGAGCCCGACCAGCAGGCCGACCCCGAGCAGGCCGACGACCAGGCCGCCGATGGCGCGGACATCGAGGCGCTCGCCCCCGGTGGTCCAGGCCAGGACCGCGCCGATGAGGGGGACGGCGGCCACCATCAGGCCGGTCAGCGAGCTGGGCAGGCGCTGTTCGGCGTGGGAGAGAAGGAGCCATGGACCGGCCACCTCCACCAGCGTGTAGACCAGGATGATCTTCCAGTGGCGGCGCAGTGGGGCGAGCTCGCCGCGGGTCGCCGCCAGCGGGACCAGGATGGCGGCGCCGACCAGCGTGCGGACGAAAACCAGGGTCGGTGGCGACAGGTCGGTGACCGCCACCTTGATAAGGAGGTAAGGGATGCCCCAAACCACGCCCATCAGGACGAACAGGGCCAGGCCGCGTCGGCTCAGGGGCTCACCTGCATCAGCACAACTATCTAACGCTGCGCATGCGCCGAACGTGAGACCAGGCGGACCAGCACGGTGGAGGCGATGATCCCCGATCAGCCGAGGGCATACCATTTGTGTCGCCTGAGGGTATATTTGGTCGTACTGCGCGGGGCCGGTCGAAGGCGGGGTCGATGCGACGGCAGCCGGCTTGCGCGAAGTCGGGGTATTGAGTTGAGGAAAAGGCATAAGGCCGTGCATGCGCTCGCCCTGGCACTTGTGGCCGCGGTAATTGCGGGCGCGCTGCCGGCGGTGGCCTCGTTTGTCGACTTGCCCGTCACCGAATCGGCGTCGGCCCAATGGGTACCTCCAGCAAGGGATAGCTGGGCAGGTCACGGCACCGACCTGGCCAACCCGGCCGGCTGCGACCCCCTCGACCCCGCGCAGTGCATGCTGCCCTACCCCAACGACTGGTTCACGCGGCCTGACGCGCGCAGCGCCACCGGGCGGCGGCTGGACCTGAGCCTCCTGGCGATGCCGCGCAACACCCTCGGCAAGCCGATCGAACCGCAGGAGTGGAACCGCAGCGACGGCTTCAGCGCCGGCGCACAGATCCTGACGGTCGTGCCGGGCATGACCAGGAACGAGGACCTCGTCCCCTCTGGGCTTCCGCCGGTGACCAACCTCGGGGCCAACTCCCAGCCCGACCGCGGCGTTGTCCTGCTCGACGTCGAGACCGGAAAGCGAACCCCGGTCTGGGTCGAGGTCGATCAATACACGCAGGAGTCGGGCCTTGTCGCCACCGGGTCGGTGCAGCAGGACCTGGTCATCCACCCGGCGGTCA
>JBARRR010000151.1:0-1788 GCA_049644325.1 Candidatus Dormiibacterota bacterium
AGGCCGAAGCCGCCGCCGATGTTCAGCAGCGGCCGGAAAGGCGCCACCAGGGGCACCTGCGTCACGTCGAAGGGACTGCCGACCATCGTCACCGACGCGATCCGCCGGCGAGGGTCGTCGGCCGCCACCAGCAGCGCCATGATCCCACCCAGCGACCAGCCCACCAGGTGCACCGGCCGTTTGCCGGCGTCGGCGGTGACGGCGCGCATGGCGTCGGGGATGACGGCGTCGATCCAGTGCTCGATCCCCAGGCTGCGGTCCGCGAACGAGATGGCGCCGTAGTCGACCAGGTACGTAGGGTGGCCGTTGGCGACCAGGTACTCGACCACGCTGCAGCCGCGCCGGAGGTCGAAGCAGATTGCGGGCGCGGCCAGCGGCGGCACCAAGAGCACGGGATTGCCCCGCGGCCGCTGGGATCGGGGCCCGACGGTGTAGCGCAGCACCGTGCGCTGCGGTCCGTGATAGATCGTTCGCGACGGCGACGGTCGCACGTCGGCAATCGGGCGCCTGAGGAGCAGGCTCTCGATGTTGCCGGCGACCGTGCCCAGCTGCTCGGACGCCGGCGCCGAGGTCAAGGCGTAACCCTGAGGTTCCCCAGAAGAAGGACCGCAGGTCGACTCATCAAGCTCTCCGATGGGTGGGTTCGGATTTGGCGCGGCTTATTATGCCGTGTGCATCCGGGGCGTCCAGCCGCGCGACCGATCAGACATGTCGTTGTCGCAGTCGCGGTCGTGATGTACATGCTCGGCTGGGCTTGCGTGGCGCTTCTGCCCATTCCAGGGAACGACGTCGACGCCTTCTTCTGGCCATCGGCGCGTGAGGCGCTCAACGGACAACCCCTGCTGATCTATCACCCATTGGGCCAGGCTCAGTATCCGAACGCCAACGGCCCGCTGGCGATTGTGCCGCTCGTCCTGGTCGGCAGCCTGCTGCGCGCGCTGGGAACGATGGAGTCGATGTACCTCCGCCGTGCCGTGATCCTCTTCTTCGTCAGCCTCTTCATCCTGGTGATGGCGCGCGAGGCGCTGGCGACGGTCGAGTGGCTTCGCGGCGGCCGTCTCGGCCGCTGGACCCGACCGCTGGCGTTCTGCGCCTTCGCCTTCGGCCCCCCCGTCTTCCAGGGCCTCGGCGGCTACGGCCACATCGAGCAGGCCCTTGAGATCTGGCTGACGCTGCTGGCGGCGCGGTGGATGGCCACCAACCGGCCTGCCCGTGCGGGAATCGCCTTTGGCCTGGCGGTGCTGTCCCGCAGCTCTGCCGCCCTCTTCGCGCTTCCATTGGGACTGGCCGCTCTGCGACGCGGCCCGCTGCGGCTGGCGCTCCTGGCGCTGCTCACCGCGGTGACCGCCGCCGCCGGGTTGCTTCCCTTCCTCCTCGCCGACCAGGCGGACGTGGTGCGCTCTCTGGTCACCTATCGCGCCGCCCTACCGGTCGGCGCCGGGTCGATCTGGAGCTGGAGCCGGGGAACGCCATTGGAGGCCATCGGCCAGAGCTGGGACGGTCTCTTCGTGGTGGCGCTGGCGGTGGCGCTCAACCTCTGGCTGGCCCTCTGGCGTCGCGACCAGGCCGGACCAGAGCGGCTCTACGCCGCGCTGGCCCTGACCTCGGCCAGCTTCTGCCTGCTGGCCAAGACCGTCTGGCCCTACTACCTGGTGGAGGTCTACGTCTTCACGGGGGTCTGGACGCTTGCCCACCTCGGGCCTCCCGAGGGCCTCCTTTGGCGCATGATCCCGCTGCTGGCGCCGACGGCGCTGGCGCTGCTGGCCGAGGGGGGCGCGACCGCCCACC
>JBARRR010000152.1:0-29139 GCA_049644325.1 Candidatus Dormiibacterota bacterium
CCAGTTCACGGGGTGGGCTCACTGGGGGAGCTCGTGGCGCACCTCCGCGGCGAGGCTGCGATCCCAGCGGTCGGGCCGCCGCGCCGGCGGGTCGCCCCCGCCGGCGATGACGTCGACCTCAGCGAGATCCACGGGCAGACGGTGCCCAAGCGCGCCCTCGAGGTGGCGGCGGCGGGTGGCCACCATGTCCTCTTCATGGGGCCGCCGGGCGCGGGCAAGACGATGCTGGCGCGTGCCCTCCGTGGCCTGCTCCCCGACCTCGAGGCGGGGGCAGCGCGCGAGGTCACCGGCATGCACTCGGTGGCGGGACTACTGGACGGCGCCGGCTGGCTGACCCGGCCGCCGCTCCGGACGCCGCACCATTCCATATCCATCGCCGGGTTGATCGGCGGTGGGAGCGCCTTCAGCCCAGGCGAATTGAGCTTGGCCCACCGTGGCGTGCTGGTCCTTGACGAGCTGCCCGAGTTCCGTCGTGACTGCCTGGAGGCGCTTCGCGAGCCCCTCGAGGAAGGTCATCTCCGCCTCAGTCGCAAGGGCGGGACCCGGCTGCTGCCGGCGAACTTCATCCTGGTCGCCACCGCCAACCCATGTCCCTGCGGTCTCTCGGCCGATACCGCCAACGGCGGCGACGAGTGCGCCTGCCCGCCCGACATGGTGGCCCGCTATCAACGGCGGATATCGGGGCCGCTTCGGGACCGGATCGACCTGGTGGTGCAGGTACGGTCAGTGCGCATCGAGCGGCTTGGTGGCGGCGACGGCGAGACCAGCATCAAGGCCCGTGAGCGGGTCGTGCGGGCGCGGCGTGTCCAGCGGCTGCGGCAGGGGAGGGGCCATCTCAACGCCCAGCTCGATGCCGCGAGCCTCAAACGTGTCTGCCCCATGGAGCCGGCTGCGGCCGCAGAGGTGAACAACATCGCCAACCGCTACCGATTCAGCGGCCGCGGCTTCCACGGCGCGCTGCGCGTGGCTCGGAGCATCGCCGACCTGGACGGCACCATCTCCATCAGCCTTGACCAGCTGCTCGAGGCCTGTGAGTACCGGCGTTGAGGGCTCCTGGCGCAGCCTCTCACCGGCCGACGCCGGCTACCCGCGATTGCTCAAGGAGATCCGCGCCGCTCCCGAGATCGAGGTGGCCGGGGTCCTCGACCCCGACGCCGAGATGGTCGCGGTGGTTGGCTCGCGGCGATGTTCGACATATGGGGACGACCTCGCCTACGAGCTGGGCGCGGAGCTGGCCGGCGCCGGCCTGGTGGTGGTCAGCGGCCTGGCTCGCGGCATCGACGGCGCCGCCCATCGAGGCGCCCTGGACGCCGGCGGCCTGACCGTGGCGGTGATGGGCACCGGGAGGGACACCATATATCCACACCAGCACATCGCCCTCGCCCACCGGATCACGAGCCAGGGGGCGCTGGTGACGCAGTTCCCGCTGGAGACCGTGGCGCGACCCGAGAACTTCCCTCAGCGCAACGCGACCATCAGCGGCATGAGCCTGGGAGTAGTCGTGGTCGAGGCGCGGCGGCGAAGCGGCGCGATGCTGACAGCCGGTGCCGCCGGCAACCAGGGTCGGGTGGTGATGGCCGTCCCCGGCAGCATTCACAACCCCAATTCGCGTGGCTGCCACGACCTGGTCCGGGATGGGGCTCGCCTGGTGACCGGGGCGGAGGAGGTGATCCAGGAGCTCCGCAATGACCCGCTGTTCCAGCTGCTCAAGCGCCCCGATCCGGACCCCGGACGGCAGCGGTATGGCGACGCCCGCGACGTCATCCTGGAGCTGCTCCGCGGTCGCGCCATGACCCTGGACGAGGTCGCGGATCGGCTCCGCGTGACGGCTCGCGAGGCCGCCACGGCACTCGCAACCCTGCGCCTGGACGGCGCCGTGGAGGTCCGCGACGGCGTCTACCAGGAGCGCCGCCACAGGGGTCTGGGGGCGTGATCCTGGCCGTAGGCCAGCTTTGAAACAGGGAATATCCGACGTTCCCGGGGGCTTGACCCGGACGTATAGTGTCGAACCGTGCCAAAGGCTAAGGGGCAGACCAGAGCCGGGACAGCAACCCCAGGTTCCGGTAGCCCGCTGATCATCGTCGAGTCGCCTGCCAAGGCCAGGACTCTCGAGCGCTACCTCGGTGGCCGCTACACCGTGCGCGCCTCCATGGGCGCGATCCGTGACCTGCCCAAGAGCGACATGGGCATCGACGAGGACCACGACTTCGAGCAGACGTACGTTGTCATACCGGGCAAGGAGAAGGTGATCACCGACCTCCGCAAGGCGGCCAAGGGCGCCAGCGCGGTGGTGCTGGCCACCGACCCTGATCGCGAGGGCGAGAGCATTTCCTGGCATATCGCCGAGGTGCTTAAGCTCGACGACCCCAGTCGCGTGGAGTTCGAGGAGATCACCAAGAGCGGCGTCGAAAGAGCGCTCCAGGAGCCGCGCAAGATCGACGTCGACCTCGTCAGCGCCCAGCGCGCGCGGCGGGTCATCGACCGGTTGATGGGCTACAAGGTGAGCCCCGTGCTCTGGCGCAAGGTCAAGCCCAGCATCTCCGCGGGCCGGGTGCAGTCTGTGGCGGTGCGCCTGGTAACCGAGCGCGAGGCGGAGATCGAGGCCTTCCAGGCACGCGAGTACTGGTCGCTGGAGGCGCGGCTCAAGCACCCCAAGCGCGAGCCGGAGTTCACCGCGCGCCTGTTGACGACCCGTCCCGCCGACGCCGCGGAGGCAGAGGAAAACGCCGCCGGCGAGAGGAACGGCGACGCCATACCGGAGACCGCGGAAACTGACGACTTCCTCCGCCCCGAGCTCCCCGACGAGGCCACCACCCAGGAGGTGCTGGCCAAGCTCGAGGACGCGACCTACACGGTTCGGTCGGTGGAAACCCGCGAGCGGGCCAGCAACCCCCGGGCACCGTACGAGACAAGCACGCTGCAGCAGGACGCTTCGACCCGGCTTCGCTTCGGTCCGCGCAAGGCGATGCAGGTTGCCCAGCAGCTGTACGAGGGCGTGGAGCTGGGCCACGAGGGGCTCACCGGTCTGATCACCTACATGCGAACCGACCAGACCCGGCTCAGTGCCGAGGCCATCGCCGCCGCCAAGGACCTGGTCACGGAGCGCTTCGGCGCCGATTACTCCAACCCGCGCCAGTGGGAGAAGAAGAAGGGCAAGGCGGCTGTCGAGGCCCAGGGTGCCCACGAGGCGATCCGGCCGACCGACGTCCGCCGGACGCCGGAATCTGTGGAGCGTTTCCTGAGCAGTGACCAGCAGCGGCTCTACACGCTGATCTGGCGGCGCTTCATGGCCAGCCAGATGACGCCGGCGCGCTACGAGCAGACCCGCGTCGACATCGACGCCGCCGGGTACCTCTTCCGCGCCACCGGGTCGATTCGCCGCTTCGATGGTTTCGAACGGGCCTGGGAGCGCGAGGTCGACGACGAGAGTGGCATCCCTGAGCTCAGCGCCGGCGAGGTCGTCGACAAGCTGGAGCTGGTCAGCGAGCAGCACTTCACCCAGCCGCCACCGCGCTACACCGAGGCGTCCTTGATCAAGGAGCTCGAGGAGCGCGGCATCGGACGTCCCAGCACCTACGCGCCGACCATCGACACCATCGAAAAGAGGAGCTACGTCAAGGTCATCGAGCGCCGGTTGCACCCGACGCCGCTGGGCAAGGCGGTGACGGCCTTCCTGGTGGCCAACTTCGAGGAATTCCTGGAGTACGACTTCACCGCCGACATGGAGGCCAACCTCGACAAGATCGAGAACGGCCAGGCCTGGGTGCCATTCATGCGCGATTTCAACGAGGAGCTGAACGCCCTGCTCAGCAAGGCCGCCGAAGCGGAGCCGGTTCGGCCCCAGGCCGAGCGCACCGGGGAGATGTGTCCGAAGTGCGGCGAGGGCGAGCTGGTCAAGCGTGAGGGACGCTACGGCGAGTTCGTGGGCTGCTCGCGCTACCCCAATTGCGACTACATCAAGGACCGCGAGGAGCGCCAGGCGCCGCAGGAGGTTGGCAAGCCCTGCCCGCTATGCGGCAAGCCTTTGGTGCAGAGGCAGAGCCGGCGGGGTCCGTTCATCGGCTGCTCCGGATACCCGGACTGTCGCTACATCGACAAGGAGGCCAGCGCAGGGGCCAGCAGCGGCGGCGGCGAGCAGCTCGAGGAGGGCGCCACCTGTCCGACGTGCGGCGAAGGGGAGCTGGTCAAGAAGCGTGGCCGCATGGGCGAGTTCCTGGGCTGCTCGCGTTACCCCGACTGCAAGTTCATCCAGGGGCAACGCTCGCGCCCGCAGCCGGTCCTGGCGGGCCGCGATTGTCCGGAGTGCGGTAAGCCGCTGCTGGTCCGGCAGGGCCGGCGCGGCGCCTTCATCGGCTGCTCGGGCTATCCCAAGTGCCGGCACGTTGAGGCGGCCGCCGGCGAGGGCAGTGAGCCGGCATCAGCCGAAAACGGGGGCGCTGCCGACCAGCCGGCTCCCGCTGAGGCAACTGATGAGGTGGACATGCCGGTCGCCGAACCCGATGGCGCGGTGGCCGCGGTGATACCACTGGAAACCGGGGACAGCGGCGAGGAAAGCGGCGACCCCGAGGTTCGCCAGGCACCCGCCAGCAGCGGGAGCTGACCCTCGTGGCCGAGGACCAGCCGGCAGGCTCCGGCGCCTCTGAGACCGAGAACCCCCACCACGCGGGCACCGAGCCTGCGCCGACGGGCGGCGAGGTTCCACCTGAAGTCGTCGACCTCGACCAGCCCCCGCCGGGTCTGCCAGAGCTGACCTTCCCCAGCTCGGACTTCCTCGAGGACCGCGAGGCGGCCGCTCGACGACGCGCCAAGAGACTCCGGATCGAGCTTGGTGGGGGGGCCATCCTCCTCCTGATCGGAGTCGCCGCGTCGGTGGCCACCGGGACGGTGGCGGCCCTGGTGCTGGCCATCATCGTGCTCGGTGCCGTCGTGGCCTACGAGTTCCTGGTTACCAACCTGGAATAGCTCCAGCCCGGGCGCGGCTGCTCTCGATATACTCGTTCGACCGTGCGAGCACTCGCGCGGAATTCACACGCAACTCCGCCAGCCCGGTGGTGCCGCTTAGCGGTTCCGGGACTGATGGGAGTGGCGGCGGAAACAACCAAGGAGGTCACGAGCTCATGCCTACGGTCACGCTCAAGCAGCTGCTTGAGGCCGGAGTCCACTTCGGTCACCAGACCAGTCGCTGGAACCCGAAGATGAAGCCCTACATCTTCACCGCGCGTAACGGCATCCACCTGATCGACCTGGCCCAGACCGTCGACCTTCTTGAAGGTGCGTACAAGTGGGTTGTGGAACAGGTCGCCACCGGCGGCTCGGTGCTCTTCGTCGGCACCAAGAAGCAGGCGCAGGGGATCATCGAGGAGGAGGCCAAGCGCGGTGGCCAGTTCTACGTCAACCATCGCTGGATGGGGGGCATGCTGACCAACTTCCAGATCATCCAGCAACGCTTCTCACGAATGCGCGATCTCCGCGAGCTGCGCGATGCCGGTGGCTTCGAGCAGCTGACCAAGAAGGACGCGGCCAAGCTGGAGGATGAGCTCGAACGGCTGGAGCGCAACTTCGCGGGTATGGCTGAGATGAAGCGGCTGCCGGCGGCGATTTTCGTCGTCGATCCCCGCAAGGAGCACATCGCCGTCACCGAGGCCCGCAAGCTGAAGATCCCGGTTATCGCCATCACCGACTCCAACTGCGACCCGGACCTGATCGACTACGTCATCCCCGGCAACGACGACGCCATCCGCGCCGTCCGCCTGATCACCGGGCGGATCGCCGAGGCGGCCATCGAGGGCCGCGCTCTGCGCGCCGACACTGAGACCGAGGCGGTCGAGGGCGAAGACCGCGAACCCGTCGCCGATGCCAAGCGCGAGCTGGAGCCTGCCGGCGCGGTGGTCGCCGCCGGGGTAACAAGCGCCGAGCTGGAGGCGGCGCCCACCGCCGACGCCCCCGAGCCGGCCGCCGCCACCCCGCCCGCTGAGGCTGCCCCCGCCCCCGCTCCGGCCGCGGTGTCGGCGGTGGACGAGGACGAGAAGCCCGAGGTCGAGATCGACGAAGAGGAGTTCGCCAAGGAGCTGGAGGGGCTGGACGAGCAAGACAAGATGATGGGAGATGCCTGATGCCTGAGGTAACCACGCAGCTGATCAAGGAGCTTCGCGACGCCACCAACGCGGGGATGATGGACAGCAAGAAGGCCCTGGAGGAGACCGGTGGCGACGTCGAGAAGGCCAAGGACTGGCTCCGGCAGAAGGGCATCACCAAGGCGTCAGAGCGCGCCGGCCGGACAGCCGCCCAGGGGGTGGTCGCCGCCTACGTCCACCGGTCCACCGCCGCCGACCCCGAGGGCCTGGGCCGGATTGGGGCGATGGTCGAGGTCAACAGCGAGTCGGACTTCGTGGCTCGCAACGAGATCTTCCAGAACCTGGCTCGCGAGCTGGCGCTGCAGGTGGCCGGGTCCGACCAGGTCAAGTACGTCCGTCGCGAGGAGGTCCCCCCGGCCGTGGTTCAGCGCGAGCGTGACGTGGCGCTGGCCCAGGCCAAGGACCAGGGCAAGGAGGCGATTGCTGAGAAGATCACCGAAGGGAAGCTCAACGCCTTCTACCAGGAGGTGTGCCTGCTGGAGCAGAAGTGGGCCAAGGACGACAAGAAGAAGGTCCAGGACCTGGTTGACGAGGCCGCTGCCCAGCTGAAGGAGAACATCGTGGTGTCCCGCTTTGCCCGCTTCAAGGTCGGCGAGACCGCGGTGATCGACCTCCACGCAGGGGAGCCCAGCGGATAGGCTTGTTGGCATGACGGCCTCGGAGGGGGCGCCGGAACCGCGCTACCAGCGGATCCTGCTCAAGCTCAGCGGAGAAGCCCTTATGGGCGAGCAGGGCTATGGCATCGACCCCGAGACCGTTTCCACCATCGCGCGGCAGATCGCCAGCGTCCGGGAACAGCAGGTCGAGGTTGCGGTGGTCATCGGCGGCGGCAACATCTACCGTGGCGCCCTCGGCGGCATCGACCGGACCACGGGCGATTACATGGGCATGCTGGCCACGGTCATCAACGCCCTCGCCCTGCAGGACTCGCTCGAGAAGCTGGGCGTGCCCACCCGCGTCCAGTCGGCAATCACCATGGCCGCCATCGCCGAGCCCTACATCCGGCGGCGGGCGGTCCGCCACCTGGAGAAGGGCCGCGTCATCATCCTTGCCGCCGGCACCGGCAACCCGTACTTCACCACCGACACCGCCGCCGCTCTTCGCGGCGTCGAGCTGGAGGTGGACGTCATCCTCAAAGCCACCAAGGTAGACGGCATCTACAGCGCCGATCCGCTGCAGGACCCCAAGGCCGAGCGCTACCGCACCCTCAGCTACCTCGACGTCCTCAACCAGGGGCTCAACGTCATGGACGCCACCGCCATAACCATGTGCATGGAGAACAACCTGCCGATCATCGTCTTCAACCTGTTCCAGGAAGGGAACGTCGAGAAGGTCGTCTTTGGCGAGGAGATCGGGACCCTGGTATACGGCCGGTAGGCCGCCGGTTTAGGCGGTAGCATGGGGACGCCATGATCGACGACCTGCTGAAAGAGGCCGAAGTCAAGATGCAGAAGTCGATTGATGCGATGCACCGAGAGCTCGCCACCGTCAGGACGGGCCGCGCCAGCCCAGCGCTGGTGGACCGGGTCCAGGTCGACTATTACGGCGCCCAGACCCCCCTTCAACAGCTGGCCCAGGTGCACTCGCCCGAGCCCCGGCTGCTGGTGATCCAGCCCTACGATCGCAGCGCCATCGCCAACATCGAGCGGGCCCTGCAGAAGTCCGAGCTGGGGCTCAACCCGGCCAACGACGGCCAGGTCATCCGCATCCCCTTCCCGCCATTGACCGAGGAGCGCCGCAAGGAGCTGGTCAAGGTCGTCAAGCACCGCGTCGAGGAGGCCCGGGTGGCGATTCGAAACATCCGGCGTGACGAGCAGCACGGGATCCAGGAGCTGGAGAAGGAAGGGCTGATCTCGCAGGACGACGCCAAGCGCGGCCAGGAGCAGCTCCAGAAGGTCACCGACAAGTTCATCCATGTTGCCGACGAGGACGGCCACAAGAAGGAAGCCGAGATCCTCGAGGTCTGAACCGGCGGGGGGTCGGGGTCAGCCGATAATTCAACGAGCATGAGCGTCCCCACCCACGTCGCCATCATCATGGACGGCAACGGCCGCTGGGCCCGTCGCCGTCACCGACCACGCCTCGAGGGTCACCGCGCCGGCCTCAAGGCGATCCGCCGAGTGATGGAGGCATGCGACGACCTCGGCATCCCCATCCTCAGCCTCTACGCCTTCTCCACCGAGAACTGGAGCCGGCCCCGGGCCGAGGTCCAGGGCCTGATGCGGCTCTTCTCCCAGACGCTCGACCGGGAGATCAACGAGCTCAATGAGCGGGGCGTGCAGGTGCGTATCACGGGGCGCCGCACCGGGCTCAACCCCAGCCTGTTGGAAAAGATCGAGTGGGCGGAGGACCTCACCCGCCCCAACCAGCGGCGAATCCTCAACCTGTTGATCAACTACGGCGGCCGCGCCGAGATCGTCGATGCCGCCCGCCGGGTGATGGCCAGCGGCGGGGACCCCGCCCGGATCGACGAGTCCGATATCACCGCCGCCCTTTACAACCCCGACCTGCCAGAGCCCGAGCTGGTCATCCGCACTGCGGGCGAGCACCGCATCTCGAACTTCCTGATCTGGGAGACGGCGTACTCTGAGTTCTTCTTCTCGGAGACGCTCTGGCCGGACTTTGACCTCGCCGACGTCCGCCAGGCGCTCGACGCCTTCCAGGCCCGGGAGCGAAAATTCGGCGGCCTGGGGCAGGCCGCGGGAGCCGATGGCGTCGCCTGACGCCGCCGCCGGAGCCCGCGTGCCCGTCCCGCGGTCGCCCAGCGCCATGCTGCTGCGAATCGCTGTGGCGGCGGTGCTGCTGGTCATGCTGCTGTCGGCGCTGGTCGCCGGCATCGTCTGGCTCTCCATCCTCATCGGCGCCCTGGTGATGGTGGGGACGGCGGAGTACTACCTGATCACGCGGCGGATGGGCCACGCGGCGGCGCCGTGGGTGCTCTTTCCGCTCACCCTGGTCCTGCTCTTCCGCTTTCACATTGACGGCGTCGCGCCCTGGGCGTTGCCGGCCGCGCTGTCGCTGGCGGTGGTGGTCGGCCTGGGCGGTTTCCTCTTCCTGAGGCAGCCAGGGAACTCGATGGTGCGCTGGGCCCTGGCTTTGGCCGGTGCCCTGTACCTGGGCTGGACCCTTGGCTTCTACTTCGCGCTCTACACGGCCCACGACCCCGACCCCGGGCGCATCGGCTTCGCCTGGGTGGTGGCGCTGGCGGGGTCGACGATGATCGGCGATACCGTGGCCCTGCTCGTCGGCAGCCGGCTCGGGCGCCATCGCTTCTTCCCCTCGATCAGCCCCAACAAGAGCGTGGAGGGTGCGGTCGGCGGCTTCATCGCCGCCACGATCGCGTTCGCGACGCTCTCGACCCTGGCCGACCTGCCGTTTGTCCACGGGCTGATCCTGGGCGCGCTGGTGGCCGTCGCCGCCCAGGCGGGCGACCTGATCGAGTCGCAGTTCAAGCGCAGCGCCGGCGTCAAGGACGCCAGCAACCTGCTCCCCGGTCACGGGGGGCTGCTGGATCGCATCGACAGCCTCGTCCTGATCCCGGGGGTTGCCTACTATTACCTGATCTTGGTCGTGCATCTCCGGCTGCCCCAGTGAACTTTCGCAGCGTGGCGCTGTTGGGGGCAACAGGCTCCATCGGGCAGCAGGTCATCGACGTGGTCGAGGAGTTCCCCGATCGCCTCGACCTGGTCGCCGTCACCGCGGGCAGCGACGTCGCGGGACTGGCCAAGATTGTGATGCGGCATAACCAGACCTACGCCGCGGCGGCGGCCCTGCCCCCGGATCGGAGCAAGGCCCCCAAGGGCATCGAGATCGGCGAGGAGGCGGTGATGCGAGCCGCGACCCACCCCAAGGCCGACCTGGTGGTGGTGGCGATCAGCGGTGCGGCGTCGCTGCGGCCGACGCTGGCGGCGCTCGGCGCTGACAAGGACGTCGCCCTCGCCAGCAAGGAGGCGCTGGTGGTGGCGGGCGAGCTGGTGATGGCCCAGGCGCGGGAGAAGGGTCGCTGGATCCTGCCCATCGACAGCGAGCACTCTGCGATCTGGCAGTGCCGGTGGGGCGAAGACCTGACCACCATCAGCGGGATCACCCTGACCGGGTCGGGTGGCCCATTCCGTAAGCTGCCGCTGGACCGGCTGGCCGACGTCACCATCGACCAGGCGCTGAAGCACCCCACCTGGAAGATGGGGCCCAAGATTACGATCGACTCCGCGACGATGATGAACAAGGCGCTCGAGCTGATCGAGCTGCACCACCTCTTCGACATTCCCTACGACCAGATGAGGGTGGCGATCCACCCCCAGTCGATCGTCCACAGCATGGTCGAGTTCGTAGACGGAACCACCAAGGCCGTGCTCGGCTATCCCGACATGCGGGTCCCGATCTCGATCACCCTCGGCTACCCGGAGCGCCTGTTCCGCCATCCCAAGTCCCTGCGCCTGGCGGACATCAAGAAGCTGGAGTTCGAGTCGCCCGATCCGCGCCGCTACCCCGCGATCGAGCTGGGCTTCGAGGCGGGCAAGAAGGGTAAAACGTATCCCGCGGTGCTGAATGCTGCCAATGAGGTGGCGGTCCGTCTGTTCCTCGACGGCCGGCTGCCGTTCGACCAGATCGTCCCCTCGGTAGCTGATGCCCTCGAGGCCCACGACGCGGTGCCGGCGGACTCGGTCGAGACCCTGCTGGAGGCTGACGCCTGGGCGCGGAACAGGGTGGGGGCGCTCGCGGTTTAACCCCGTGAAGTCCAGGAATACGTGAACCCGCTTGTGGTCGTCCTTGCCGTGGTCGTGGTTTTTGGCATGCTCGTGACCATCCATGAGATGGGCCACCTGCTGGTGGCCAAGCTGATGGGCGTCAAGGTGCTGGAGTTCAGCGTCGGCTTCGGCCCCGCCCTGGCCAAGACCCAGCGGGGCGAGACCACCTACGGGATCAGGATCATCCCGCTCGGGGGCTACGTGAAGCTCGCCGGCATGGACGACGGCGAGACCGGGCCCCGCAGCTTCAACGCCAAGCCCGTCTGGCGCCGGATCCTGATCATCGCCGCCGGGTCGGTGACCAACCTGCTGCTGCCCTTCTTCATCTTCTTCTTCGCCTTTGTCGGCACCGCGGGCCCACCACTGCAGGTTCGAAGCGTGTCGGCGGGCTTCCCAGCCGAGGCGGCCGGCCTGCAGCCGGGCGACAAGGTCCTGGCCGTCAACGACAAGCCCGTAACCGTCGGTGACGAGTTCCGGAGCATCGTCAACGGCTCGGGTGGGCAGCCGGTGAAGATACGGATCCAGCGCGACAGCCAGGCTCCCCGGGATATCACCGTCACGCCCCGGAGCGTCGACGGTCGCTACGTGATCGGCATCGTGCCGACCGGCTCATTCGACATCGTGACGGGGGCCTCGGACAGCGTCAAAGAGTGGTTCGGGCAGCTGAGCGCCATCGGCAGCGGGTTCGTGGCCCTGGTCCGGGGCCAGATCCCGGGCGGGATCGCCGGGAAGTGCGGGCCGTCAGGCCCGGTTGGGATCGTCCGCGCCACCGGTGAGGCCGCCCAAGCCGGGGTCGTACCCCTGGCCGTGTTCGCAGGGTTCCTCTCCCTGAACCTCGGTATCCTCAACTTGATGCCGATTCCAGCCCTCGATGGCGGCCGTCTCTTCTTCCTCCTCATCGAAGCGGTTCGGCGCCGGCCAATCAACCCGCTGCGGGAGCAGATGGTCCACCAGGCCGGTCTGGTGGTCCTCCTGGGACTGATCCTGGTGATCAGCTTCAACGACATCGCCCGCCTCGGCCAGTCCTTCTCCGACCTGGTCACGAGCTGCAGCGGATGACCCCGGAACAGCTGCCTGTGATCGGCACGGTGCCCGCGTCAGGAGAGGAGCACCAGGTTGGTGAGGTGATGGCCATAACCGGCCTGATCCCTCGGCGTAAGACCGCGCCGGTGCGGGTCGGCGACGTGATCATCGGCGGGGCGGCGCCGATCGCGGTGCAGTCGATGACCAAGACCGACACCCGTGACGTCGCCGGCACCGTTGACCAGATCGCTCGAATGGCGGATGCCGGCGCCGACGTCGTCCGCGTCACGTGCAACAACCGCGAGGCCGGCCAGGCGATGGTCGAAATCGTGAAGCGCAGCCGGCTGCCGATCATCGCTGACATTCATTTCGATCACCGCCTGGCGCTGGCCGCGCTGGACGCGGGGGTTCATGGCCTGCGCCTCAACCCGGGGAACATCCGCGACCGCGACAAGGTGGTGGAGGTCGTCACCGGCGCCAAGGAACGGGGCATCAGCATCCGCATCGGTGTCAACTCCGGCTCCCTGCCGCCCGACGAGATGACCGGGGCGGGCTACTCCGGCCGCGAGGCGGTGGAGAAGCGAGAGGCGGTAGATGCCGCCGCCCACGCCCAGGAGCTGGTCGGACAGGGCGAGGATGGCCTCGAGGACCTGATGCAGGTCGAGACGGCCCCGCCGCGACCGCCCGAGGAGACGTCCGAGCGCATGGTCCGGGCCGCCCTGGGCCACATCAAGATCCTGGAATCGTGCGACTTCGGTATGGGCATGATCAAGGTCAGCCTCAAGGCGTCGGATGTGCCCACCACGCTGCTTGCCAACCGGAAGTTCGCCGCCCTCAGCAACCCATACCCACTACACCTCGGCCTCACCGAGGCCGGCCCCCCGCCGGCGGGGACGGTGAAGAGCGCGGTGGCGCTGGGTACGCTGCTCCAAGAGGGGATCGGCGACACCGTCCGAGTCAGTCTCACCGCCGACCCACTCGACGAGATCATCGCCGCCAAGGAGATCATCAAGGCGCTGTCGGCCAACCCCCTCGGTCCCAACCTGGTCGCCTGTCCCACCTGTGGCCGGCTGGAGATCGACCTCTTCAAGATGACCAAGGAGATCGAGCCGTACATGGCCAAGATCAAGCGCTCGATCACCGTTTCGGTGATGGGCTGCGTCGTCAACGGCCCTGGTGAGGGCGCCCATGCCGACATCGGTATCGCCGGCGGCAAGGGACGCGGCATCCTCTACAAGAAGGGCCAGGTGGTTCGATCAATGGACGAGGCCGAGCTGCTGCCGGCGATCATCGCCGAGCTGGAGAAGATCGCGGCCGAGGACGAGGCGGCTGGCGTCAAGCCCTAGCGCTCGACCTGGTCGGGTCGTGATCAGGCGCGGATAAGCTTTGCCACCATGAGCGCGGACGCCACCGACAGCGGGACTGAGGCCGACGAAGAGAAACCCCAGCCCGAGTACGTCGAGCACATCACCAAGAAGTCGGTCGACTTCAACCAGTGGTACATCGACGTGGTGCGCAAGGCGGAGCTGGCGGACTACACCCCGATCAAGGGCTGCATGGTCATACGCCCGTACGGCTTTGCCCTCTGGGAGAACGTGCGGGACGCCCTCGACGACATGATCAAGGCGACCGGGCACCAGAACATGTACTTCCCCCTGTTCATCCCCGAGAGCTACCTTCTCAAGGAGGCCGAGCACGTCGAGGGCTTCGCCCCGGAGGTCGCCTGGGTCACCCGCGGCGGCAATCGCGAGCTCGAGGAGCCGCTGGCGATTCGCCCCACCAGCGAGGCGATCATTGGGCCGCTGTACAAGAACTGGATTCGCAGCCACCGCGACCTGCCGGTGCTGATCAACCAGTGGGCCAACGTCGTCCGTTGGGAGATGCGCACGCGACTCTTCCTGCGCACCACCGAGTTCCTCTGGCAGGAGGGCCACACCTTCCACGCCTCATCGGAGGAGGCCGAGGCCGAGGTCGACAAGATGCTCGACTGCTACCGCGCGCTCTCCGAGGAGTGGTGCGCCATGCCCGTGCTCGTCGGGCGCAAGACCGACGCCGAGAAATTCGCGGGCGCCGACTACACGCTGTCGATCGAGGCGCTGATGTCGGACGGCAAAGCCCTGCAGGCGGGGACCAGTCACCACCTGGGACAGAACTTCACCAGGGCCTACGACATCACCTTCGCCGACCGCGAGAACCAGCGGCAGTATCCCCACGGCACCAGCTGGGGCCTGTCGACCCGGATCATCGGCGGCATCATCATGGCCCACGGCGATGACGCCGGGCTGATCCTGCCGCCACGGGTCGCGCCGATCCAGGTGGTGGTGGTGCCGATCTACCGCGGCGACGAGCAGCGCGGCGCGGTGATGTCAGCCATCGATGAGCTTCGGGCGGAGGTGGCGCACGAGGCGCGGCACGGCGGCGGGCCGGTTCGGCTCCACGTGGACGATCGCGACGAGAAGCCCGGGTTCAAGTACAACGACTGGGAGCTGCGCGGGGTGCCGCTGCGGGTGGAGCTGGGACCGCGCGACCTCGAGGCAGGTAAGGCGGTGGTGGTGGATCGGCTGGACCGCAGCAAGGTGGAGGTGCCGCTGGCCGACCTACCCGGGCGGCTGGTCGAGCTGCTGGAGGCCTTCCAGGACCGCCTTTACCGGCGCGCGCTGGAGATCCGCGAGTCCTTCACGGTCGAGGTCGCCAGCCGGGCCGAGCTCGAGGCGGCCTTCGCCGGGGGTAGGAACTCGCTGGCCCACGGGCCGTGGTCTGGCGATCCTGGGTGCGAGGCCGAGATCAAGGACGCCACCCGAGGGGTCACGATCCGCACGATCTCCGATGAGCCGGTGCCGTCGGGGGCTGGCTGCGCCTGGTGCGGACGTCCAGCGCAGCGCATGGTGTATTGGGCGAGGGCCTACTGACCAAGCGTCGCGGAGGCTGACCCGGCACCAAAGCCGCCGATAATTCACGCATGCAATTCACGGACCTGGTCAAGAAGGCGGACTATCTCAACGAGTCCGACCTTGCCCTGCTGACCAAGGCGTACGACACCGCCAGCAAGGCCCACCTGGACCAGAACCGGCTGTCCGGCGAGAAGTACATCCAGCACCCGCTTTCCGTCGCCGACATCCTCGCCGACCTGCGCCTGGACTCGGAGACCCTGGCCACCGCCATGCTCCACGACGTCGTCGAGGACACCCAGATCACGCTGAAGGAGCTGGAGAAGGGCTTTGGCCCCGAGATCGCCAAGCTGGTCGCGGGGGTCACCAAGCTCGACAAGATCTCGATGTACTCCGCCGAGCAGGTCCAGGCGGAGAACATCCGCAAGATGTTGGTGGCGATGGCCGAGGACATCCGCGTCGTCCTCATCAAGCTCGCCGACCGCCTCCACAACATGCGTACGGTGGAAGCACTGCCGGCCGAGCGCCGCGTCCGGATGGCGCAGGAGACGCTCGACATTTACGCGCCCCTGGCCCACCGCCTGGGCATGTGGCAGATCAAATGGGAGCTCGAGGACCTCGCCTTCAGCGTCATGAACCCGGAGGGCTACGCCCAGGTGGTCGGCCAGTTCAAGCGCAAGCGCAAGGAGCGTGAGGCCTTTGTGACCGAGGTCAACGAGATCCTTGACCGGGAGCTGGAGCGGGTCGGGATCCACGCCGACATCAGCGGCCGGCCCAAGCATGTCTACTCCATCTGGCAGAAGCAGCAGGACACGGGCAAGACGTTCGATGAGATCTACGACCTCATCGCGATCCGCGTATCGGTGGAAACGATCAAGGATTGCTACGGCGTCCTCGGGGTGATCCACTCGCTCTGGAAACCGGTGCCGGGCCGCTTCAAGGACTACATCGCGATGCCCAAGTCCAACGGCTACCAGTCGCTGCACACCACCGTGGTGTCGCACTCGGGGGATCCGATGGAGATCCAGATCCGGACCTACGAGATGCACGAGACGGCCGAGGTCGGCGTCGCCGCCCACTGGCACTACAAGGAGGGAGGCAAGGCCGACGCCCGGACCGATGAGAAGTTCGGCTGGCTGCGCCTGTTGATGGAGTGGCAGAAGGACGTGCTCGACGCCGAGACCTTCGTCGACCACCTCAAGGTAGACATCTTCCAGGAGGAGGTCTTCGTCTTCACTCCCAAGGGCGAGGTGCGCAGCCTGCCGGCGGGCAGCACACCCATCGACTTCGCCTATCGCATCCACACCGAGGTCGGCCACCACTGCATCGGCGCCAAGGTCAATGGCCGCATGGTCAGCCTCGACACCCCGCTCCAGAACGGCGACATTGTCGAAGTCCTGACCACGAAGTCGGCCCACGGCCCCAGCCGCGACTGGCTCACCTTCGCCAAGAGCCCCTCGGCGCGGGAAAAGATCCGCCAGTGGTTCAAAAAAGAACGGAGGGAGGAGAACATCACCCGTGGCAAGGAGCTGCTCGACAAGGAGCTGACCCGGGTGCAGCGCCGGTCTCTCGGCAGCGTTGACGACAAGGCCCTGAGGGCGATCGCCCAGGAGTTCAGCTACTCCGACGTCAACGACTTCTTCGCCGCCGTGGGCTATGGCGACGTCAGCGCCCAATCGGTCCTGCTCAAGCTGGCGGCGCGCGAGCCGGTGCCGGAGGACACCAACCTGACGCCGCTGCCACCGCAGCCGAGGCCGTCGATGACCGGCAACGTCAAGGTCCGGGGCACCCGCAACCTGCTGACCACGCTGGGGCGCTGCTGCAACCCGGTACCAGGCGACGAGATCGCCGGCTACATCACGCGCGGCAAGGGCGTCAGCGTCCACCGCGCCGACTGCATCAACGTACGCAACGCCCAGCACCCCGAGCGCCTGGTCGAGGTCGAATGGGACCGCTCGGCGCGCGAGCTGTTCCCGGTGCAGCTCAAGATCGAGGCCTGGGACCGCACTGGCCTACTGCGCGATATCGCCACCGTCATCGCCGCCGAGAAGACCAACCTTACGGGCGTCGAGGTCCAGGTCTACGACGACAAGACCGCGGTCATCTCCGCCGGTGTCGAGGTCGCCAGCCTTTCCGAGCTGTCCCGGCTGCTGGAGCGGATCGAGGGCGTCAAGGACGTCCACACGGTGGCCCGCGACACCTGAGGGTTGGCGATCGCGCGGCTGTTAGTCACCGCCATCGCGGTGGTGGTCGTCATCTCGATCAGCGTGATGATCTCAGCTACCGGCGCAGATACCTGGCAGCATCCGCCGCCGCTATCGTGCCTAGCCGCCTGTCCGGACCACGAGAGTGCGGCAACCAACCTCGCCCGCGTGGTGGGCGGCTTGGAGGTTGCCCTGGGCGTCATCGGGTTCTTTTTGGCGGTGATCCTCGCGCTGGGGGCTGATTGGGGGCGGGTAGCAACCGCGATCCTTTACGGACTCCTGGCAGGGACTCGGCTAGCCGACATCCCGATACCATTCGGTGATCAGTACGGTGACGCAAGAGTGTTGACCACGGCAGCTTGTGTCGTTGCTTCGCTGCTGGCTCTGGCGACCCTCGCCCTGCGTCCGGCACGACCGCCCCAACCAGACAGCCCGGCGCCCCAGGATCCGTGACCGTTCGTCGCTATGGCGCCCGTGCGGTAGTTGTCGACGCGGATCAGCGCGTCCTCCTCTTTCGCCTCGAGAACCCGCGCAACGGCAACACCTGGTGGGCCACCCCCGGCGGGGGTGTCGAGCAAGGCGAAAAGAGCGTTGACGCCGCCCGCCGCGAGCTTCGCGAGGAGACCGGCATCGATGTCGAAACCCTCGAGGGCCCGGTCTGGATCGACGACCATTGGTTTCGAACGCCCGAGGACCTGGTCCACCAGCAGGATCGCTATTTCCTGGCCCGGGTCGACCGGCCCAACATCGACGTCTCCGGCCAGGACGTATTCGAGACCGACCTGATGCAGGAACATCGCTGGTGGCCGCTCACCGAGCTCGACGCCAGCGACGCCAAGGTATACCCGCTCGGCCTCGCCGACCACGTGCGCGCCCTCCTCCGGGACGGCATCCCCGACAAGCCCCTGAAGCTGCCGCGATAATCCACGGATGCCGCCGAACCAGACTGGCGCGCCACCGCGGACGCTTCCCGGCATGCGCGACCTGCTTCCCGACGAAACGCCGACGTGGGCGCGCCTTGAGCGCGTCGCCCGCCTGGCGTCGCTTCAGCGCGGCTTCGCCCGCATCGAAACCCCGGTCCTCGAGCCCACCGAGCTCTTCACCCGTGGGGTGGGAGAGGCCACCGACATCGTGGCCAAGGAGATGTTCACCTTCACCGACCGCGGCAAGCGCGCGGTGACCCTGCGCCCCGAGGCCACCGCCTCGGTGGTGCGCGCCTACTTCCAGGGTGGGCTCAACCAGGGCCCCCAACCGGCGCGCCTGTGGTACCAGGGACCGATGTTCCGCAGCGAGAGGCCACAGGCGGGCCGCTACCGCCAGTTCTTCCAGTACGGCGTCGAGGCCATCGGCGATGCCTCGCCGTGGCTCGATGTCGAGATCATCGAGCTGGCGGCTGAGTGGCTGAAGCTGTGCGGGGTCATCGGGGTCAGCCTGCAGCTGAACAGCCTTGGCGACGCCAAGTGCCGGCCGGCCTACCGGGAAGCCCTGCGCGAGCACTTCCGGCCGCACCTGGCGGAGATGTGCGACGACGACCGCCGCCGTTTCGAGCAGAACCCGCTCCGCCTGCTCGACTGCAAGAAGCCGACCTGCACCCCTTTCCATGCCGGCGCCCCCAGCCCGATGGACTACCTCTGCGACGAGTGCAAGGAGCACCATGCCGCCGTCGAGGGCGGGCTCAAGGCCCTGGGCATCGAGTACCAGGCCAACCCGCGCCTGGTCCGCGGCCTCGACTACTACACCCGCACTGCGTTCGAGTTCTGGCACGTTGACCTGGAGGGCGCCCAGAACGCGCTCGGTGGCGGTGGTCGCTACGACGGGCTGGCTGAGACCCTGGGCTTCGCGCCCACGCCGGCGGTGGGCTTCGCCATGGGCAACGACCGGGTGGTGCTCGCCCTCCAGCGCGCGGGTGCCACGGCGCCGCTGCCGCGGCTGGCGGTCTGCGTCATCCCCACGGTTGCCGAGGCCGCGCCGACGGCAGCCACCATCGCCCGCGAGCTGCGGGCCCAGGGCTGGAGCGTGGTCCTCGACGCCGGCAGCCGCAGCCTCAAGGCCAAGATGCGGGCGGCGCAGAAGATGGCGGCCGGCGCCGTCGTCATCATCGGCGAGGATGAGCTGAAGTCCGGCCTGGTCCAGCTCCGCGACATGGCGGCCGCGGAGCAGCGCGAGGTCGCCCCCGAGGCTCTGCCGCAGGCGGTCGACCGGATCCTCGAGGCCACCGCCCCGGCCCAGGGGGGCGAAGGTTGACCGAACGGGTGCTGGGCGGCCGGCTCACGCCCGGAGACGCCGGCAAGGCCGTCCGCCTGGACGGCTGGGTCGACCGGCGGCGGGACCACGGTGGCCTGCTCTTTGTCGACCTGCGCGACCGGGGCGGAATCGTCCAGGTCGTCTTCAACCCCGACGTCCAGCCTGACGCCCACAGGACCGGCGACAGCTGGCGGCTGGAGTATGTCGTCGAGGTCGAGGGCGAGGTCCGGCTACGACCTGAGGACAACGTCAACCCCGAGATGCCCACCGGCGCGATCGAGGTCGTGGCAGCCTCTGCCCGCACCCTCAGCCGGGCGGCGACGCCGCCCTTCCCGATCAATGAGGAGACCAGCGTCGACGAGCGGATCCGTCTCAAGTACCGCTACCTCGACCTCCGCCGCGAGCGGATGCAGCGCAACCTGCGTCTGCGCCACGCCACGGTCAAGACGATCCGCGACTACCTCGACGCCCGTGAGTTCACCGAAATCGAGACGCCCATCCTCTACAAGAGCACTCCCGAGGGCGCCCGCGACTTCCTTGTCCCGTCGCGGCTCCACCAGGGTCGCTTCTATGCCCTGCCACAGTCACCGCAAACGCTCAAGCAGCTGCTGATGATCGCCGGGTACGAGCGCTACTACCAGATCGCCCGTTGCTTCCGCGACGAGGACCTCCGGGCCGACCGCCAGCCCGAGTTCACCCAGCTCGACCTGGAGATGTCGTTCATCAGCCAGGAGGACATCTTCGCGCTCTTCGAGCCGCTCTTCACCGAGCTCTGGCGGCTTATCGGGGTGGAGCTGCCCCAGCCCTTCGACCGCCTTCCCTATTCGGAGTCGATGGCCCGCTACGGCACCGACAAGCCCGACCGCCGCATCGGCATGGAGGTCGCCGACCTCAGCGACGTCTTCCGAGAGTCCGGCTTCCAGGTCTTCGCCGGCGCAATTGCCGCTGGCGGCGTGGTCCGCGGGCTGGCGGTCCCCGGCGGCGCCAGCCAGCCCCGCCGGGAGATCGACGCCTGGGTGGAGCACGCCCGGGGCGTGGGGGCCCGGGGGCTGGCCTGGCTGCCGATCACCGATGAGCCCTCCGGCCCGGTGGCCAACAACACCAGCGTCGAGGAGCGGGCGCAGGCCGCGGCTCGGACAGGCGCCGCGCCGGGCGACATCGTCATCTTCGCGGCCGGCTCCGAGAGGGAGGCGGCGTCCTTGCTGGGGCTGATGCGCGTCGAGATCGCCCGACGGATCGGCATCAAGCCCGACCGCGAGTGGGACATGTTCTGGGTCACGGAGTTCCCGATGTTCGAATGGAACGAGACCGAGAAGCGGGTCGACGCCGTGCACCACCCCTTCACCCGGCCCTTCGACGAGGACCTCGAGCTGCTGGAGGGCGACCCGCTCAAGGTCCGCAGCATTGCTTATGACATCGTCTGCAACGGCCTCGAGCTGAGCAGCGGCAGCCTGCGGATCCACGACAGCGACGTGCAGCAGCGCGTCTTTCGGGCCATGGGCATCAGCGACGAGGACGCCCGGCGGCGGTTTGGCTTTTTCCTCGAAGCCCTCAAGTACGGCACTCCGCCGCACGGCGGCTTCGCCCCCGGGATCGACCGCATCGTCCGCCTGCTGGCAGGGGAGGAGGACATCCGCCAGGTCATCGCCTTCCCCAAGACGCAGCAGGCCCAGGACCTGATGGCTGAGACACCGTCGGAGGTGGAGCCGGCCCAGCTGAAGGAGCTCGGCCTGGCCCTGCTGCCCCGGCCTGGCGCCGAAGGGGGAGAGCCGAAACCGGGCTGATGCCGCCGGTCGTCGTCCTCTTCGTCGCCGCAGTCCTGGTCCTGACCCAGCTCTTCCACCTTCTCTTCCCGGGCCGAATCACCTACCTGCGGCGTCTCATCCTGGCGACCCTCGGGGTCGCTCTCGGCGAGCTCGCCGGCGGGCGCTTTCTGCCCTCAGGTCCGCGCCTGGGCGACCTCCACCCGCTGTGGGACGCTGCCTTCGTTACCGCCCTGCAGCTCCTGGGGAACCGCTTCCTCCGGTCTGAGTCTCATGTAAAGTGATACCGATGCTGTTGGGTAAGCCGTGAACCTGGAGAAGATCAAGAACAGCCTGCCGGGGCGAGTGGTGGCCAAGTTCATCGAGGACAGGGGCCCCGTGTGGTCGGTGTCGATCGCCTGGGGTGGCCTGTTCGCGATGTTCCCGATCATCCTCGGCCTCGCCGCGCTGGTGGGGTTCGGCCTCGGGTTCGCGGGCGTCAGCCAGAGTCAGCTGTTCGATGGCGTGCTGAGCCACATCCCCGATCCCAAGGTCCGCAGCGACATAGCCCTGGCGCTGGACGGGGTGCGTCGCAACAGTGGCATCTTTGGCGTCCTCGGCCTGGTCGGCCTCTACTTCTCCGCGACGAGCCTGTTCGGCACCATGGAGCAGGCGTTCGCCGCCATCTACCGTGCCAAGCCCCGCAGCTTCGTCAAGAGCCGGGTGATGGGCATCTCGATGATGCTGATCTTCGCGCTCTTCGCCAGCATCACGGTGCTCAGCGAGAGCATCCTGCCCCAGATCAAGAACCTGCCGCTGGCGGGCGAGTGGACCACTGGCGCGATCCCCGTGTTACTCCAGTTCGCCATCGGCGTGGTCGCCGGTATCGCGCTGTTCGGGATCATCTACTACGTCGTTCCGCCGGTGAAGCTGGGTTTCCGGGACATCTGGCCCGGGGCGCTGGTCGCCGGCGTCATATTCGACGTCGTGGGGCTGATCTTCCCGCTCTACATCGGCATCAGCGGGGGGACGGCGTCATACGGCCAGTTCTTTGCCGCCTTCTTCATCCTGCTGACCTACTTCTACTTAATCGGCCTGATCACCGTGGTCGGCGCCGAGGTCAACACCGTCCTGCGGCCGGTGGGAGCGCTGGTCATGCCGCCTGAGGCGGATCTCGGGCCAGAGAGCCACGAAATCCAGGTGGCGGTAGCAGGACGTGGTCTGCGCATCCCACTGCCGGTGGCCATCGCCCTCAGCTTGCTGGCGATGGCCCTGGGGCTGCTGATGGGCTGGCGACGCAGTCGAGACTGATCTCAGCGGCCGGCTTTGGTCTCGTATGATGGGACCACGGGCCGCTGGAACCGCGGATTGGGGCGGTTGAGAGAGATCAGGAGGAATCAGATGTCGCGGACCGGGTTTGCCGTAGGGCTCGTCGTTGGTGGTTTGGGCGGTCTGGCGGTTGGGTATCTGCTCTACCGAGACAGCCAAAACGGCGCCCAGCCGGCGTCCATGGGCTCCATCGACCTGACCCCAGCAATAGAGCTCAAGGACCCGGCGGCAAATCCCCGGGGCAGCGAACCGGTCGAGGCGCCACCGGACTGACCCAAACCAACCCATAGGAGGCGCGCCTTTGACCCGACCGTTGCGATCGCCCAGGTCCACCAGGTCAGCTGGAGCGGCAACCGAGCTCAAGATCCCAGCGGATCCCCAGTACGTGATCGTGGCCAAGCGAGCCGCCAGCGCCCTGGGATCGACGGCTGGGTTCTCGCTGGAGGGGATTGACGACCTCAACATCGCGGTCGCCCAGGCCTGCGAGAAAGCGATCGCCGCGGCCGACCGTATGTGGGGTAGGGGCAACGGCGTCCTCCGGCTGACGTTTCACATCGTCGACGAGGGCATCGAGGTCGAGGTCCGCAGCATGGCGGCGCCGGAGGCGGCCCAGCGCCAGCTCGCCCGCCTGGTCGGAGTGAACCGCCGCATCACCGGCGCCGCCCTGACCAAGAGGCAAGCCAAGAGCGAGGGCGACTTTGACGACCTCGCCGTGAACATGATCCGCCTATTCGTTGACGAGCTTCGATACAACGTCGACTCGCGTGGCGCCATGCGGATGAGGATGGTCAAGTACCACGTCGACTGAATCGCGGACCGTCCACGAGGGTGAGGGCTGAGCCCAGGAAGCTCCCTACCCAGCCAGCCAAACCGGCTGCGGGGCGCATGAGCTCCGAGGAGCAGCGCCAGCTGTTCCGTCGGTACCAGCAGACCAAGGACCCGGCCGTTCGCCAGAAGCTGGTCGAGGCCTACACCAACCTGGTCTACTTCCTGGCGCGCAAGTTCATCAACCGTGGCGAGCCCCTGGAGGACGTCGTCCAGGTGGGCTTCGTCGGGCTCCTGATGGCGATCGAGCGTTTCGACCCCGAGCGAGGCCTCGAGTTCAGCACCTTTGCCACACCGACGATCGTTGGGGAGATCAAGCGCTACTTCCGGGACAAGAGCTGGGCGGTGCGCATACCCCGGCGGCTGCAGGAGCTCAACGCCCGCAGCCGCCTCAAGGCCGAGGAGATGCAGAACAAATTGGGCCGGGCACCCAGCGTCCAGGAGCTGGCCGAGGGCCTGGGTACATCCGAGGAGGAGCTGCTGGCCGCCTACGAGGCGAGCCCGGCACAGCAGACGGTACCCCTGGACTCGCCACCCTCCGCCGACACCGAGGCCACCAGCCTGGCCGACCGGCTCGGCGCCGCCGACGAGAACCTGGAGCGGGTCGAGCTCCAGGGGGTGCTCGACTCGGCGATGGCCCACCTCACCCCTCGAGAGCGAGAGATCATGTATCTCCGCTTCATCGAGGAGCTGCCTCAGAGCGAGGTGGCCAGGCGGCTGGGCATCTCCCAGATGCACGTCTCCCGGCTGCAGCGCGCGGCGGTCGAGCACATCCGCAGTCAGCTGCCCGCCGACGTCGGCGTCTGACGCTTTCTGATCTCAGCCCAAACTCGGCGGAGCGGGGGCGACGGGGCTCCATTTGGCTGGTAGGATGCTTCTCAACCGGTAATGCTGAGCGCCCAGATCCGCCAGTCTTTCCTCAACTTCTTCGCCGGGCAGGATCACCAAGTGCTGCCGTCGTCGTCCCTGGTCCCGCACGAAGACACTTCGGTGCTGCTCACAACCGCCGGGATGCAACAGTTCAAGCCTTACTTCATGGGCCAGGCCGAGCCGCCCACCCTCCGGGCCACCACGGTGCAAAAGTGCTTCCGCACCAAGGACCTGGATGAGGTCGGCGACCTCAGCCACCTGACCTTCTTCGAGATGCTGGGCAACTTCTCCTTTGGCGACTACTTCAAGGAGGGCGCCATCGAGTACGCCTGGCAGTACCTCACCCGGGAGCTCGGGATCGACCCCATCCGGCTCCAGCCAACGATTCACCCCGACGACGAGGAGTCCGCCGGGCTCTGGCCCAAGATCACCGGGAAGATGCCGACCAAGCTCAGCGACAACTTCTGGGCGGCGGGCCCAACGGGGCCCTGCGGGCCGGACTCCGAGATCCACTTCGACTGGGGCCCCTCTGTCGGCTGCGGGCGGCCTGACTGCTACCCCAGTCACTGCAACCGTTATGTCGAGCTCTGGAACCTGGTCTTCATGCAGTTCGATCGCAAGCCCGACGGCACCCAGGAGCCCCTGTCGCGCCCGGGCGTGGACACCGGCATGGGCCTGGAGCGCCTGGCCGCGGTGCTGGCCCTGGGTCCTGGCGAGGAGCGCGAGGTCAGCGTCTACGAGACCGACATCCTGGGCCGGCTCCAGCAGCACTTCGCCGAGGCCGCCGTCCAGGCCAACGGGGACGTGGGCCGGGCCCAGCGGCTGCTCTCCGACCACGCCCGCGGCACCACCTTCCTGGTCGCCGACGGCGTCCGGGCGGGCAACGAGGGTCGTGGCTACGTGCTGCGCCGCATGGTCCGGCGGGCAACGCTGCAGGCCAGCCGCGTGCTCGGCATCGAGCACGCACTGTCGGGTGCGGTTCCGGCGGTCGTCGAGCTGATGGGCGACGCCTATCCCGAGCTGCGAGCGCGCCAGGACGCGGCCACCGATACCCTCATGGCCGAGGAGACCGCGTTCCAGCGCACGCTGGAGTCGGGCCAGGCGGCCTTCGCCGAGGTCGTGGGCAGGAGCTCCAGGATCATCCCGGGGGAGGATGCCTTCAGGCTCCACGACACCTTCGGCTTCCCCATCGACCTGACGGTCGAACTGGCTGCCGAGGCCGGCCTGTCAGTCGACCGCGCCGGCTTTGAGGAGCAGCTGGCGGCCGCCCGACAGCGCTCCCGCAGGGGCGCCAAGACGCAGGTGGTGCAGCGCACCGGCCTACCCGCCACGGAGTTCGTGGGCTACGAGTCGATGACCTCGCCGGGACAGGTGACGCGGCTGTTCAGCGGCGACAAGGAGGCCGAGGCGGCCATAGAGGGCGAGGAGGTCGAGGTCTACCTCGACCGCACCCCGATGTACGCCGAGTCCGGCGGCCAGGTGGGGGATATCGGCGTGCTCGAGGGCCCCGAGGGTACGGTGCAGGTCCGCGACGTCCAGCGCCAGGGCGAAGCCTCCGCCCACTTCGGGCGCGTCGAGTCGGGGCGTATCTCAGCCGGTGACCGGGTCCAGTCAGAGGTCGACGAGGAAACCCGATGGGCCACGATGCGCCACCACTCGGCCACTCACCTCCTGCACCGGGCGCTGCGCCAGGTCCTCGGCGAGAATGCCAGCCAGGCCGGCTCGTTCGTCGGCCCCGAGACGTGCACATTCGACTTCCACCTCGACCGCGCAGTCGGCCGGGACGAGCTGGAGGCCATCTTTCGCATCGTCAACCGGGCGGTCCGCGAGGACCTGCCGCGGACCACGCGGGTGATGGCGCTGGAGGAGGCACGTCAGAGTGGGGCGGTGATGCTGTTCGGCGAGAAGTACGGCGACACCGTCCGCGTTGTCAGCTTTGGCGACTTCAGCACCGAGCTCTGCGGCGGCACCCACGTCGAACGCTCCGGGCAGATCGGAAGCGTTGTCCCGGTGGCCGAGAAGAGCATCGGCGCCGGGCTGCGACGGATCGAGTTCCTGGCCGGCGAGCAGGCCGAGCGCCACCAGCGCGCCATCCAGGGATCGGCGCTGGCGGCGGCCGATGCGCTCCACGTCGCGCCTGACGAGGTGGCTGGTCGCGTCGAGGCGGTCCTCAGCGAGAACCGGAAGCTGCAAAAGCAGGTACAGGACCTGAGCCTCCAGCTGGCGAGGGGAACCACTGGCGCGGTCTCGGACGCCACCGAGGCCTCCACGCGGATCGGCGGCGGCGTTGCGTCCCGGGCGGTGACGGGCGAGGACGCCGATCTCCTGCGTCACGTCGCCGACAGCCTCCTGGATCAGGACGCCACGGTCCAGGCTGCCGTGGTCATGGGTCGCGAGGGGGACGCCGGCAGGCTCGTGGTCAAGACCAGGGGCGGCGGGCTGAGCGCATCCGACGGCTTTGGGCGGATCCGCGAGTCCTTCGGCGGCAAGGGTGGTGGCAGCGCCACGCTGGCCCAGGGCGGCGGCTTCAAGGCGGCCGACTTTGCCGACATCGTCGCCGCCGCCGAGAAGTGGGTGGCGGAGTCCGGCACCGGGAATGGCACCGGCGGGAAGGGCTCGGGATGAAGAACTTCCTCAGCCGCAAGCGTGCGCCCGCCGACCACTACACCGCCCTGGACATCGGCACCGAGTACATCAAGGCTCTGATCATTCGCCGCGAGGGGGACAACGGCATCGTGCTCGGCGTGGGCCGCCAGCAGCAGTCCTACGCCGACATGGTCTCAGGCGCCGTCGCCGACATCCAGGCGGTGATCGACAACTGCAACACGGCGCTGGAGAAGGCCGAGGACATGGCCGAGGCGATTCCCGGCCGCGCCGTGATCGGCATCGCCGGCGAGCAGGTCAAGGGCTTCAGCACGTCGGTCACCGTGCCCCGTAGCGATCCCGCCCAACGCATCAACCGCGTCGAGCTGCAGAACACCCTCGAGCTGGTGCAGAAACGGGCGATGCGCGAGGCCTCCCACGCCATGGGCGTGGAGCTGGGCATCCCCGAGGTCAACCTCAAGCTCATCCACAGCACGATCACCACCGTGCGCATCGACGGCTACATGGTCACCAACCCGCTCGACTTCCAGGGCAAGGCGATGGAGATCTCGGTTTTCAACACCTTCGCCCCGCTAACCCACATCGGGGCCCTTCAGACCATCGCCGCCGAGCTCGACCTGGAGCTGATCGCCACCGTGGCCGAGCCCTTCGCCATGGCGCGATGCTGCGCCACCGACGAGGTCTACGAGTTCGGTGGCATCTTCGTAGACGTCGGCGGCGGCACCACTGACGTGGCCCTGATACGCAACGGCGGTATCGAGGGCACCAAGATGTTCACCATCGGTGGTCGCGTCTTCACCAAGAAGATCGCCGGCCACCTGGGCATGTCGTTTGCCGAGGCCGAAGACCTCAAGGTCCGCTACGCACTCGGGGAGGTATCGGCCGACCGCGCCCAGCACCTGCGCTCCCTGCTGGCGCCCGATGCCGAGGTCCTGGTTAACGGCGTCGCCCTCACACTGCAGCAACTGGCCAAACACGACCGGCTCCCACCCACGATCTACCTGGCCGGCGGAGGCAGCGCCCTTCCCGAGATCGGCGAGTACCTCAATGCGTATCCTTGGATGGACCGGCTCCCGTTCCCCCGGCAGCCGGTGGTTAGGGTGCTTGCGCCCACTGATGTCCGCAACATTTACGATTCCACCGGCCTGCTGCTGAGCCAGCAGGACATCACTCCGATGGGCCTGGGCTACCAGGCTATCCAGGAGGACGAAGGAGACAAAGACCTGCTCTACACGACGATGCGCCGCATCATGCGCGCGATGAAGGTCTAGATGGCCAAGCTGATCTACGCCGAGCCCGACGACGAGATAACCAACCTGGTTGATCGTCTGCGCGGCGAGAAGGAGCAGGCTGACCTCGTCTTTGTGCTGCCGCCGTCCTCCCGGGTGATGCAGTCAGCGCTCAACGCCCGGCTGCTGATGCAGTACAGCAACTCGCTGGGCAAGCAGACCTCGGTGATCAGCCCCGATCCCCGCACCCAGGGAGCCGCCATCGAGACGGGCTTCACCGTGTACCCCACGCTCACCGACTACGAGGCACGCCGGTCGATCGACCGGGCCATCGAGGCTGCGCCGGTCTACACCCCGGCGCTCGACGAGTTCGAGCCGATCAATGGCGACGCGCCTCCTGGGCCCACGCCCCGCCGTACCGAGGCGCCCGCGCCGGTGCCCGCTCCGCGCGCACGCCCGGTGGCCACGCGTGGCACCGGCGTTAGCGAGAAGCGAGCCGGCTACCTGCCCTGGGTCCTCGGTGGGGTGGGCGTGCTGGTCATCATCCTGATCCTGACGTTCTTCGTGCTCCCCACGGCCACCGTGACGATCCTGACCGCGGCGCGCTCGGTGTCGGCCACGCCCACGGTCACGGGTGCGGTCACGCCCGCTGCAGGAGGCGATCAGCTGGCGGTTCAGACCACGGTGCAGCAGGCCCAGGAGTCGACCAGCCAGCAGCGCAACTCCACCGGCAAGAAGGATGTCCCGGCCGTGCCGGCGACCGGGTCAGTGGTGTTCACCTACGTGAGCCCAATTTTTGGTGCCGGTTCGGTGATGGTGCCTAAGGGCAGCCAGGTGATTACCGATGACGGAAAGGCCTTCATCACCCAGGCTGATACGGCAAGTCTCAAAGTAGGTGACTCATCCGCGCCCATTCCGATCGCGGCGAAGGTCGGAGGTACCGCCGGCAATGTGGGCCCCCACACGATCAAGAACATCGCCAACAACAACAACCCCGACAACATCAAGGTCGACAACAACGATCCCACGGCCAACGGCGCCGAGCCGACCACCAAGGTGGTCGTATCGCAGACCGACCTCGACACGGCCAAGAAAGACCTGGGCGACCCGTTGGCGCAGAAGGTCAAGGATGGGCTCAAGGCGAAGGCCAGCGGCCAGAAGATCATCGACGAGACCCAGGCCGTCACCGTCGACGCCACTTATGACCACAAGGCGGGTGACGAGGCCGGCAACTTCAACGCCAACGTCACCGCCAAGGGCCAGGCAACCTCCTTCGACGAGAACAAGATGAAGGAGGTC
>JBARRR010000153.1:0-7038 GCA_049644325.1 Candidatus Dormiibacterota bacterium
CCGCCTGGTCGCCCGAGGTCGCGCTGGCCTGGCCGCCACCTGCGGGCGCCAGGCCTCCCGCCGGCCCGGACAGGGTGCTGGCCCCACCGCCGCTGGGGAGGTGCAGCCCGGGCGCCACCGCCACCGCCAGGACAACGACGGCCGCGGCGGCCAGCCCCGCCGTCGCCCAGGCCGGCGTCCGGGCGCGGAGGAAGCGGGTGGCCAACCCCACTGACGCCCCCGGCACCGCCCGCGGGCCGGTCTCAGCACCAGCCGTCGCGGTGGGCTCGCGGATGAATGTGAAATCGACCGCCCGCGGCATTTCCTCGACCGGCAGCCCGCTGACCGCGCGGCTGGTGGCTCGCAGCTGTTCGAGGCGGGCGCCGCAGTCCTGGCAGGCGAAGAGGTGCGCCGCCACCGCAGCCGACTCGGCGGCGTCCAGGGCGCTGTCGATGTGCGCCGATAGCTGCTCCTCGGTGAGATGGGGGGCGAGGGTCATACCAAGGCCTCGAGGATGCCGGGGTCCTGCCGCAGCAGCTCGGCCTGAAGGCTCGAGCGGGCGCGTGCCAGCCGAGAACGCACGGTGCCCACCGGCAGGTCAAGCGACTCGGCGATCTCCTCGTAGGACAGCCCGCTGAGGTCGCGCATCAGGATGATGGCGCGGTGGTCGGCCGTGAGTCGTGCCAGCCCGGCCTCGATGGCCCGGACACGATCCCGGCTCAGGGCCATCGACTCCGGGCCCGGTCGCGGATCGGGCAGGGGGATGACCTGGCCCTCTTCGCCATCCAGCGCCACGCTGGGCCGGCGGGAGCGGATCCGATCGAGGCAGGTGCGCGCCACGATGCTGCTCATCCAGCTCCTGAAGGCGCCGCCGCGCATGGTGCCGATACCGCGCCAGGCCTTGACGCAGGCATCCTGGAACGCGTCCATGGCTTCGTCGCGGTCGCCCAGCATTCGGACCGCGAGGTTGTAGCAGACCACCTGGTGGCGCTGGACGAGGACCTCAAAGGCCTCGCCATCGCCGCCGCGGCAGAGATCCACCAGGGCTTCATCTTCCATGTCACCTGCAGAGTAAGACGAGACCGGCCCGAATTTGGTTCCCTGCTCTGGTAGGTTCGGGACATGACAGCCGCGGGCACGTGGTCCGGCAGGGTGGAAGCGATCCATGTCGCCGACGGTCGGGAGAGCCCAATGCGGGCCGTCGACAGCGTCGAGGCGGTGGCCGGCCGCGGCCTCGACGGCGACCGCTACTACGACGTCGCCGCCACCTCCGACCCACCGCGGCCCGATCGCCAGGTGACCCTGGTGGAGGCCGAGGCGCTCGATGGTCTCCGGCGGGACTACGGCATCGACCTGCCGCTTGGCGACAGCCGCCGCAACATCACCACCCGCGGGGTGGCGCTCAACCACCTCGTCGATCGCGAATTCACGGTGGGCGGCGCCCGTCTTCGCGGCGTCAAGCTCTGCGAGCCGTGCGAGCACCTGGAGCGACTCACCGGCCTCACCCTGAGACCCGGCTTGAAGCACCGGGGTGGGCTGCGCTGCGAGATCCTTGCCGGCGGCATCCTGCGCGTGGGCGACCTGGTCAGCCCCGCCTGACCCGCGGGCGCCGCGGCCGACTGGGACAAACAGCTGTCGCGGTGCAAACCTAGAATCGGAAAATGAGCCGGATCCCGCGTAGACCCCTCGACCCCGAGTTCGTCGCCCCCTATACCCGCGTCAACCTGGTGGCGGACCCCATATACGGTTACGTCCAGATCACCAAGAGCCCGCGCGGGAATGGCGACTGGTCAGAGGAGAGGGACCGCGGACGTGTCACGGCCGAACAGGATCTTCTAGACCATCCCTGGCTCCAACGAGCCCGGCGCATCCACCAGCTCCAGAGCGCCTGGTGGGTGTTCCCCGCCGCCGAGCACTCCCGCTTCCAGCACGCCATCGGCGCCATGCACCTGGCCGGCGAATGGACCCGCCACCTCTACGCTTCGCTGAAGCTGGCCACCGACGTTCCCAGCGAGTACCTGGTGGAGGAGACCCTGCGCCTCGGCGGCCTGCTCCACGACGTCGGTCACGGGCCGTTTGGCCATTTCTTCGACGACCACTATGGCGCAACCTTCGGCATCACCCACGAGACCATCTCGCGCCACGTCATCACCGGCGACCTGGCGCCGCTGATCAAGGGGCTGGAGGCGAGCCCCCACGGTGCCTTCGCTCCGGGCGAGGCGATCGACCCGGCCTGGGTGGCCTACGTCATCTCCAAGGAGGAGTTCTCGGATTTCACGCCACCGCGCTGGCTGGAGCTGCTGAAGCCTGTCCTCTGCGGCAGCTTCGCGGCTGACAACATGGACTACGTGCCCCGTGACGCCTACGCCTGTGGCGTCAGCATCGGACCCGTCGACATCCGCCGCATCATCCACTACACCTTCATCTCGCCCGAGGGGTTGGCGCTGCACCAGCACGGCGCCGAGGCCATGCTCCTCTTCCTTAACTCGCGGATGTACCTCTACACCAACCTCTATCACCACCGCACCGTCCGCCGGATCGACCTGCACATGGGCGAGATCTTCCACGACACCATCGCAGAGCTGCTCGACGGCAAGAGCCCGCTCGACGACCTGGACGCATACCTCGGGCTCAACGACTGGCACCTGCTCAACGAGGTCGACCGCTGGCTCCGCACCGCGCCACCAGGCACCCGCCGCCACGGCCTGGCCCAACAGTGGGCTCGAATCACCGGGCGTGGCCAGCTGAAGTGGAAGCTCGCCTACGAGGCCGCCTTCGAGCTGCGCCAGCCGGCGCTGGGGGTCCTCATGCCCACCGCCGACGAGCTGCGGCGGCGGATCATCGAGCGGATGCCCGCCGACCTGCGAGACATCATATTCGAGGTCGATGTCGCCTCCCTGGACCCCCGCCCCCAGGCACCTGAGACCGATCGTTACTCGGCCCTGCTGTTCGATCCCCTCGACCAGAGCCTGCGGCCCGACGCCGCCGCGGAGATGCTGGCGCGGCTGCCGATGCGGAGCACGACGATCCGCGTCTTCACCCTCGATGAGGTCCACCGCAGCGTCCTCCGGGAGGCCGTGGAGGGGGTGCTTTCGGGGGAGCTGAGCCCGGCGCTGGCCACCAACACCTGACCGGGGCCGCAATTCTTCGCGCAAGTCTTTACAAGTTTTTGCCGACTCTTGAATACATGCCTGGCCGCGGCTCCTACATTGAGTTAGTGATTCAAACGAGCCATGATCCCGGGACCCGAAGCGGTGACGAAGTCCTTCGTCGCGTCCGTCTGCGCGAGCTCGACCTCCTTCTGTCCGCGCTCGAGGCGCTGAATCTCCGTGACGTCGACCTGCTTCCCGAACACCTGGGCCTGCGCCTGCGCGCGGCCGGCGTCGGTCATCGTTCCGACGCCAGCGTCACAGAGGTTTTGGATCTGGTCTTCCGTGCCCAAGAGGCTTACCTTCGACCCGGCCATGGCACACGCCGATGGACAGCCGCCTAGTGTCAGTCCTTTAGGCCTTAGAGGGGTTGGGGACGACATCCCGCGGCCGCCCGCCATTCGAGCGGGCGGCCTAAGGGATCACCCAGGGGCTGTCACCCTCTCCGCCAGCGCGGCCTTGATCTCGCCGGGCCGGTTGGTATAGATCGCGTCGACACCCAGCCGTAGGCATCGCTCCAGGGTCTCGACGTCATCGACGGTCCAGACCCCGAGTACCGCCTCGGCGGCGTGCACCTCGGTGACCGTCTCGGTGTCAACAAATGACCAATGCGGGGAGTAGACCTGCGCGTGGGCATACCGCAGCAGCTCGGGCAGGAGTAATGGCCGGCCCGCCACCAGTACCCCGCCCACCAGCTCGGGCTCGATCTCGAGGGTCTCGCGGACCACGCGGTGGTCGAAGCTGATGACGGCGCTGTCATCGACCATCTGCTCCAGGCGCAGCTTGTCCACCAGGACCTGCTCAATTCCGGGGTACTTCACCGGCAGGCTCTTCACCTCGATGGCGATCCCGACCCTGCCTCTCGCCAGCTCGAGCACCTCTTCCAGGCGGGGGATCTTCTCGCCATTGCCCGCGTCGAGCTGCTCCAGCTCGGTCATCGTTTTCTTGCCCACCAGGCCCTTGCCGTTGGTGGTGCGCTCCAGGGTGTGGTCGTGGATCACGGCCAGCTCGCGGTCGGTGGTCAGGTGGACGTCGCACTCGATGACGTCAACGCCGATTTCGATCGCTGACCGGAAGGAGACCAGCGTGTTCTCGGGATGCTCCGCGGGGTTGCCCCGGTGTCCGCCGAGCAGGACCGACCCCGGCGAGAAGCGGTCCCGGAGGCTTATGGCTGGCTGCTCTCGCGCGGCGCGGCGGACGGGGCCGGACCTTCCTCGACTTGTGTGGCGCCGTTGGTGATCGGCGATGACCCGGTGATCGGCGATGACCCGGTGATCGGTGATGACCCGGAGATCGGCGATGAGGCGGAGATCGGCGATGAGCCGGCCTGCATCGGCGAAGGACCGGCCTCGGAGGTCGCGCCGCCGTCGTCCCCGTCCGCCGCGGCCTCACTCGGTGGCGGCGCCGGGAAGGTGATGGTCCGCTCCTCCTCCTTGCCGTCGTGCCAGACCCGGAAGGTGATGCTGTCGCCCGGTGACTTGGCCGCGACCAGGCTCTGCAGCTGCCCGAGGTTCTGCAGCGTGTAGCTGCCGACCCCTACGAGGACATCGCCTTCCTCGATACCCGCGGCCTCGGCTGGGCCTCCCTGACGCACCGGACCCACCAGGACGCCGAAGGGTGCGGGCAGGCCCACCTCCTTGGCCTTCTCCGGGGTCAGCGACTGCGCCGCCATCCCCAGGCTGACCTTGCCGCTGCCGTTGGCCGCGGCGCCGTTGGTGCTGGTGGGGATCAGCTTGGCCAGCTGCAGGGGGTCGAAACCGACAACCAGCTGCTGGCCGACGCGGATCACCGGCACCGCGTTCTGGCCCGTCAGGCGGTACAGCTCCGCAGCCCGCGCTGGGTCGCGCGAAACGTCGACCTCGGTGTACTTGACGCCGTGGTCCTTGAACCAGCGCTTCGCTGCGGCGCAGTAGGTGCAGGTCGGCGTGGTGTAAATCACCACTTCTGGCTGCTGCATAAGTCGATTCTATTGAGAGATCGCCAGTATCTTTGCCCTCACCCAATGGTGAACCAAACTTGGCGCACATGGCGCTGATCCTGGCCGGTCTCGCCGGCGCCATTGCTGCGTTGGCGCTCCTGGTCGGCGCGACATACCTCTTCATCTTTCGCCGTCCGCTACCGCGCACCCGCGGCAGCATGCCTGCGGCCGTCTCCGCCGAGGTCGAGATCGTGCGCGACGAGGCGGGCGTGCCCCACGTTGCGGCCGCGTCCTGGGCCGATGCGTCCTATGCCGTCGGCGTGCTCCATGGCCAGGAGAGGCTCTGGCAGATGGAGCTGCAGCGGCGCATCGCCGCGGGCCGGCTGAGCGAGGTGATCGGGGAGCGGGCGATCCCCGCCGACCGCCTCTTTCGTCGCATCGGTCTGCGCCGCGTGTCGGAGGCGGAGTGGCATGTCACCCACGCCGGCGGGGAGCTGCGTCCCCTGCTGGAGGCCTACGCCCTGGGTGTCAACGCCGCCATCGCCGACCGGCCCCTGCCCGCGGAGTTCACGATGCTGCGCCATCGCCCCCAGCCGTGGACGCCGGAGGACAGTCTCGCGGTCGGGCGCCTGCTGAGCTTCGGCCAATCAGGCAACTGGGAGGCCCAGCTGGTGCGCATGCGCCTGCTCAAGGACATTGGGCCGGAGCTGCTGGCGGCACTTGACCCCAGCGTGTCCGAGCCCCAACCCGCGAGTGCCCCGCCGGCCCCGGCAGCCGCCGCCGCGACGGCGCTGCTTGACCAGCTGCAGGCGGCCGAGGAGATCCTCGAGCTCAGCAGCTGGGCCGGCGCCAGCAACAGCTGGGCGCTGGCCGGGTCGCGCACCGCCACCGGCAGGCCGATCCTGGCCAGCGATCCCCATTCGGTGATCACCATGCCCAGCCCCTGGTACCAGGTCCACCTGACCATCGCTGACGACGCTGAGCTGGCCGGTGTCAGCTTCTGCGGCTCGCCCTTTGTGGTCGCCGGCCACAACCGCCACCTGGCCTGGGGGCTGGTCAACAGCGGAGTCTCGATCCAGGGCCTGTACGTAGAACGCTTCAACCCCAACAACCCGATGCAGTTCGACGACGGCGGCCACTGGGAGGACGCCGTTCGCTTCCGCGAGGTCATCCGCGTCCGCGGCGGCGAGCCGGTGACCGAGGACGTGCTGGTGACGCGGCGTGGGCCCGTCATCAGCCCCGCCATCGACGGCAATCATCCGCCGCTGTCGTTGCGATGGGTTGGCACCGACTCCGAGATCGACAGCCACGGTTGGGTCATGCGCCTCAACCAGGCCCGCGACTGGAGGAGCTTCCGCGCCGCGGTGGGGACGATGGCATCGCCCTCCCTGGCCGTGACCTACGCGGACGTGGAGGGCAACATCGGATACCGAATGTCGGGCTTCATCCCCCTGCGCCCACCCGAGCAGGGGCGTTTCCCCGCCCGCGGCTGGGAGCCAGGCGACGAGTGGCGCGGCTTCGTTCCCTTCGAAGAGATGCCCGAGGTCCTCAACCCCGCCGACGGGTACATCGTCGCGGCGAACATCTCGATGCCGGCCCCGGGCTGCCCTCATCCGTTGGTTCATGAGGCCGCCAATCCCTACCGGGCCCAGCGGATCGAAGCCGTGGTGTCCGCCGGCCACGAGATGACCGCGGCCGCATGCGTCGAGCTGCAGCGCGATGTGCTCAGCCTCCCCGGGCAGGCGCTGCGAGCGTTGTTGCTCGACCGGCTCGATCGACCTGACCGGGACGGCGACCTCGACGTCGACCCCGACGTCGGCCTCGGGCTCCGGGTCATGCGCGACTGGGATGGCGGCCTGGAGCGAGACAGCGCCGGGGCCCTCCTCTACGAGCGCCTCTGGGAGCGGCTCATAGAGCGGGTGATCGGCGCCGGCATCAGTCCCAGCGCCAGGACCTACCTGCTGGGGGGCTCGGTCCACGACCTCTTCCCCC
>JBARRR010000154.1:0-7970 GCA_049644325.1 Candidatus Dormiibacterota bacterium
GCCAGGGCGCCGGGGCGGCGCGGGCCGTAGATGCGATCAACCAGCGCCTGCCAGGGGCCAGCCATCAGTCCAGTCGCTCCTCGGCGCCGCCCAAGCGTGCCGGCGCCAGTGCCAGGAGCGCGACCAACAGGGCCAGGGCGAACAGGTCGCGCAGGGGGTCGAGGCCGAGACGCGGCAGCTGCAGCGCGCCCAGGGCCAGGGGCGGAACCGAGAGGTTGCCCAGCAGGGATTCCCCCACACCGATGCCAAGGCCGGCGATGATGGCGCCGCGGGCGGAGCCAAGCCGCCCGGTGACCGCGGCGGCGACGCCCTTGAGCCCCAGCAGGACGCCGAGTCCGATGCTGATCGGCCGGCTGGGCGCGACCAGCACCGCGGCCAACGCAACCAGCAGCCCCCCGACGGCGAAGGCCAGCAGGGTCAGCCGCTCCGGCGAGATGCCCACCAACCGGGCGGCGTTGGGGGCGTCGGCAGCCGCCTGCATCGCGCGCCCGATGCGGCTTAGCGCCAGCCAGCGGTCGAAGGCGATCGCCAAAACCGCCGCGATGGCCAGGACGATGACGTCGCGCAGGTTGAGCACCCCACCGCCGGGAAGGCTGACCAATCCCTGGCCCGGCAAGATCCCCGTCGGGAGCAGGTCAGGGACGCTGTAGGCCTCGGCGGGGAAGAGAAAGCCGACCACGCTGCGCACCAGGAGCCCGGCCGCGGCGCTGGCCGCGATCCAGCCGACCACAGATCCCCGGGAGGTGAACGGCCGGATGCCAAAGCGAAACAGGGCGATCGCGGCCGCCACGGTGACGACCGCTGCAAAGAGCAACGCCGCAAGCAGCAGCAGCGGTGAGGGGGAGGTGATAGCTACCGCCGCGCCGCCCCCGATCGGCAGCAGGAATGCGAACATCGCCAGCACCGACATCTCGCCGTGGGCGAAGTTGAGGACGCCGCTCATGCGGTAGATCAGGCTGTAGGCGGCGCCCAAGAGGCCGTAGAGGGCGCCCGCGGCCAGGCCGGCAACCAGCACCTGGAGCAGGAGGCCGGCGCTCATCCGGCGCCTAGCTCTGCCGGTGCCGGTGGCGGGTCTGGGTCAGGCGCCACGCCATCCAGAAGGGCGGCGACTTGAACTCGATCGCGCGGTCGCCGGACCACGGGTGGGGCGGCGCGCTGGTGACGCCGGCAAGGAAGCGGAGCACGGTGTCGTAGTTGACGCGCCAGCCTTTGAAATCGCGCCAGCACTGGTCGAGGTCCGCCAGCAGCGGCAGGCCCGCCGCCGCCAGCTCCTCGCAGACGGCGTCGAACTCCTCGCGAGTCACGGCGATGGGGTCGTCGGGGGTGGGCTCGTCGTTGTGGGGGTATCCGAAGAAGTCGGTGATGCGGCGGAGCGCGACGAACCCGGCGCGGATGCAGAGCTGGGCCTCAGGGCTGCGGGGCCGGTCGACGGTGGAGGTCAGCAGGGCCGCGGTGTCGAGCACACAGCCCGCGGCGGTGACCCACGAGCGGTCGGGATCCGGGGACCGGAAGAAGACCACTGCCGACAGGGAGGTGTGGCTCTCCTCGATGTCGGCGAACCAGACCTCCCAGGCGCGCCAGAGCTCGTCAAGGCGGTCGGTGTAGCCGATGCGATGGGTCCGCGCCAGGAGCGTTGCCGGCGTCGGCGGCGACCCCGCCAGGGCTTCTAGCAGGGCGACCAGGGTCTCGCGCCGGCTGAAACCGGCATAGATGGTCGGCAGGTAGCTGATCAGCAGGGCCACCAGGCCCAGCCCCATCGCCGCCTGGGCAAAGCTGAGCGCGGTGGTCGAGAGCCGGTCGGGGCGGGCGAAGCCGAGCGTCAGCATCGAGGAGCCGCTGGTGATGAACGCCTCCCTGAGGTCGCCCACGATGGCCCAATACATCAGGGTGAATGCCCCAAGGATCAGGAGCAGCCAGACCACCGGCAGAAGGACCAGGCTCAGGGGCGCCTGCATGGCGAAGAGGCGGTCGCGGTCGTGGTAGTCGCGGCTGGGTGGCGCCACCAGGTCGAGGAGGTTGCGAACCGCGATGAACACCACGCGTGCGATACGGGTCTGGGCGGCCCGCGGCAGGACAAAGGTGACGATCGCCGACATCCCGGTGGCGTAGACGACATAGGCGCCGAAGGCGAAGGCCAGCACCTTGAGCGCGATCAACGCGTACTGCACTGGCAGCAGGATACCGGGGCCGCGGCCGCGGCTTCGGGGTCAGCCCGGGCGGCGGCGCAGGGTGGGGAGTAGGTAGAGGAGGAGCAGGACGGCGGCACCGCCCAGCCCGATGGCCGCCATGGCCGCTGGCGGTGGCGGCGGCACCAGGGTGTTGGGTAGCGAGCTCGAGGGACTTGGAATCAGCACCCGTGATGCGGCATCCTCGACGGCGCTAACGGTATAGGTCAGGGTGTAGCAGCCGTGGGGGTTGAGCGGCGGGGTGGCCTTCAAGTCGGCGGGACAGGTCGACGTGGGGTCGCCGGTCTGGTTGGTGCTGGCGTCGACCGTGTGGGTGCCCAGCGACGCCTGCACCGACGACCAGGGCTGCAGGACCCGGCCCGGCACGTCGTTGCCGTCGGCGATCTCGGCGGGGGCAGTCGTGTTGGCGCCAGGGCACGATCCGAAGGTCCCCGGCGCCAGCCCCTGGGTGGTGATGTTGACATTGCCGGTGACGGTCGCGAGCAGCTGGAGATCGCATTCACGACCGAGGGTGAGGAGCCGCCAGCCCTTGCCCGGCGGCACGTAGATGTCGACCGATTGATTGGGGCTCAGCGTGTCGCCTTCAGACGGGTCGACCTCACCGTTGTGGAACAGGCGTCCCCAGGCCCCCTGGACGTCGTAGTAGAGATTCCACTCTCCTGGCGGCAGGCTGGCCTGGTTCTGTCGTTGCGACTCGCTGCCGCAGCCGGTCTCGCCCTGGCCCGTGGGGCAATCCATGGTGCGATGAAAGACGACGTTGTCAAAGGTGACGTGCAGGTGTGCCGGCACCTGGGCCAGTGGTAGCTCGTCCCATCCCGCCAGGACCTTGTAGTACATGCGGAGGTCCTGGGTGGGGGGGGTGTTCAGGTGGAAGGTCACACGCACGCCGTTGCCCTCGGGTGTAAGTGTCGGAGCCGGCGCACCCACCGAGCCGAGGTCGACGGCGCGGTAGGTGAGGTGGGCCAGGGCGCTTGGCTTGGGCGGCGCAGGGAGGAAGTACGAGTAGTCGCCGGTTACGTCCTGCCACATCGCCCCGGTCAGCACGCACAGCTTGGCGGCCGGGTTGGCAATGCCATTTACAGGCGGGAACTGATGGGCGCAGTTTTCCACCAGGCCGGCGCGGGTCTCGTACGTCGACACGTAGAGCAGTCCTTCAGCCTCCGCTTCCGGGCTCAGGCTCTGGGCGTGTACGTCCCACATCGCCCGCCAGGGATGGATCTCTGTGCTCTCCCCAGCGATGTGGCACTGGGCCGGGTCGAAAATTGCAACGCCGCCCTGCTTGAGGGTGGCCAGGTTCCCCAGGCATTGCTGGGCGGGCGTGCCAACCTTGGGGAGAACATAGTCGGGACTGAAGACCTCGGTGGGAGTGCCCCAGTGGCCGCAGTCCCAGATCCAGTTCCCGATCAGGTCGATGCGGTCGCCCTGCTCTGGCCAGAGCGAGAGGGGGATGGCGTCGCTCTGCAGCTCGCTATGGATCGACGCGTAGTCGTCGCCATTGCCACGGTAGTTGCCGGTCCGGTTGTCGATGTTGTTCAAGTCCTGATGGCCGGCCAGGAGGAAGGCGTACTGCGGCAGGTCCGGCTGGATGTCCACGTTGAGGTCGTAGTCGTCGTGCCCCGCCGGCAGGTCGTCGCCGGCAACCTTGACGGCCTCGAAGAGCGAGTTGGGGACCACCTGGGTCTTGTAATCCCTGGTGTTGACGACTCCCGTGACCCGCCTGGGGGCGGGCGGCGCGACACTGCTGTGGTCGTCGTAGACGTAGGCCCATTGGGGCGAATTACCCTGGATCAACTCGAGTGGGGACCGCGTGCAGCCGTCCTTGATCGCCTGGCTGGTGCTGGTGTCTCCGCTGGAATCCGGGCCGGGGTCGGCCAGGGCAACCACCGCGCCAAGCGCCTGCAGCCCCAACAGGGCCGCCAGCACGAGCAACACACCCACCCGCCGTGTCACGGCACCACGCTACTACAGCGCCGCGATCGACGGTTGCCGCGGCCGTACTAGAACGCGTTATCATCTGCCGATGCGGTTCGGGGCGGGGCCGGGGGGAAACCGCGCGCACCATGGCGAAGGTGGCGGTGCGCGGTATGCAGTGCTGGCGCTCTTCGCCGTGGCAGTCGCGATGCTGGCGCTGTCGAGTGTCGCCCCGGCCTTGGCCGACGTGACCGCCTACAGGGCCAATGACTACGGCAACGTGCTCAACATTCTGCCGGCCGGCGCGGCCGGCAACGCCACCGCCCTGCAGGCGGCGCCGTGGCTGCCGATGTCGCCCCTGACCAAGACCTATCCGCCCCACTTCCAGGACCAATACGACATGTACCAGAACCTGCTCTACGCAACGCCGGGGCTCCAGGACAGCGCCCTGACGAAGTACTACAAGGACGCATCGTTCGGGGTGCAGCCGCAGCAGGTTGAAAGCATCGAGACCCTGACCACCGCCGACGGCAACGTCACCATCATTCGCGACAAGCAGTTCGGCGTGCCCCACATCTACGGCGACACCGTCCAGGCGATGGCCTACGGCGCGGGCTATGCCACCGGCGAGGACCGGCTCTTCCTGATCGATGTGCTCCGCCACTACGGATCCGGCCACCTGTCGGAGCTGGTCGGGCCCAGCTGCGGCAACCAGCAGATGGACCACGACCAGCTGCAGCTGACCGGCTATACCCAGCAGGACAAGGACAACCAGCTGGCTCACATCGACTCGCTCGGCGCCATCGGTCACGAGGGGCGAACCATGATCCACTCCTACGTCGGCGGCATCAACCAGTTCATCGGCGACCTGTCCAACCCCCTCAGCAGCAAGTTCGGCCAGATGCCGGTGGAGTATCCACTCGCCACCGGCAGCCCGGTGCCTGGCGCCTGGAAGGACTCCGACATCATTGACATCGCCTCGCTGGTGGGCGGCATCTTCGGCAAGGGCGGCGGTGACGAGGTCGCCAGCGGTCACCTGCTGCAGTTCCTGCAGACCAAGTTCCCGGGGAACAGCGGCCAGGATGCGCTGGCGATGTTCCGCGACTTCCACGAGGTAAACGACCCCAACGCCCCCACCGTGGTCACCGACAAGAGCTTCCCCTATGAGCTACAGGGCCCGGTGAGCAGCAAGAACGCGTTCACCGACCCCGCGGCCGCCGTCACCGACCCCTCGCCGGGGGCGGTCCACCCCGACTGCGAGGGCTACGTCAGCTTCCTCCAGAACTTCCACCTGCCCACCGTGCTCAGCAACGCCCTCCTGGTGGACGCCAAGCACTCCGCCAGCGGGCGCCCGATCGCGGTCATGGGGCCCCAGGTGGGCTACTACGCGCCCCAGATCCTGCAGGAGGTCGATCTACACGCGCCCGACTACGACGCCCGAGGGGCCAGCTTCCCGGGGACGTCTTTCATCGTCGAGCTGGGCCGTGGCCAGGACTACGCCTGGTCCGCCACTTCGGCGGACACCGACGTCGTTGACCAACGGCTGCTGGAGATGTGCCCCAACCAGGGCGCGGCCCCGGACAACAAGTACTACAAGCTCAACGGCGCCTGCGTGAAGATGGACTACCACGACGACGTCGAGACGGCGCTGACCAAGCCCGGCGGCATGGGCGTGATCATCACCCTCCACCACGCCATCTACCGCAACAACCCAGCCGACCCGGTGCAGGGCGTGGTCCTTGGCTTCACCAAGACCCCCGGGGCCCAGCCGATCGACGTCGCCATCGTCTCCCAGCGAAGCACCTACCAGCATGAGCTCGACTCGGCGGAGGGGTTCCTTCGCTGGCAGCACCCCTCATTGACGCATGACGCGCAGTCCTGGCAGGAGGGCGCCGCCAAGATCGGCTACACGTTCAACTGGTTCTACGCCGACAACCAGGACATCGCCTACTACGTCAGTGGCCATGACCCGATCCGGCCGTCCAACCTCGATGCCACCCTCCCGACCTGGGGCGGCCGCGCCGACACCAACTGGACCGGCTTCCTGGCCGATAACGCCCATCCCAACGAGATCAACCCACCCCAGGGCTTCCTGTCGTCATGGAACAACAAGCCGGCACCCCAGTTCGGCGCCTCGGACGCGACCTACGGCTTCGGCCCGATCTTCCGGCAGCGGACCCTGGCGGACAACATCACGCAGCAGTTCGCGCTGCACAACAACCAGATCACCCGCGCCAACCTGGTCGACGCCATGGAGCAGGGCGCCTCGGTTGACCTCACCGGCGCCCGGGTCGAGCCGGAGCTGGAGGCCTACCTGGCCAGCGCGGGCCTGAGCCTCGACCCCGCCACCACCGGCGCGATGATGACCCACCTGCACGGCTGGGTGGCCAACGGCGCGCACCGCATCCGCGCGCAGCACGGCGACGCGGAGTACAACGACGCGTCAGGGGTTGCCACCATGGACGAGCTCAACCCCAAGCTGATAAGCGCAGTCTTCAACTCGGTGTTCTGCGCCAACCCCGCGAGCTGTACCCCCGCCGAGGAGTTCTCGATCCGGGGGCTCCCCGCCGGCTACAACAAGCTTCCCATGGGTTTCACCGACCTCCCCAGCGGCCGCAACGGCAGCTCGTACGACGGCGGCTGGGAGGGCTACATGTGGAAGGTGCTGCGCCAGCTGCGCGGGGCGGCGGTGGCCCAGCCCTTCTCCGCCGAGATGATGTCGCACGTCTGTACCGGTGGCGCGGCCGCCTGCCCGGGCAAAATCCTGCAGGCGATCACCGACACCTATAACGCCATGAAGACCGCCAACGGTGGGAGCGCCAACGTGGGCGGCTGGACCAAGAACGACAACCTCGTCTTCTGCGCCAGCAATTCGTGCCCCACCCAGATGCCGGCATACGACAACATCTCGTTCACGGTTGCAGGCCTCATCTCTCAGCCGGACATGGACTGGCAAAACCGGCCCACCTTCCAGCAGGTGGTCGATTTCCCCTCCCACCGCGCTCGGAACACCGGCACCCAGGCCACCGTGGTTTCGGACGCCGCGACCGGCAGCTTGCCCAACACTGGGGCCCAGCGGGACGTCAGCGCCGCCGCATTGGCGGGCCTGGCAGGGGCAATCGCGGTCGTGGGCATCGGCAGGCGGCGCCGGCGGAGGAAACGGGCCGGAGTTTCGGCCTAGGTAACCCTGGCGGCGACCTTGGCGGCGTCGCGGATCGACGCGCGGGCCGCTCGTTTGACCGGCCGGATGCCAGCGGCGCGTTCCAGGTTCTCGACTCCGACCAAAACGCCCCGGGAGAGCACGGCGAGGTCGGGAAAGCCGTCGTAGTCGCCGACGATGCCGAAGTACATGCCGCCGTTGTAGCTGGCGACACAGAAGACCACCCCCAGGTTGGCAGCTACCGGCAGCAACGGGTAGGCCTCCAACAGCCTGGCTCCGCCGGTGTACACCGGCACCTGGACGCCCGGAACATTGGACACCACCAGGTTGATCATGCGCTGGCTGCCGAACTCCAGCTGGCCCGCCAGCGAGTGCAGCAACGCCGGGGCCCACGAGGTCAGCTCCATCACCGTGCCGGAGGCGTCGGCCTGCTTCTTCTCCTTGAGGTCGCCCATGGCTCGATGGACCGCGCCTAGGCGGCTGCGCGCCGGCATCCGCCCCACGGGCAGCTCCATGAACATCGCCGCCACCCGGTTTCCCAGGGCGGCCTTCTGGCTCTCGTCGCGAACCGAGACCGGCACCATGATGCGGTAGGTGAGGTCAGGGTCGGTGTCGACGCCACGGTGCTCGAGGAAGGCGCGGACGGACTCCCCCACGGCGGCCAGGACGACGTCGTTGACGGTCCCACCGAGCACGTTCTTGATCGCCTTGAG
>JBARRR010000155.1:0-19902 GCA_049644325.1 Candidatus Dormiibacterota bacterium
CACGCCGAAGACAACGACGGCAGTCGTCAGGCGCGCCAAGCGCCTCTGCAGGCGATTCACTTTTCGGTTGGCCCTCCCGCCACGGCGTGAACCCGCACACCGGGTCCGCGAACCCAGGCGTAATTAGCTGGTTTGATCCTCCAAACGCAGTATGTCTCGACCTTTGCACAACTGCTACACGCTGTCACAGAACCGTCACAATTCACATGTCTTTACAGCTTGGGGCAGTTCGGCTCGGCGACCTCGGATAACGGTTAAGGCTGTTGCAAATGAGTCAACATGCGTGCGCGATTGAATCGGCGACAATTGGTGCCCGTGGTCATCCCATCAATCCCCCTCTGGCTCGCGTTCGCGATCGGCCTCCCCATCGGGATCCTCGGCTACTTCGGGCAGGCATACGTGGTGGGCCGCCGGGGGCGGCGCAGGGCTGAAGTTGCGACTGCCGGCGGGGCGGACGGCGCTGTGGCGGCGCGCCCCGAGCCCCGCAAGGTCTGGGGCCCGACCACGGCTTCTCGGGAGGCCGCAGCCAGGTCAAAGGCCGACAAGCCGAAGCGGGGTTCCAGGCCAAAGGTGGCCGAACCGGCTCCTGGCGAGGTCGAGGCGGCGGTCGCAACGGTCGCCGATGCGCCGGCCAATGCAGTGGCCAAGGTGCCTGCGGCAAAGGCGGCCAAGCCTGCAGCCACACCAAAACCGGCAAAGGCGGCGGCGACAAAGCCGGTTGCCGCGGCGAAAGCCGAGGCTGCGCCTGCACCCGCAGCGCCCACTCCCGAGCCCACGCCCCGTGCCCCGGCGGCCGCCCCGGCGGCCGCGCCGACAAGGGCGGCCCACGACATCGCCCCTGCCAAGCTACGAAGCGCACGCTACGGCAAGGCCGGACCGAAGCCGGCCGCCAAGCCGGCCGGGCTGTCGCCGTCGGCGGAGGAGATCGTCCCGGTGGGCAAGGCTGCCCTGTCGGAGCGACGGCAACGAACCGCGGACTTGGCCCAGCTTCGGCGGCGCGAAACGGTGCTTGAGGACGCCCTGGACGTGATCGTGGGCTTCGTCGATGCGGAGCCCCGCCGCGCCAAGGCCCGCATGTGTGCCAAGTCGCTTGACGCGATCATGCCCAGAGCCCGTCGTCCCGCGACCCTGAGGGCCTTCCTGGCCGACGCGGCCACGGCCAAGTCGCCGTCCGACCTGCAGGAGCAGGCCGAGGACCTGGGCGTCGAATTGGCGACCGAGCTCAAGGAGGTCAAGACCCAGCTCCTATCGATCCCGGGCTGAGCGGCGCCACCGCGCCGTAGCATCAAGGCGTGCCGGTAAGAGACAGGTATGCCCCCAGCCCCACGGGCGCGCTGCACCTGGGTGGAGCGCGAACGGTGCTGTTCAACTACCTGTTTGCCCACAAGATGAGCGGCCAGTTCGTGCTCCGAATCGAGGACACCGACCAGAAGCGCTACGACCCCGAGAGCCTGGCGAGCATCCTCGAGGGCATCCGCTGGCTGGGGCTGCAATGGGACGAGGGCCCCGAGGTCGGCGGACCGTACACTCCCTATTTCCAGTCGGAGCGCCTGCGGATCTACCAGGCGGCGGCCCAGCGCCTTGTCGAGGGCCGCCATGCCTACTACTGCTTCTGCACCCCAGAGCGCCTCGAAGCCCTGCGTAAGGAGCAGGAGCGGGCCCACCTGCCAACCCGGTATGACGGGCACTGCCGAAACCTCGATCCCTCGGAGGTGAAGCAGCGCCTGGCCGCCGGTGAAGCCGGCGTCGTAAGGATGCGTGTCCCGGACGGAAAAACGGAGGTTGACGACCTGCTTCGGGGTCGGCTGGAGTTCGACAACTCGACCCTGGACGACCAGGTCCTGCTCAAGTCAGACGGCTTTCCCACCTACCACCTAGCCGCCACCGTCGACGACCACGAGATGGCGATGACCCATGTCATCCGGGGCGAGGAGTGGCTGCCCTCGACCCCGAAGCACGTGCTCCTCTACCAGATGCTGGGCTGGGATCCGCCGACGTTCGTGCACCTGCCCCTGGTGCTGGGCCCCGACCGCGCCAAGCTCTCCAAGCGGCATGGCGCCGCCTCCCTGCTGGAGTACCGCGACATGGGCTACCTGCCCGAGGCGATGAACAACTTCCTCGCCTTCCTCGGCTGGTCGCCGGGCACCGGCGAGGAGCTGTTCGACCTCAACGGCCTGGTCCGGGCCTTCGAGCTGGAAAAGGTCCAGTCCAGCCCCGCGGTCTTCGACCAGGCCAAGCTGGACAGTGTCAACGCTGAGCACATCCGCCGGCTCGCCCCAGGTGAGCTGGCGCGGCGGCTGCGGCCCTTCGTGCCTGATGAGATCGACGACGACCTGCTGGCCCAGGCCACGCCGTTGGTCCAGACGCGAATCACCAAGCTGGCCGACGCAGCCGACCTGGTGCGCTTCTTCGTCGAGCGGCCTGCTGACTACCCCGAGGGCCTGGTGCCGAAGGGCAGCGACGCGGCGGAGGCGGCCACGGTGCTGGAGGAGGCGCGCGCGGTGTTCGGCGCGGGCGAGCCCGGGCCGGGGCTGGAGGCGGCCCTGCGCCAGGTCGCGGAGAAGCACGGCTGGAAGGCGGGCGACCTCTTCATGGCCCTGCGCGTCGCGATCATAGGCAGCCGCCAATCGCTGCCGTTGCTGGAGTCGTCGTCGATCCTGGGCAAGGACGAGGTCCTGGCCCGGCTGGACGCCGCCATCGCCACCGTTGCCGGCACGGGGGCGGCAACAAGCAAAGAGGCCGCCGAGGACGAGGTGTCGCGGTGATCGGTCGACCCCGGCCGCTGTCGGTCTTCACCTACTACGCCCGCAACAAGCGCAAGACCATCCCCCTGCTCATCATCCTGACCCTGGCGGTGGCCCTGATGATGGTGGTGCAGTCGCTGGTGGGCTCGGCTCGCGACACCGCCTACGCCATCTTTGGCAGCTACAGCCAGGTCGAGGTGGTGGCGCCGAGGGTCAACAGCAGCCAGGACGCTTACAAGCCGATCGCCGCTACGCTCGAAAGCCTCAAGCAACAGCGCGCCAAGCTGGCCGCCGGCGGCGCCGCCGACGCCAACGCCGCGGGCAGCCTGGCCCAGGTGATGCAGCAGATGCAGGACGTGCAGGCGTACGCCAAGGAGCTGCAGAGCCTGCCCCAGCAGCTGCGCGCGAGCACGCCATCGACGGCAGCGCTGGAGGCCAGTCTGGGCGGCGCCTCGCAGCACGGCAGGAACCTGCAGGCCGACCTGACCCGCCTCTCCGCCGAGCTGCAACAGGCCCAGCAGCGGCAGAGCCAGCAGCAGCAGCTGCTCGCCCTCCTCGACAGGCTGCAGAAGAACCCCAATGACCTCGACACCCTGGTCGCCTATCTGCAGCAGCCGCACGACTTCAGCACCCTGCTGCAGCCCGACACCACCAACTACCCGGCGATCTCGGACGACGCCAGTCGGGCGGCCGCCAGCGCCGGCGCACTCAGCAATGACCTCAACGCGGTGCAGGCCCAGACCGCCGCGCTGCGCACCGCCATGGCGTCTGCCAGCGCGGCGGTGACGCTGCCCACCCTGCCCAAGCTGAACGCCACCCTCCCCAACCTGCCGCCGGCCACCGGCGCCCTTGACGACCTCAACGGCCAGCTGGGTGAGCTGCAGCAAAAGCTCGAGGCGCTGGGCGGGCCACAGGGCAACATCGACGCCATCGAGTCGAAGGCACGCGCGCTCCCGGGCGTCGACAAGGTTCTCCGCGACACCTACTCCAACATCGACCTGAACATGCTGGCGGGCAACGCCAACTTCGACCTCTTCGGGCTCACCGAGCAGGACACCCGGGAGGTGATGGGCTATTACGGTGACCGTGTCAGCGCCGGCCGCCTGCCTCACCAGGACGCGGCCGAGATCGTGCTCAGCGAGGAGGTAGCCCGAGCCCGGGGCGTCAAAATCGGGGACCTCGTGGGCTCCGACGTCAACGAGCTGGATTCGTTGCCGGAGCACTTCAAGATCGTGGGCCTGCTCAGCGGGCCGGTGCGGCTGGGCTTCATCCCGCGGGAGTACATGGTCAGCAACTACTTCGGGGCCCGCCGCTTCCAGGCGCTGGTGGTGCTGCCCAAGCCTGGCCAGCTGGAGTCCAGTCGCGCCGGGCTCCACGACATCGTCAACGGCCAGCCCTACCGGATCTTCGACGGGCCGTTCGTGCAGGGCAAGATCGACGACCTCCTCGTCAACCTGCAGCGGATCGACGACTTCCTGACCCTGGCGGTGGCGCTGACCCTGGCCCTGGTTATCGGGCTGCTCAACAATCTCTACTTCCGCCAGCGGATGAACGAGTTCGGGCTGCTGGCGGCGCTGGGCTACCCCCGGAGGCAGCTGTCCCTCAAGGTGGTCACCGAGAGCGCGCTGGTGGTGCTAGGCGCATGGGTCCTGGGCGGCATCGTCGGCGCGGCGGCCCTGGCCTGGTTCGACGCCACCTACATGTACCCGCACGGCCTGGTCCTGCGGGTCTTCGACCCGGGCATCCTGATGCGGGCCACGCTACCGGTGCCGGTGATGGTCCTGGTCTTCTCGCTGGGGACACTGCTCTGGCAGCTCTGGCGGCTCGACCCCATCGCCATCATCGAGAGGCGCGACTGATGGCCGAGCCGGCACCGGTGCTGCGGGCCGAGGGCCTCACCCTTCGTTACGGCGGCTCCGGCCGCGACTTCACCGCCGTGCGCGACGCGGACGTTGAGCTCCGCGCCCACAGCTTCCTTGCGGTCGTGGGCCCGTCGGGATCGGGCAAGAGCTCCCTCCTCTACATGCTGTCGGGTCTGCGAACGCCCACCGCGGGTAACGTCCGGTTCGGCGAGATGGACTACCGCCGGCTCGGGGAGGCGGGAGTGGCTGCGCTGCGGCGGGCGAAGTTCGGCTTCATCTTCCAGCAGCACTTCCTTATCAACTACCTCGGCTGCGTCGAGAACGTGCTGGTGGGAGCCCGGCCACGAGACCCAGGCGCCAAGGACCAGGCAGTCCGGCTACTGCGTCGGCTGGGCCTCGGCGAGAAGCTGAACCAGCGGCCGTACCAGCTTTCGGTGGGGGAACGGCAGCGGGTCGCCGTGGCCCGCGCCATGGTGGCCAAGCCGGCGGTCATCTTCGCCGACGAGCCGACCGCGTCCCTGGACCAGCGCACCGGCAGGGAGGTGATCAGCCTGCTGGGCGAGTACCGCAGCCATGGCGCGGTGATGGTCGTGACCCACGACGTCGGCATGACGGCGGGCTGCGACCAGGTCCTCGAGATGCGCGATGGAACGGTTCACACCGCCGCCTCGGCGGAACCGGCCGGCTCGCGCACCAGCAGGTAGGCGGTCAGCCCCAGGACCACCAGCGCCCCGTAGAGCGCGAGCGACGAGAGCCAGGTCAGCGCCGGGCTGCCCAGGTAGAAGGTGTCATGGACCAGGTCGATGCGCGACTGGACCTCGATGAGGGCGAGTCCGATGACCAGCGCAAGCAGCAGGAGGGGCCGCAGTCTAACCCGCGGATAACACCAGGCGAGAGCCAGCAGCAGCGGCGTGTAGTTCCAGAGCGAGTTCTTGGGCGCGGCCACCACGCCCCAGACGATCAACAGCGCCAGGCAGCCATCCCAGGGGTCACCGCGACGGCGGACGACAACGACGATGACGGCCACCCCGACGGCCAGGACCAGGGCCAGCATCGTCGGCGTGACAGGGAGCCAGGGCAGAGGCGGGGTGGTCATATCCGATGTCAGCGCCAGCCGGCTGACCCAGCCATTGATCGACTGGTTGGTCCAGAAGGTGTCGGGGCCGAGGAAACCGGCGACGCGGTCGCCGCCCGCGGCAGAGCCGCCAAGAAGGAGGTTGGGCAACACGACCAGGGCGGCCGTGAGCCCGACCGCCGCTGCGAGGGCGCCCATCGCCCGGCGCCCCCGGGCGGCGAGCGCGACCAGGCCGGCCACCGGGTAGAGCTTGACCGCCGTGGCCAGCGCCAGCATCGGCGCCCGCAGCCGGCCCCGGAAGGCGACCGCCAGCAGCGGCAGCACCAGCAGGTTGGCCTGGCCGAAGTAGATGGTGCCGCGAACCGAGGTGAAGAGGCCGGCGTAGCCGCCAAGGAGAAGGAGCTCGACCATTCGCAGCCGCGACAGCGGCGCCAGCAGGATGGTCACCGAGAGCGCCAGCGCCAGCAGGCCCAGCCCGGTGAAGACATAAGCCGCGGTCGTTGCCGGCAACGCCGCCAGCGGCAGCATCAGGATGGCAAACAGCAGCGGGTAGGAGTAGCCGGTCCCGACCTGGAACTGGACGCCGGCACCCTGGACCACGGCGGCCAGGGCGGCGCTGTCGTAAGGATTGCCGCCGGTGGCGAGGAGGCGCGCCGCGCCCCAGTAGTCATAGAAGTCGTTGAAGAACCCACCGGAGCCCCTCGTGGCGAGGCTGACGCCTACGAAGCCGGCGGCGACACCGACGGCGACAAGGCCGGCGAGGGCGGCGCGCCCCGTGACGAGACCGACGGGATCAGCCACGAGGTCGCCGGGACGATCATTGGTGGCCCTGCCAGGAGGCTCAACTGATGTCGCGATGCCGCGATGTTACGTGGCGCTAGCAGTGGGGTCAGCGGCCCCCGTCGGCGGCTTCGTCGCCGACGGCCTTGAAACGCACCCCGCACTCGCCGCAGCGAAAGACCAACTGCAGCCCGACCTGCCCGATGGCATGCCCCACGCCACCACATTGAGGGCAGCGGGCCTGGCGCCGTTCCCATTGGTCGGGAATCGGGAAGGTGAAAATGTCGACCGGGGGCCGTCTACGTGGCAAGCGGCTCCTCCTCGCGTTAATGCGTTTCTATGCTGTAGGGGTAGGTAACCTAAAACGCTATAGCAATACTATCAGGCTCCGCCACAGAACGGCCTGCGTCGATCTCAGTCCGAAGACGCGGGTACTCCTATAATTCGTGGGCTCCGCGGGTGCCTGGGTGGCCTGGACATCAACCACGATGGGGAGTGGCCAAATGGTAAGGCAGCGCGCTCTGGACGCGAAGATTGAAGGTTCGATTCCTTCCTCCCCAGCCACCTCGCCCCGCCCCAGCCGCCCACCCGGGCCGAGGATCAGGCGTCAGCTCGCTGGAGGGTTCTCCACGTACGACCCCTGGCTCGTCCCCGTCGCAGCGCTGGCCGAGGACCAGCGACGGCGCAGCCTCAGGAACGGAGACTCTATCGCCCAGTAGCTGACGAGCGCGGCAGCAATGCTGAGCACCGCTCCGATTGGAAGCAACACCGCGAAATGCCCCCAGCTCGAGCCGGCCGGCAGCGCGCTGACTATCGGGAAGTGCCAAACGAAGAGGCTGTAGGAAGCCAGCCCAAGAATCGCGAGTGGACGCCACTCCAGGGCCCGCAGCAGGATCCCATCGCGGATCGGAAGGACACAGGCGCCCACGGCGAGGAACCCCGCGGTCATCACCAGCAGGTCGAGGTTGTACTGGTAGAACACGACCATCATCAAGCCCGCTGAGGCCAGGAGCCAGAGGGTTGATCGCTGCAGGATCGCGGGGAGCCACGACGGGACGACACCCGCCCAGGACGTACGGATCAGGGCGAGCAGCATGCCGGGGGTGAAGTAGACGAAGTTCGCCGCGAACGAATGGATCCCCAGGGACAGGTGCGCGAGCGAATGGGGTCCGTACGTGAGCCAGATGACGTAGCTCACAGCTCCAAGGCCCAGGATCACGACGGCGGCGCGCGCCCCCGACCGACGGGCCACCAGGGCGATGCCCCACGCCAGGAACGGCAGAGTGGCATAGAACACGATCTCGACGGTCACCGACCACAAGAGGCTGTTGGGCAGGTCGGCGGTGTCAGCGAAGAGGGTCTGCGTGAAGGTGGCGAACTTGAGCAGCGGTAGCCGGTGGCGAAGCTGAGGATCGAGGAAGATCAGAGCAATCACCACCGCGTAGTAGAGGGGAAGGATGCGCAACACCCGGTTGCGCGTGTAGCGAGCGAGGTTGACGGTGGCTCCGTCTCCCACGTCTCGGACCGCGAAGGGGCGGTAGAGCAGGTAGCCAGACAGGCAGAAGAAGATGAACACTCCAAAACCGCCGCCATAAACGACGCGTCGCGGATAGGTCGCGAGAGCAGGTGCGCCGTAACCAACCGACTGGCCGAAAGTGTGGCCCACCATGACCGCAGACGCCGCCAGGGCCCGCATGCTCTCCAGCCGCACCGAGCGAGTCTCCCCCGACTGGTCGATCTGCTTGGGAGCGGCTACCTCCTCCGGTGTCCCCGCCTCCACCGCGTCACCGCCGGGGCTGGCAGGCGTCCCGCCCGCTACTGATTCGGAGGTCATATACGGCTCTAGTTCTACACGATCTCCAGCCCGCGACCTTGTCACGACCGAGCCCCGCGCTATTCGACGGCTGGCTCCTCCGACTTGGCAGGCGCAGTGTGCGCGTTGGCGGCGGCAGCCCCTGCCGCGGCCGGCGCGGGCTTGTCTGCACCGGCGGCAGCCGCGGCGGCCTTCGCCGCCTGCGACTTCTTGAGGGCCTCGGCCTTCTCGCGCTCCTGCTTGACGAATTCCATGTAGCCGGAGTACGGCACCTCACCCTGCGGTGAGTGGGCCACGTCCGACCTGTCGGGGGCGAGGTTCTCGATCGCCGGCTCCACCACCTGGCCCCGACCGTCGCGATAGTGGACCTCGCCGCAGGAGCAGTCGGCCTTGTAGTGGTCGACCTTGTCGACCCCGATCACCGGGTCCTTGTAGACCACCGGCTGCCAATGCAGCTTGGCCCCACAGTTGTCGCAGGTCGAGGGCAGCGACTTGGGAATCGGGAACTTGAAGGCGCGTCCGAACATCGGCGGGTGAATGTTAACCGATACCCAATCGGCGGAATTCTCGGGTTGGCGCAGAATTTGAACTGTTATGGCCAAGCGCGAGCTCGACATGTCCGCCCCGGGCGAGCAGCGCATCGGGCGACGCCTGTTCGTGGGCTTGCTCGCGGCCGGCGGCGTGGTGGTCGCGGGTGGAGCGCAGCTCTTCAGCTCGATCGGGCAGCTGCCGGTGCTGAAGACCCTGATCCCCAAGGACGGCTTCTACTTCTATACCGTCTCCTCGGTGGAGCCCAGGTTCGACGGCCAGAACTGGGACCTGCGGATCGAGGGGCTGGTCAAGAACCCGCTGACCATCAGCTTCAAGCAGCTGATGGCGCTGCAGCAGTCCGACCAGACCCATGACTACATGTGCGTCACCGGCTGGAAGGTCCAGCAAGTTCGCTGGCAGGGACCGCTGGTCTCGACCCTGATCGACCTGGCCGGGGCGCTGCCGGAGGCGACCGCCATCAGCTTCGACTCCGCCGACGGCGTCTACACCGACAGCCTCTTGCTAGAAGAGGCGCGCCGCCCCGAGGTGCTGCTGGCTCACAGCCTCAACGGTGCCCCGCTGGAGGCGGACCGGGGCGCGGCCCTGCGGCTGGTGATCCCCTTCATGTTCGGCTACAAGGGGACCAAGTGGGTTTCGCGGATCCGGCTGACGGCGCAGCAGGAGATCGGCTACTGGGAGCAGCGTGGATATGACGTCAACGCCTACCTCAAGTAGCGCCAAGGGCGCCGGCGCCGCCGGCGCCGGGACCGGTCCGGAGACGGTCGAGCGCTTCAGTCTCTCCGAGCGCCTCTTCCACTGGGCCTTCGCCATCCCCTTTATGCTCACCATCCTCACCGGCCTGGCGCTCTACTTCCAGGGCCTGGAGAAGCTGGTTGGCAGCCGGGAATTGGTCCGAGACGTCCACCGCTTCGCCGGCCTGGCAGTGGTCGTGCTGCCGCTGGTGGTGCTGGCATTGGGCGACCGCCGCGGGATCGCCCGGGATGCGAGCGAGGTCGATCGCTGGAGCGAAGACGATCGCAGATGGTTCCGCTCCTGGCTCTGGCGCAAGGTCGGCGGCCGCGACAAGCTGCCGGCGCAGGGACGGTTCAACGCCGGGCAGAAGTTCAACGCCGTACTCACCCTGGCCGGGATCGTCTGGCTGTCGATGACCGGGCTGCTGATCTTCCCCGGCATCCACCCGCCCTTCTGGCTGGTCTCCAACTCCCGCGACCTCCACAACCTCGCCTGGATGGTCCTGACCCTGGCCGTGATCGGGCACATCTTCCTCGCCGCGGTCTACCCGCCGACGCGTCCGGGGCTGTTCGGCATCATCACCGGCCGGGTGCGCCGAGACTGGCTGGCCAAGCACCATCCCCTCTCCATCAAGGCCGATCCGCCCAAGCCCAAACCGTAGACTTCAGTTCGTGGCTGCACCCACCGTGGCCGAGGCGATGCGCCCTCGCGTCCCCGGCTGCACGCTCCGCACCCCCGTGATGGAGGTGGCCCGGCGCCTTCATGAGGAGGGCGCCCGGCGGATGGTGGTGGCCAGCGCCGGCAGCGACCTGATCGCAGGCACCGTCAGCGACCTCGACCTGCTCCGCGCGGTGATCGAGGGCAAGACCGAGGGCATGGCGTCCGACATCATGACCCTGGACGCCCCGGCCACGGTGGAGGCGGGCGAGCCGCTGGCCGAGGCGGTGCGGCGGATGGCCGATGAGGGGGTCGACTTCCTCGTCGTCACCGGCGGCTCCCCGGCCCGTCCCGTGGGCGTCCTCTCCCACGCCGAGGTGGCCGCCTTCCTGGCCCGGGGCAAGGACCACCGTTGAGCGCCGGCTCCGCGGCGCCGGCGCTCCCGCCCGACCAGTCGCTGGGCGACGCGGCACGCACCCGACCGGTGCGCGACGTCATGCGCCACGGCGTTGTCCTGGTGGATGCCGACGCGTCGGCCCGCGATGTCGCGCGGACGATGCGCGACCACGACGTGCGCTCGGTGCTGGCCATCGACATCAGCAGCGAGCTGCTCGGCCTGATCGACGAGGGCAGCCTGGCCAGCGCCTTCGAGGACCCCGATGGCACCACCGCGATCAGCATCGCCGACCCCGACCCTCTCACCGTCGACCCCGACCAGTCCGTGGGCGAGGTGGCGCGCAAGATGCTGGCCGCCGGCGTGACCCGCGCCCTGGTGGCGCCGCCGGCGCCGACCGAGGAATCGGGGGTCTGGTCAGAGTGGAAGGAGCGGGGCCTGCCCCTGGGGATGATCAGCGTCGGCGACTTCCTGGCGCGGCTGGACGAGCTCGAGTCGGTCGTCCGGGCCGGCCCCGGGCGGCGGGAATCGATGCGGCGGCGGGCGGCGCCCTGGATCGCGCTGGCGCTGGTGGTCCTGATCCTGGTCTTCGCCGCCATCGTCGTCTTCGCCTACGTCACCGGCACCCACCAGGTCACCACCAAGCCCGGGCTGCAGTGAGCGCCAACGCCGAGAGGGCTCCGGACCAGACCGCGGCGCCCGTGGCCGAGCGGGCGGCGCCGGCGGCGGCGGGCATGGCGGCGGCGAACCTGGCGGCGCGGCTCCGCGGGCTGAGCAGCTACGCGCGGGCGGTGTTCGCGATCACCCTCCTGGCCCTGGCCTCCCGCCTGGTCCTGTTGGGCACCGTGCCCCGGCTCTGGGGCGACGAGGCCTTCACGGGGGTGGCCGTGCGCCAATCGCTGCTGGGGATGCTCGACGTGGTCCGTCACGACAACCATCCGCCGCTGCAGTACCTGCTGGTGCGGGCGGTGGCCGTCGCCTCCACGTCGCCGGGGGCGCTTCGCCTGGTGTCGGCGCTGGCCGGCGTCGCCGCCGTCCCAGTGGCGGCGGCGCTGGGGCGCCGGCTTCACGGCGATTGGGCCGGGATCCTGGCGGCGGCGGCGGTGGCGGCGTATCCCCAGTTCCTGCTGACCTCGCGCGACACCCGGATGTACGCCTTGGCGACCACCCTGGTCCTGGTCGCGGCGCTGGCGCTCTGGCGCGCGGTCGAGAGGCCGACAGGACGGCGGCTGGCGATCTACGCACTGTCCGTCGCCCTGGCGGTATACACGCACTACTTCGCGGTGCTGGCGATCACCGGGGCCCTGCTGGTCGCGCTGGTGGTTTTCCGCCCGAGCCTGCGGACCTCGGCCAAGCTGGTCATGGCCTGCGCCGCCGGGGGCGTCACGCTGGTGCCCTGGCTGGTCGTCGCCCTAGCCCAGTTCCAGCACGCCGGTGACCCGTTCTGGCTGCCGAAGGTGACGCTGACCTCGGTGGTCCCCGACCTCGGGGCCACCCTTGCGCTCCCGCCAGCGGAGGCGGTGGCGGTGGTGGCGCAGTGGCTGGGCGCGGTCGCAGCGATCGCGTTGGGGGTCGCCTTCCTCCGGCGGCTCGCTCCTGAGCGGCGCCAGGATGCCGCCTTCCTGCTGGGCTGCGCCGCGGTGCCGACCTTGGCACTGATGCTGGTCAGCCTCTACAAGCCGCTGTACGACCCGCGCTTTGCCGGCATGTTCTGGGGCAGCGCGGTCGTGGTCCTGGGGGCGGGGCTGGCCATCTTCCGCCGCGGCTGGATGGCGGCGGGCGCGATCGGCATTCTCGCCGCCGCGGCCACAGCCATGCTGCTGCAGGTCCACAACCCGGACTTTGACGCCCTCCTCGCTCCCATCGCCGGCCACCCCCAGCCCGGGGACGTCGTCGTGACGAACGGCCCCACCCACTACTTCTCGGTGGCGTACACCCTCGGCCCGGACGCCTATCCCGGGGTCAAGGTGGTGGCAGACCAGGTCCCGTGGTTCTTCGGCGTCGCCGGCTACGCCCCAGGCGCCCAGGTGCGGCGCGTCCCCGACACCGGAGGCCGCATCTTCCTGGTGACCGACGCTGGTCAGCCCGACCCCGCCCTGCCCGCCGGCTACCAGCGCGTGGCGCACAGCTGCCAGGAGTACGCCTGCCTGGACACCTACAGCCGGTAGCCGTCGTGGAGGCATCCAAGCCGCAGGCGATCGCGCCCGCGCGTCAACGCGCCCTCCCCGTCGCCGCCATGCTGCTGGCCGGGCTGCCGCTGCTCATCACCGTGGCGGCAGCCGCGGTCCGCCTGGCGGCGCTCACCACGCAGCCCGGCGGGCTCTACCCCGACGAGGGCGCGGAGGCGCTCGACGCCCACCGCCTCCTCCATGAGCCCGGCTTCCACCCAGTCTTCTTCCAGGACGACGCCGGCCGCGAGGCGATGTACGGCTACATGGTGGCGGCCGCCTTCCGGGTCCTGGGTGAGTCGGTCGTCGTGCTGCGCGGCGTCTCGGCGGTGCTGGGGGTGCTCTTCGTCGTCGCCATCTACTTCGCCCTGCGTCGCTTCGGCCGGGGCGCGGCCCTGGCAGGGATGGCCTGGTCGGCCGGCACCCTCTGGCTGATCGCCATCTCCCGGGACGGCATGCGCAATGCCACCGTCCCCATCTTCGGGGCGCTGGCGCTGTGGGCCCTGCTCCGCTGGGGCGACAGGCCGGACCGCAAATGGGCCCTCCTTGCGGGAGCCGCGCTTGGCGCGGGGCTCTGGACCTACCAGCCGCTCAAGCTGACCCCGTTCCTGGTGGCGCTGTGGCTGGCGTGGATGTGGTGGCGCAACCGGGAGCGCTTCATCGCCATGCGCCGCGACCTTCGCTGGGCACTGCTTGCCTTCCTGGTGGTGGCGGCCCCGATGCTCTTCACCGCCGTGACCGACCCCGCGGGGTACTTCGGGCGCGCCGTCGGCGTCTCACCGCTGAACCCGGTTAACACCAACGTCAGCCTGGTGGACCATACCCTGTTGACCCTGGGCATGTGGGTCTTTGCCGGCGACCCCAACGCTCGCCATAACGTGGGCTCGCTGCCGCTGCTGGGCTGGCCCCTCTTCGTTCTGGCCGGGCTCGGCGTCTGGCGCGCATGGCGGCACCGCCAGGACCCAGGCCACGTGCTCCTCCTGCTGGGGATCCCGATCTACCTGCTGCCGCCCCTCGCGGGCATCGATGGTGGCGCCCCTCACTTCCTGCGCAGCCTCGGCCTGGCGCCCTTCCTCGCCGGGCTGATCGGGCTGGGCGCGGTGGAGGCCGTCGACCTGGTCCGATCGCTGGTGCGCCGGCCCTGGGCGGCGCCGGCGATGGCGGCGGCGCTGGGCGTGCTCCTCGTGGGCCTCGGTGCCGGCAGCGCGTCGGCGTATTTCTGGCGGCCGGTCAGCGACCGCTACCAGGCGTACGCATTCGACATCGTGGCCGCGGCCAACGCCGCAGCGGCCCCCGGCAGCGCCATCGTCATCGACGACTACAGCGCCATCGACGTCCGCTTCCTCGACGCTGGCAGCCTGCCGACGATCTACGCGCCGGGGTCGACGATCGACTCGCCCTCGCGCTATCGCCTCGTGGTCGCCATCAAACGCGCCGACCTGGCGCGGGCGCTGGGCGATGCGACGGCGGCGCGGGCCGAGGTGGTGGAGCGCGACCCGGGGGGCCAGCCAGTGGTCTGGGCCGTCAGCCCCTGAGGGGCCCGGGGTTCTAGGGTCGGCCGGAGAGGGCCTCGGCGGTGACCGCCGCCAGCGTGGCGCCGTTCTTGCGCAACAGCTTCTCGCGCAGGTGGGCCAGGTCCATGGTGCTGAGGACGTCCATGACGCAATCGCGAACGTCGAGCCAGACATCCTGGATCACGGCGATGCTGGTGCCGGAGTGCGGGTCAACCTCCTCGCGGAGGCAGCCGCCGGGGGTGACAGGCCCGTCGATGGCCTCGATCACGTCGGCCAGGTTGATCTCCTCGGCGGTCTTGGCCAGGACATATCCGCCGTGGGCGCCGCGGATGCTCTCGACCAGCCCCGCCTTACGCAGGTCAGCCATGATCTGCTCGAGGAAGCCCTCGGGGATCTCGGCGCGATCGGCGATAACCCGCACCTGCACCGGCAGGTCCGGCTGTCCGTTGATGGAGAGGTCGAGCATGGCCTTGATGCCGTACTCACACTTGGCGGAGAAGATCATCGCTTCTTAATCCTACCCGTGGCGCGTCACCAAACCGACGTTATGACGCGCGCACAGGCCGGCGGCCGAGTTCAGAACGTCTGCTGGAACTCCGCCTCCGCCAGGGCGGCCAGCAGCTGCGATCGGCTGACGCGTCGCGCGCCGTGGGCCAGCGGTGTCGACCCCTCGTCCTCGGCGACAATCGCCACGCCGGACTCAACCAACGCCGTCAGGCACGCCTCAGCCTCGCTCCCGGGGAGCGCTTCCAGCGCCGTGACGCCGCCGCCGGCGAGGTAGAGCCCCGCCGGGCGGTCGCCCATCGCCAGGCTCAGCGCGGTGCGCAGGCCCTGCAGCTGATGCTCCGCGTCTGCGCTCCGAACCAGGACCGCGCCGGGCACCGGGGATGGCCGGCTCATCCCAGCGACACCACCCGGTCGGCGTCCTCGGCCAGGCGCGCCCAGTCGTAGAGGCTGCCGAAGAAGACCCCCGCCTGGCCCGTCTTGTGGATGCCGCGCATGGCGGCGTCGGCCTCACAGAGCGACACCTCGACCCCGCCGGCCGCGAGCTCGGCCCCGAGGTCGACGTGGCGGACGCCATCGCCGAGGAGGAAGAGGCGGGCGCGGTGACCGCGGTCGCGGGCGGCGCGCAGCAGGCCGGCGGCCAGCTCGGCGTCGCGCGGCTCATCGGCCGACGCCAGCATCAGGGTGATGTTCACGGCCTGCCCTCCGCTACGGGTGCGGACTGCCGCTGGGCAGTGGCGAGATGATCACGCCGCCGCTGGGGCTCGGGCTGGGCGTGGGGCTGGGATTGGCGCTGGGCGCGGTCACCGGCGTTTCGGCGGGTACCGGCGAAGCCGGCGGCGCGGCGCAGGAGGGCTCCTGGCCCGCCACCGCCAGCTCCGGCTGCACCGGGTCGAAGACGCTCAGGCCCGACTGGGCGCAGTTGGCGGTGGAGACGTTGCCCGGCTTGGTGAAATCCGACTTCCAGCGGTCGTTCATGCTCTTGAGGAAGGGGTCGACGATCGGCTGGGCCAGGCTGACGCCGAAGAAGCCCTTGGTGGCGTTGCCCTCGCTTGGGTTGTTGCTGGTGTGGCCCGCCCAGGTGGCGATGACCACGTCTGGGTTGTAGGCCATCAGCCAGCCGTCTCCGGTGCTGGTCCCCACGTTGGTGGTGCCCGACTTCGCCGCCAGGGTGCGGTCGAAGCCTAGGTTCCATTGCTTGTTGTAGCCCTTGAGGATGTCGTTGATGATGTAGGTCGGGGCGGCGTCGACGACCTTCTCCGCCGGGCGCCGCGGCAGGGTGATGTCCCTGCCGGCGCCGGACTGCACCTTGAGAATCGCGACCGGTTGGTTCTTGGTGCCCTGGTTGGCGAGGACGCCGTAGCCGGTGGCGTGGTCCACCATCGTCACCTCCGAGGCGCCGATGGCGGTGGCCAGGTTCTCCTGCAACGTGGTCGTGATGCCGACGCGCTTGGCCATCGACACCACGTCGGAGGGGCCGGCTTTCTGCATCGCCTGCTCGGCTGGTACGTTGCGCGAGAGGTCGAGCGCCTGGCGCATCCGCATCGTCCCCATGTAGCGGTTGTCGAAGTCCTTGGGCGTGTCCTTGCCCAGGGTCCCGGAAGAGTCGTTGAAGACCGTGGTGGTGTCGAACTTGCGGTTGTCCAGGCCTGTCAAGTAGACGTATGGCTTGAAGCTCGACCCCGGCTGCCGCTTGGCGGTGGTGATGTTGACCTGGCCGGCGATGCCATCGTTGTTGAAGTCGGCCGAGCCGACCATCGCCAGGATGTCACCGGTGCGCGGGTCGCTGACCAGCATGGCGCCGTTGTTGACGCCAAACTTGGAGAGCTTGGGGATGCCGTCGTGGACGGCGGTGTTGGCCGCGCCCTGGGTCTTCATGTCCAAGGTGCTGGTGACGGTGACGCCGCCGGCGTCGATGACGTCGCGACCGTAGTCGGCTTCAAGCTGGCCAAGGACATAGGCGACGAAGTGCGGCGCCGGGCCCGTCGCCTGCTGCGGATTGCCCTTCTTCAGCTGCGGACGCAGGTCCTCGGCCTGGGCGGCGTCGGACTTGTCCTGGGTGATGTAGTTCTCGCGCACCATCTGGCCTAGCACGTAGGCCTGGCGCGCCTTGGCACCGTCGTAGTTGATGTCGGGGTCATAAGAGCTGGGCGCCTGGGGCAGGCCGGCGAGGAACGAAGCCTGGCCCAGGGTCAGGTCCTTGGCGTCCTTGCCGAAGTAGACCTGGGACGCGGCCTGGATGCCGTACGCATGGTGGCCGTAGTAGATGGAGTTCAGGTAGAGGCCGAGGATGTCGTCCTTCGTGAAGCGCTGCTCGATCTCGGTGGCGAGGATGGCCTCCTTGACCTTGCGGATCACGGTGCGGTCCGAGGTCAGCAGCGCGTTCTTGGCCAGCTGCTGGGTGATGGTACTGCCGCCCTGTTGGGCGCTGCGGCTGATGACGTCGATGGTCAGCGCCTTGGCCAGCCGTGGCCAGTCGATGCCGGCGTGGTGGTAGAAGTTGCGGTCCTCGGCGGCAACCGTTGCGTGCTGCAGGTCGGGCGCGATCTTGTCGAGGCTGACTTGCTGCCGCTGCTCGCCTCCGCCCTGGACGTCGGCTACCAGGACCTGGCCAGTGCGGTCGTAGATCTTGACCTCGCCGGCGTGGACCTGGACCTGGGAGGGATCGGGGAGGGTCGCGGCCAGCGCCGCGATGCCGATCACCAGCAGGAGGACGAGGGCGCCGGCCGCCGCCGCCAGGGTCCGCCACTTGCCCCAGCCGAAAGGCCCATGCCAGCCCGGCTTCTTGGGCGCACCGCCGCGCCGGCGGGCCCCTCGGGCGGGGCCGTCAGGGACCTGCTTGAGGCTGACGCCGGGCCTGATCTCGCCCCCCACGGGGCGCCACTGGCTCATGCGCGGGCGCGCCGGTACGGCGCGCTGAGAGCGCACGCGACGTGGGCGCGAAGATACGTCGGACGGGGCATTGCAAGCAGTCTATCCATCAGTCGTTAGACTGGCTTAAAGACGAGGCCCCGCCACCCGGAGGTGGAGGGGCCTCAGAAGAGGGGGGACAGCCGGATTGTAGCATTACGTTCGGCGCTAAGTAAATAGCCCCGTCACGGATCAGCTAATATTAGGCCGCCACTATAAGGATGGTCCACGGCTACCCTTCGCACGGGGGGTTTTACACCCGGGTCTGCTATAAGAAAGAGTGTCGGAAGGGAGGAGGATCTTGTCCGGCGCAGTCTGCACTCTCTCGCAAATTCGCTACTGATGGAGGATGGCGAAGTGTCGATCGAAAGCGAGGAAGAGGTCCACGTTCTCTTTGTCGAGGACGATGCCGCCGTTGCCGAGATGTACCGCCTCAAGCTCGAGCTTGACGGCTACACGGTGCGCGTCGCCAGCGACGGCGAGGAGGGTCTCCGCCTGGCCAAAGACAGCCCGCCGGACATCGTCTTCCTGGACATCCGTCTTCCCCGCATGGACGGCTTCGCCGTCCTCGAGTCCCTCCGCGCTGACGAGGCGCTCACGCACGTGCCGGTCATCATCCTGTCGAACTATGGCGAGGCCGAGCTGGTCGAGCGGGGCCTTAAGCTCGGCGCCCTGGACTACCTGGTCAAGGCCGAAACCACCCCGTCGACGCTGGCCCGTGGCCTGGGTCGGTGGATCAAGGAGTGAACTCATCACCGTTTGACCTTGACAAGGCCGTCTACACGATCAGCGTTGCCTCAGAGATCCTGGAGACCCATCCTCGGACCCTGATGATGTACGAGGAGCTGGGCCTCGTCACCCCCCACCGGACCACCACCAATCGGCGTCGATACTCGCAGCGGGACATCCGCCGGCTGCAGGTCATCCAGCACCTTACCCGCGAGCGGGGCGTCAACCTGGCGGGCGTGCGCCACATCCTCAGCCTGCTCGAGGTGGTCAACAAGAACGACCTGGCGCCGCCGCCAGAGCTGAAGCAGGCGCACCAGATGTACCGGGAGATTCTCTGAGCCCGGACGGCACCGCAGCGGGTGCGCAGGGCCCCCACGGTAGCCTCGGCCTGGCGCCCTACCTGAGCCGGCTCGACGGCACCGACCCCGCCCACTGGCTGATCGGCTTCGACTTCGACGGCACCCTGGCGGCCATCGCCGCCCAGCCCGAGGACGTGGTTCTCGACCTCGACCTCGAGCCCGTGTTGGAAGAGCTACGAGCACGGGTCGGCTGGTTGATCGTCATCTCGGGCCGGGAACGCGCGCTGCTGTCCTCGCTCCTGCCGCCGGGCTGGCTGGCCATCGGCAGCTACGGCCTTGAGCTACCCCCGGACCTATCGCAGACCGGGCACCCGGAAGGCTTCGATCCGGTCTCCGCCACCGCCGCGCTGGAGAGGGCGCTGGACCAGCTCCGCGAGCTGTCGAGCGAGCTCCCCGGGACCCTGGTCGAGGTCAAGCGCTGGGGGGTGGTGCTCCACTACCGCGCCGTCCCCGCGGTCGCCGAGGACCGCGCCCACTGGCGCCGTTTCCGAGCCATAGCCTTCGGCTTGGGGCTGGCGGCGGTGGAGGGCCGCCAGAACTACGAGATGAAGGCCGAGGGCGCGCCGGACAAGGGTTGGGTTTTGGGACGCCTGGTGGAGGTGCTGACGCCCTCGGCGGTGACCTTCACCGGCGACGACCTCGGCGACGTGCCCGCCTGGGACAAGCTGCGGCAGCTCTCGGATCGGCTCCCGACACTATCCGTCGGGGTCGGCTCGACGGAGGCGCCCGAGGTCATGGCCTCGGTCTGCGACCTGGTGCTACCCGGCCGGGATCAGGTCCGGCCGTTCTGTGAGGCGCTATTGGAGAAAGCCGGGGGCTAACTCGGGGTCAACGCCTGAGAGCAGCGATGCGGGTCAGGGTCCGGGTAGCGGCTCTGCGGCGTGAGCGCCCCGCTCGCGTCAGGTCGCGGATGTCCTGGAGTTGGGCCGAGATCCAGCGGGCGATGTCGTTCTGACGAACCGAGCCACGGATCTTGTTGACGCGGGTGCGGCGCTGCCGCTCGTCCATCGTCAGCGCCGCGTAGAGCGCGTCGGCGGTGGCGTCGATGTCGAAGGGGTTGATGCCGAAGGCCCACTCCCCCAGCTCCCCGAATGAGCCGGTGTTCTCGG
>JBARRR010000156.1:0-5163 GCA_049644325.1 Candidatus Dormiibacterota bacterium
CAGCGGCCACAGGTGCCGGTGATCCTCACCGCCCACAGCCTGCCCCGAACGGTGGTCGACCGCGAGCCCGATTACCTGGAGCAGATCATGGCCACGGTCGACGCTGTTGTCGAGGCGGCCCACCTCCAACCGGGGCAGTGGCGGTTCGCCTATCAGAGCGCCGGCCACTCTCCCGAGGAGTGGCTCAAGCCGGACCTGAAGGATCTTCTGCCCTCAATCCGTGAAGAGGGCCACAAGGACGTGCTGGTGGTCCCCGTCCAGTTCCTCGCCGACCACCTGGAGATCCTCTACGACATTGACATCGCGGCCCGCGAGGAGGCCGACGAGGCCGGCCTCAATTTCCATCGCATACAGCTGATGAACACCATGCCCGCCTTCATCGCAGCGCTGGCGGAGGTGGTCAGCCGAGAGCTGGAGCCGGCGACCCCTACCAGCTGATCACGATCAGGGGCCCGGTGTCGATGGGCTTCATGTCGTCGACGCGGACGACCACGCCCCCGTACGGCGTCTGCACCCCGACCCAATGCGAGTCCGTCGACCAGATCATGCCGGTGGGAGGACCCGGCGCGGGCAGCATCGAGGTCATTCCGTCGGCAATCCGCGTCACCTGCGGGTTGCGCTGCGAATCGAAGTACGTCAGGTAGGCACCGTCCGGGGATGCCTGCAGGTTGGTGGGCTGCGCCGGGCTGTGCGGGAGCCTGGTGATGGTGCCGCTATTGATGTCCAGGCTGGCCAGGCCCGATGGCGTCGACAGCAGCTCGTGCCCCGGACCCAGCGGCCCGGTGGCGACGGCGTCGGGGGGCAGGTCGATGTCGTGCCGCTTGCCGGCGTCGTCGTACACCGCCAGCCCGCCCGCGGTCCTGGGCTCGACCAGGTAGCCGTCCGGCGTCCATGTGCCGCGGATGCCCTCGAGGTCGGCGATCGCCCGCCCCGAGGCGTCGAGCATTCGCCACTTCGCCTCGGCCCCGACCACGATCGCCTTGCCCTGGGGGTCGGCCGGCCCCAGGGTGCCATCGGTGACGCGGGCGGAGCACTCGCCGGCCCGAGCGGTCCGGATCTCCAGGGAGCGCTCGGTGCCGGCGCCGCGGGCGACCGTGAACCAGAGGCGGTCCCCGGTCTTGACCGGAGGGATCTCGCCGTCAGCCTCGGGCATTCGAGCCGAGGTTCCCCCCGGCGCGCCAACCAGGTACTCCACCGGCCCGCCGGCGACGTCGCGCAGCACCGCCACCGGCGGCCCACCCGCCGATGCGTCGGGCAGCGTCACTTTGCTGCACGCCGTCGGCGACCCCGGCGTGGTGCCCAGGTCGCACGCCGCCAGGGTGAGCGCCAGCCCCGCGAGCGCCAGGCGCAGCAGCCGGGCGTTCATCCGCTCACGACCGATCAGCGCGTCGGGCCCGCATGGTAGTCGAGCCCGCCACCCTGGTAGGTGGCGGTGGCGTGCAGGTTGGCCTCGCCGTAGAAGACGCGGAGGTTGATCGTGGTTGCCGAGGGGAAAAGGGCCTGCAGGACCTTGGCGACGTCCACCAGGACCGTTTTCTCGTGCTCCACTCCGCCCAGGGCGTACGTCCGGATCGACGGGCCTGACTCTGTCGCCAGGATCAGGTCGATGCGCTGCACCTCCTTGGCCCCGGCGTCGAATGACCCCGGCCGCGCGGGGTCAAATGTGGAACTCAGCACCGGCGGATCGGTTTTGACGTAGGCCTCCCAGTACTGCTGCTGGGCGTACAGCGCCCGGCCCACACGAACCGCCGCCTCGGCGCCAACGCGGTTATTGCCGTACCTTGCGTTGTAGTCGGGAAGGGCCACCGGTGACGCCGCCTGCGAGGGCTGCGGGGTCGGGCTGGCGCTCTGGGCGCCCAGCGCCTGGCCCAGGGAGCAGCTGCTGAGGATCACCGCAGCCAGGGCGGCCGCGAAGCCGCCGGCTTGAGTTTTCATCAGTCGGATGATCGTATACGCATGCAAATGCGAGCCGCCCAACTTGCCCTGTGGGTGCTGACCGCGGCGCCCCTGCTGGCTCCCATAGCCCCCTACCCCCAGGGGCCTGCCCTGCCGGCCCCCGGCAGCGTGCTGCCGTCATTTGTCGACGACGACGAGCGGGTGCTGGCGCAGCTCGCTCCCGACGGCCACGTGGTCTCGATGCGCAGCGACGTCCTGCTTCAGCTCGCCGGCCGGGGCGACTTCGTGGTCATCATGCCGGGACCCGTGCAGGACGTGGTCGACCTCGGTGGCGACGCGGTTCCCAGCCTCCAGGACGGCCACCTCACCTTCCTGGGGCACCTCGAGGGGAAGAAGCTGCTGGCCGCCGAGGCGGGCCTGGACCTCGGGCGCTACTCGTCCACCCTGCCGCTACGCCTGGACATCAAATACTTCGCCGGCAACCGCGAGATCGACCCGCGGTCCGCCGCGGGCAGCGCCGGCGACTTCCGGGAGACCATCGCCATCCACAACCTCACCGGTCAGCAGCAGGTCTTCGTGCCCGGGCAGCCCGAGCATGCCGCCCTGGCGCGGGTCCTCGAGGCGCTCAAGGGGGTCCCCGGCATCTACACGCCTGAGACCGACCTGGGCGCGCTGTACCCGTTGCCGGCGACCATCGCCGTGACGGCGGGGGCCGGTGCCGCGTCGATCCAGCAGCCAGTATTCGTGCCCCTCGTCATCGACGTCACCGCCCAGCTCGAGCCGGGGGCGAACGTCGGCGAGGCGCGCGGCGCCACCGTCACCCGCGACGAACGGGGGACGAGGCTCAGGTGGCGCGTCCTGCTGCCGGCGGACACAACCTCCGGCGGCGACGCCAGCCTGGAGGTTACGTTCCATTCGGACCGCCTGCGGATGCCAGGGCTGGACTTCAACGTCAATGTCCAGCCGCTCCCGTCAGCGGTGTTCGCGCCTCCGGGTGGCGGCGCCTGGGACCAGTACATCGCTGCAGCCGACCCCACGACGCTGGAGCAGCTCAGCCTCAAGGCCCAGTCCGGGGCCGCCAGCCTGCACCGGGTCCAGGACGCCGCGCCGCCGATCAACCGCCCGGGCAGCGGCCCGGATAAGGTCAGCTACAACCTGGTGCTCGATTCGGGCGTGGTTGCCGCGGCCCCACCACTCCCGGCGGTGCCGGCGCCGCAGCCGTGGGCTCTCGCGCTGGTGGCCGTGGGCGCGGTGGTGGTCGGGGCCAACGCCTGGTGGGCGTGGTCGCGTAACTGAGCGTCCACTGCCAGGCCCTTCGCGCTCAGCCCTCCCTCCCGAGGTAGGCGCGCCGCACAGAGCTGTCGCGCACAACCTCGCCCGTCGTCCCGGTGGCGAGGACGGCGCCGCTGACCAGTACGGTGGCGCGATCGGCGACATCGCGGACGAAGCCGAGGTCATGGTCCACCACCAGCACCGCGAGGCCCTCCTGGGCAAGGCTCCGCAGGGTGCGGGCGAAGTCTGCGCGCTCGGCCACGTCCATCCCGGCGGCGGGCTCGTCAAGCAGCAGCGCCGACGGCCCGCTGGCCAGGGCGATTGCCACCTGGAGGCGGCGCAGCTCGCCCGCATTCAGGCTGGCGACGTCGCCACCGGCGCCGGCCGCCAGGTCCAGCCGCCTCAGCGTGGCCAGCGCAGTGCCGCGATCCTGCCGCTCGGACAGGCGGTACGACGGTGTCTTGGCCACCGCTCGCAGCCAGCCCCGGCCGCGCGGTCCGCGGCGGACCGCGGCCAGGACCTGCTCCTGGGCGGACATCTGGCCAAACGCCACCGGCCGCTGGAAGGTCCGAGCCACGCCCGCGGCCACGCGTGCCGGCGGGTCGAGGCCGGCAATCGAACGGCCGCCGATCAGGACCTCGCCCCGATCAGGGGCGATCGTGCCCGCGATGCAGCGCAGCAGGGTTGACTTGCCGGACCCGTTGGGACCGATGAGGGCGTGCACCTCACCCGTCGCCACCGACAGCGAGACGTCGCTGAGGGCCTGGACGCCACCAAAGGCGCGGTCGAGGCCACGCACCTCAAGGGCGGGGACGCCTGCTGGCAGCGGGCGCGGCGCCGTGCGGGTATCCCCGCTCCCCATCGCGGCCTCCTCGGGCTGGGCATTCCCCGCGGCCCGCAGCGGTGAGCGCCGCCAGCTGAGGCTCACAGTGAGAGCGACGATTGTCAGCACCGCGACCACGATTCCCTGGAGCCGGCTGTCGGATGGCGCCCCAGCGGCGCCGAGAAGGAGCTGGGGCAGCAGCACGGTGATGGCGTAGCCGACGACCGGTCCGAGGAAGCCGGCGGGAACGCCGATCAACACGGCGGCGAACAGCTGCAGCGAGACCAGCGGGCTGTAAGCGGCGGGGTCGACGACGCCAGAGGCCTGGGCTGCGAGCGAGCCGGCGAGGCCGGCCACCGCCCCACCCCATGCCAGCGCGCGACGGCGGATGGCAGCCACGTCGTACCCCATCGCCGCGGCCATTCCCGGGTGCTGACGCACCGACGCCCAGCCCCTGCCTATGGCCGAGCGCTGGGCTGAGCGCAGCAGCAGCATGGCCACCACCAGCATGGCCACGGCAGCCACCAGGTGGCCGGCGTCGTTGAAGCGCAGGTCGAGGCCAAGGGGGTCGAGGCGGACCTCAAGCGGCGCCCGCAGGGCGATCCCACCGCCGCCGCCGCTCTGCGCCGGGAACGCCGTGACCAGGAGGACCACAAGCCAGCCGAAGGCCCACGTCGCCAGCGCGACGAAGGCCGGCTTGAGCCGGGCCGTGCCCCGACCCAGGAGCCATCCCGCCCCACCGCAGGCGATCGCCGAGATCGCCAGCGACGTGAGGCCGTCCAGCCCCAGGCTCAACCGCAGGAAGGCCGTGGCGTAGGCGCCGATGCCCAAGAAGGCCGCATGGCCCAGGGACGGCTGCCCGGCCTGGACGACAACCAGCCAGAGGCCATAAAGGGCAACGATCGTGTAGACCCCGCCGCCGGCCCGGGCCACGGTGCGGACGTCGCCGAGGATGAGGACCGCCGCGGCGAGGACCAGGACGGCCCCGCCGACAGCCAGGGCCCGATCACCGCGAGCCCAGCGCCAAGCATCGCCAACCGCGTCGGCCAGGGCGCCGGGGCGGCGCGGGCCGTAGATGCGATCAACCAGCGCCTGCCAGGGGCCAGCCATCAGTCCAGTCGCTCCTCGGCGCCGCCCAAGCGTGCCGGCGCCAGTGCCAGGAGCGCGACCAA
>JBARRR010000157.1:0-5554 GCA_049644325.1 Candidatus Dormiibacterota bacterium
TTTGTCCAGGCTTTGTTGTGCCCGGGATCGTCCGTCTTCAGTTGCGAAAGAGCAGGTTGAGGATCACCGTCAGGACGATGCTGATGAGCAGGCCGGTGGCCAGCGGCGCGTAGATCGTCACGTTGCCGCTGCTGTAGCGGATGTCGCCGGGCAGCCGTCCCAGTGGCAGGCCCACCTGGAGCAGGATCCCGACCAGGACGATCAGCGCGCCGATGACGATCAGGAGCTTGCCCGCGCTCATGCCTCGATAGTAGACGGAGCCCGGCGCCCAGAAACCCGCCGAGACACGACTGCGACGCGAATTGACTACCCTTTTTCTCGCAGCAAGGAGGTGCGCGCATGCCGACGATCACCTGCAATGGTGTCGAGTTGAACTACATCCGTGAGGGCTCCGGCGAGCCGGTGCTCCTGGTCCCCGGTTTGCTCTTCGGCGCCAACCACTGGCGGCCGCAGATCGATGCCCTCAAGGACGAGTACGACGTCATTGCCGTCGACCTGCGCGGCCAGCACGGGTCGCAGACCACCGACGACCCCGCCCACTACGACATGTGGGCCCAGATGGAGGACGTCTACGCATTGATCCAGCAGCTGGGGATCGCGCCGGTCCATTATGTCGGCCTCTCGATGGGCGGCTTCATCGGCATGCGCATGGCCCTCAAGCACCCGGAGGCGCTTCGCGACCTTGCCCTGATCGACACCACCGACCTGCCGGAGAACCCGGAGCTGGCCGCGATCTACGAGGCCTGGCGCCAGATTGTCTGGGCCGGCGAACTCGAGAAGGTGGCCTCGGCCCTACCCGGGACGTTCTTCAAACAGGAATTCATCGACGGTCGTCCCGACGACGTCGAGGCCTGGCTCAATGACCTGCGCGCCGGCAACCACCGGGGCTTGGTCCTGGCCTCGCGGGGGGTCGATGAACGCGACGACATCAGTGACCGGACCCCCACCATCACCCTGCCCACCCTGGTGATCCACGGCACCGAGGACGCCGCCGTACCGCTGGAGCGTGGCGAGGCGCTGGCGGGCCGGATCCCGGGGGCGCGCCTCGAGAAGGTGGAGGGCGCCGGCCATCAGTCCAATGTCGACACCCCCGAGGAGATCAGCCGCATCATCAGGGACTGGCTCGCCGAGGTCCGGCAGAAGTCCGCGGCGGGCGCGCAGAGCTAGTTGCAGTACGCCGCCTTCCACTTCCAGCTGGACGACATTCGCAGCATCGTCCCCGAGGGCCAGGAGATGCTGATGCTGGGGCGGGCGCTGGCCCGGAGGATGCCGTCGGTGGCGCGCCACGAGGTGATGCAGGGCCCGGTCAAGGACAGCCCCTTGGTGGAGGGCCCGGGCTACGTGATCGCCTTCGACACCAAGACCGTGGACAAGGCCCTGCGCGAGTCGATCGACATGAACCTCAAGAAGATCCGGGGCTACAAGGGCGTCAAGGTCATCGAGCTGGGCAAGGAGCCCGGCTACGACCTGGTCAAGGGCCGCATCCCCAAGCCCTAGGGCTGCGCCTCAGTCGGGCGGCCGGTCGGCGTTGGGGTCGAGCAGGTTGGCGGTGGCCCGGTTCTTGCCGCCGTAGGGCGTCAACAGGATTGGCGGCGCCGGGCGGACCCGGGGTAGGGCCTTGCCCCTGGGGCCGTAGCGCCAGATCAGGAAGCCAGCGCCGATCGACGCCAGCACCAGCATCGCGAACAGGAATGGCACGGGCAGGCCGGTCGATTTCAGCGACTCGCTGGCGTTGCTGCCGCCGCCGCCCGAGCCGGGGCTGGGCGCGGTCTCGCTGCTCCCGCCTCCAAGAGGCGCTATCGCTCCGCCCACCTCCGAGGCGGCGTTGGTGGGGCTGGCCGGCAATCCGATCAGGTAGGCCGGCGTCGTCGCCGGGCTGGGGGGATCGGGAGGCACCGGGCTGATCACGATCACAGCCGGAGTCGGGGTTGTGCACTGGCCGAAGGGGTTGCCAAAGTCCTGGGTGCATGGGGTGGGGGAGTCAGGCGGCGTGGACCGGCGGCAGGCCTGCCCCTGCTGTCCCGGTAGGCAGGTTGGAGCCGCGATCGCTCTAAGCGCTCCGAGCCGAGCCGTGGGCCCGGGCAGGACGGAGAGGCCCAGGATCACCGTGCTGGCCACGATGCTGCTGGCCGCGACCAAGCGCGCGCGGCGGCGCACTCGCAAGCGTGGGACTCGGAGATCTGCCATGGCGGAAGGGGGAAAGTATATGGCCCGCACCTGCGGACCATCCTGAGAGCGTCAGGTGGTGGGGCGCACCATGGTCCGGTCCTCGGTGCTGAGCTCCTCCTCGCCCACCCAGTAGAGGAAGCCCCGGGGCTCGGGCCCAAAACCGCGCGACATGGCGCCGTCCACGTTGGTGATGGCGCCTCCGAAGAGAGAGACCGCCTGCGGGTTGGTGTGGGGGGTGTGGCCGTGCACCAGGGCGCTGGCGCCAAAGGCGTCGAGGTATTGACGCAGCAGGTCGGGGTTGTAGAACTGGCGCCGCCGGCAGAGGTGGGCGAAGACGTTGAAGAGCACCTCCGGGTCGCCGGTGGCGATGTGCTTGGCGAAGGCCTGGTTGACCTCGTCCACGCTCTTGCCGTAGTTGAGGTAGACGGGGGCGTCGCAGTGCTGAACCAGGATGTCGCCAACCATGGTCATGGCCGGCAGGTGGCGCATCCATTCGATGGCCTCGGGGTCGCCCTGGAGGTGCTTCATGTCCTCACGCTGGCCGCCGTTCCAGATCCAGCTCTCGACCGCCTTGCCCTCCGCGCCTCGCTCCACCTCGGCCAGGACGGCGAGCATGAGGGCGTCGTGGTTGCCCAGCAGGGAGATGGTGTTGGGGCGGCCCATCAGCCACCGCACCGCCTCCAGGCCCTGGTTCCAGCGGTCGAAGTAATCGCCCACCACGACCAGCGGTGTGGTCGGGTCGAGGCGGCCCACCTGCTCGAGCATGCGCTCGTAATCGCCGTGGATGTCGCCCAGGATTGCCGTCCGCTCCATGCCGCGATTGTTCCACACGAATCGGATATCATCAGGGGCAACGACCTTTAAACCGGTCCCGAGAGGCCGGAAAGGAGATTTTTTTATGCCCCTGGCGACCCGCAGACCACTCCTGCGGCACGTTGTCGAGAGCCAGCAGTTCGACCGTCCCCTGCTCGAAAGGGTCTTCACGGTGGCCTCCGAGATGGAGGCCGTGGCCGCCGACGGCGGCAACCAGGAGCTCAAGGGCAGGATCATGGCCAGCCTCTTCTACGAGCCCAGCACGCGGACGCGCCTCAGCTTCGAGGCGGCCATGCTGCGGCTTGGAGGCAGCGTGATCGGCACCGAGTCGGCCGGCCATTTCAGCTCGGTGGCCAAGGGCGAGACGCTCGAGGACACCATCCGGATCGTATCGGGCTACTGCGACACCATCGTGCTCCGCCACATGGACGTGGGCGCCTCCAAGCGGGCGGCGGCGGTCAGCCCGGTGCCCGTCATCAACGCCGGCGACGGCCCCGGCCAGCACCCCACCCAGGCCCTTCTCGACCTCTACACCATCAACAAGGAGCTGGGCCGCATCGATGGCTTGCGGATCGCCATGGTCGGCGACCTCGCCAACGGCCGCACGGTTCGCTCCCTGAGCTATCTGCTGAGCAAGTTCGACGACGTCGAGCTGACCTTCGTGGCCCCGCCGGCGGTGGCCATTGGCCGAGACATCAAAGCCCACCTCGACGAGCGAGGCACCCCCTACGCCGAGACCGCCGACCTCGACTCCGTGCTCCCGGACGTGGATGTCGTCTACCAGACCCGCATCCAGAAGGAGCGCTTCGCAGGCCGCATGGGCGAGTTCCGCCGGGTCAGCGGGGTCTACGTCATGGACGCCAAGGCGCTGGCCATGATGCGCCCCGACGCGATCCTGATGCACCCCCTGCCGCGGGTGGGAGAGATCCCGGCCGAGGTCGACGAGGACCCCCGCGCCGCCTACTTCCGCCAGGCGGCCAACGGCCTCTACATCCGCATGGCCCTGCTGCGGATGCTGTTGGGAGGCGAGGCATGACCCAGGCCGCCCAGCCGGCCCAGACCGAGAGCCTGGTGGTCAGTGGCGACGACATGACCCGGGCGCTGAAGCGCATCGCACACGAGATCGTTGAGCGCAACGGAGCCGACTCAAGCGTGGTCATCGCCGGCATACCCACCCGCGGCGTGCCCCTGGCACGCCGGTTGGGCGTCATCCTGGGCAAGCTGGGGGGCGTCGACGTGGAGGTCCTCGAGCTTCCCATCGAAGGCCACCGGGACGACAGGCCTGACGCCGATGCAGCCGCGGCTGAGCCGTCGGCCCGACCCGCCGGCGACGTGACCGGCCGCGCCGTGGTGCTGGTCGACGACGTCATCTTCCACGGGCGCACCGCCCGCGCCGCCCTCGACGCCCTCACCGAGCTCGGCCGCCCGGCGGCGGTGCAGCTGGCGGTGATGGTCGACCGCGGCCACCGCGAGCTGCCGATCCGTGCCGACTACGTCGGCAAGAACATCCCCACCCAGATGTCCGACCGGGTGCGGGTGATGGTCGAGGAGATCGACGGGGTCGACTCCGTGTTCCTGCTGCGCGATGGCGATTGACCCCCTCCAGCGCGACATCGTGATCACCGGAGCCGTTTACGTCGACCCCGCCGGGCCGCAGCGGGCACTGGACGTCATCCTCCACCGCGGGGAGGTGGTGGCGGCGCTGCCTCGTACCCGGAGCGAGGAGGCCGCCGCCGCCGCCCGCCGCCCTGGCGCCTGGCACGTGGAGGCCAACGGTTTCTTCCTGGCACCCGGCTTCACCGACCTCCACGCGCACCTGCGCGACTTCGACCAGGAGGCCAAGGAGACGATCCGAAGCGGCGCCGACGCGGCCGCCGCTGGCGGCTTCACCACCGTGGTGGCGATGGCCAACACCTCGCCCCCGCTGGACAACGTCGACGCCCTGCTGGACTTCCGCAGCCGCGCCGCCGGCGCCGCGGCGCGGGTGCTTCCCGTCGCGGCCGTGACCCGGGGCCTTGCCGGCAAAGAGCTGACGCCGATGGAGGGGCTGGCCGAGATGGGCGCCGTCGCCTTCAGCGACGACGGGCAGAACGCCTACGACCTGGAGCTGGCCACCGCCGCGGTCAAGCGGGCGGCCAAGCTGGACCGGCCCGTCCTGGTCCACGCCCAGGACGAGACAACCTGCCCCGACGGTCAGGCCGACCCCATCGTCGCCCGTCCCGCCCGGCTGACGCCCTGGCCCTGTAGCGCCGAGGTTTCGGCGGTCGACCTCGCCATCGAGGCCTGTCGCCAGGGAGCCGGCCGCGTCCACATCCAGCACGTCAGCTGCGCCGCTGCCGTCGAGCGCATCGCCAAGGCCCGGCGCGCCGGCCTCGCGGTCACCGCCGAGGTGACGCCGCACCACCTGGCCCTCACCGCCGACCGCGTCCTTCGCGATGGCGCCGACCCGATGGCCAAGGTCAACCCGCCGCTGCGGCGGGAGTCCGACCGGGAGGCCCTCGTCCAGGCGCTGGCCGATGGCGTGATCGACGCCATCGCCACCGACCACGCGCCCCACGAGCTCAGCACCAAG
>JBARRR010000158.1:0-2673 GCA_049644325.1 Candidatus Dormiibacterota bacterium
TCAGGTCGCGGCCGCGGACGTGGAATTTCTTGTCGTCGGGCAGGGGGTACGCCGACCCCATCGCGATCTTGATGTCCTCAGCAGTGCGGTCGCCGATCAGGAGGTTGAAGTTGCGGCGAACGAACTGAACCAGCCACTGGTCCATCTCGTCGCCCCCAATGCGGATCGACTTGGAGGCGACAATGCCACCCAGCGAAATCACGGCCACCTCGGTCGTGCCGCCGCCGATGTCGACGATCATCGAGCCGGTCGCCTCCTGGATCGGCATCCCCGCCCCGATCGCGGCCGCCATCGGCTCTTCCACCAGGTAGGCCTCGCGGCAGCCGGCGTGGATGGCGGCGTCGGTGACCGCGCGCTTCTCGACCTCGGTCACGCCTGAGGGCACCCCCAGGACGGTTCGCGGCCGGCTGATGTGCCAGTTGCGGTTATGGACCTTGGCGATGAAGTACTTGATCATCTGCTCGGTGACGTCGAAGTCGGCAATCACGCCGTCCTTCAGGGGGCGCATGGCGACGATGTCGGCGGGGGTGCGACCCAGCATCTTGCGGGCCTCGGACCCGACCGAGAGGACGACGTTGCCGGGCTTGGACATGGCCACCACCGAGGGTTCGTTGAGGACGATGCCCTGGCCACGAACGTGGACCAGGGTGTTGGCGGTGCCGAGGTCGATGCCCATGTCGTTGGACCAGATACCGAGTACTGAGTCGAGAACGCTCATGGCAGGGTCCGAGGTTAGCAAACCCGGGCGTGGGGCCCGACCGGACCTTTAATCGTCCTCCGCCTCCAGCTCCCGCAGCAGCCTGCGAAGGACATGGCTGGGCAGGCCCACGACGGTGTCGAGGCGGCCGCGCTCGAGCACCGCGAAGCGGCCCGCCTCGCCCTGGATGGCGTAGGCCCCGGCCTTGTCGAAGGGTTCGCCCCCGGCCACGTAGCGCGCGATCTGATCTTCCGAGAGTGGCTCGAACCGAACGCGGCTGATGGCAATGCTGCCCGCGTCCCCCTTCGGTGAGGCGACATGGACCGCCGAGATCACCGAGTGGGAGCGGTCGGAGAGGAGCCGCAGCATGCGGGTGGCGTCGCCGGCATCGGCGGGCTTGCCCAGGAGCAACCCGTCGCGGGCGACGACGGTGTCCACGCCCACCACCCAGTCCTGCGGGCGTCGGCGGCGTACCTCCTCGGCCTTGCCGCGCGCGGCGGCGACGGCGTGGGCGCGCGGGCCAAGCCCGATGAGGCCGTCCTCGTCGAACCTGGAGATGTCGACCTCGAACTCGACCCCAATCTCATCGAGGACCTGGGACCGGCGGGGCGAGGCCGAGGCCAGCACGAGCCTCATGACAGGGACTCAGCCGATCCCCCAGAGGTGGCTGAGGACCACCCCGGGGGCGATCCCAGCGGCGACCAGGGCCACCACCACCAGGGCGATCGCCAGCCGCTCCGACATCGCCGGGTGGTGTGCGGCGGCTGGTGACGCGGCGTCGCCCAGCCGCGCCAGCACCACCCGCGCCGACGCCACCCGCTGCAGCATCACGCCAGCGAGGACGGCGAGTGCCAGCGGCAGGCTGAGACGGAAGGCAGCGGCCAGCACCAAAAGGCGAGCGGCGAAGCCCAGGGTGGGCGGCATACCGGCAGCCCCCAGCAGTGCGCCGGCGGCGCCAATCCACCCCCACGTCCGGCGCATCTCGAGCCGCTCGACCAGGAACATGAGGGGTCGCGTAATGGCCATCACGGTCAGCACCAGGGCGGCGCCATCCAGCCCCCCGGCGCCCGCCGCCACCAGGGCCAGCCCCACGTCGAAGATGACCCCATCGGCGCCAAGCGAGTGCCAGCCCCGCACCGCGAACGAGTGGAGCGCCGACAGCATCAGGGTTGCGGCGCCGAAGAGGGCGACGGCCACCGGCACCCGTGTGGGCTGGACCAGCTGCAGCCGGTTGAGGACGTCGAGGTTGTCGACCAGCGTCGTCATCAGCGCTGGGACCAGGCCCGCGGCGACCGCGGTGGCCCGGCGGGGGCCCGTCTCGGTCAGCCAGCGCCACACGCCGACACCAAAGGGGAAGGCCCCGGTAACCAGAAGGAAGCCTAGGACCAGGCCGCCGGCAAGGGTCAGGTCGGTGACCGGCGTCGGACCGGCGCCGGCGATGAGGAGACCGGCGAAGACCAGCAGGCCGCCGACCGCCAGGCTGCGGCGCCAGCCGTCGGCGGAGGCGGCGGGATCGAGGCGGGGCACCGCCGCCGCGATCAGCAGGAGGACCAGGAGCAGGACCAACGGTGAGCGCGTTGCCAGCACCGTGCCCAGCGCCAGGAGATGGATGATCCAGGCGGCGCGGGTGCCGCCGGCATCGGGGCCAGCGGGCAGGGCGAAGACCACGAGGGCCACGCCCAGCAGCGACAGCCAGGCGGCGCCCTTGCCGAAGGCGCTGATGCCGGCGATCCCAGAAATGGCGGAGTTGGCGGGCAGCAGGATCAGCGCCACGGCACTGCCGATCAGGGCGACGGCGGATACGGCGCGCCCCCAGGCCGGCCGGCGCGCCGCCGCCGCCAGCGCGGGCAGCAGCAAGAGGGCGGTCAGTTGGGGGATGGGAGAGGCAGGCATGCGGCCGGCTTCAGCCCGCGGCGGCGAGGCGGAGCCGGCCCGCAGCCGCCAGCAAAGGCAGCCATGCGGCCGCGACGTAGCTG
>JBARRR010000159.1:0-2514 GCA_049644325.1 Candidatus Dormiibacterota bacterium
ACGGCGGCCACGTCGGCCGCTGCTCCCGCGGAACTCGCCAGACCTGCGCCGGTCATGGCGCCGGTAGCCTCCGAGGCGCCCGCCGCCGAGGCTCCCGCGCCAGCGCCCGCGGCGAGGCCCGACGCCGCCACCGCCGATCCCACCAGCGCTCGGATCGAGCTGGCCGCCTCCCACGCCGCGCCGTAGGCGTCATCGGCCGCCTCCTCCAGCGCCGCCAGGAACTCGGCGGCGGTCTGAAAGCGCTCGCCCGGCTCCTTGGCCATGCCCCGCCCCATCAGCGCGGCGACGCGTTCCGAGAGGTTGCGGTTGAGCTTGCGGGCGTCCGGAACGGGCTCGCTGATGTGCTTGCGCATGAGAGCCAGCGGGCTCTCGCCGCTAAACGGTGGTTCGCCGGTCAGCAGCTCGTAGAGGATGGCGCTGGCGGCGTAGACGTCGCTGCGGACGTCGCCGGCCTCGCCGCGGGCCTGTTCGGGGCTCATGTAGGCCGGTGTGCCGCTGCTCCCGGACGGCATACCCGCCTCCCCGGGTGCGATTGCCTGGCCGAAGTCGACCAGCTTGGAGGTGCCTTCGGGGTCGGCGATGATGTTCTCCGGCTTGAGGTCGCGGTGGGTCAGTCCCAGGCCGTGGGCGTGGGCCAGCCCGGACAGCGCGCCCCGGAGGACTCCCAGCGACTGCTCTGGCGAGAGGCGGCCGGCCTGCTTGATAACGGCGCGGAGCGAGGCGCCGGGCACGTACTCCATCGCCAGGTAGGCGCCGGCGTCCTCTTCGAAGAACTCCCAGACGCGGACGCAGTTGGGATGGTCCAGGAGGGCCATGACCTGGGCCTCGTGGCGGAACCGCTCGATGAAGCCCGGCTGCGCCCTAAGGCTCGGGCTAAGCGCCTTGAGCGCGACCCGCCGCGCCAGCTCGGTCTGCTCGGCCAGGTAGACCACCGCGGACGCGCCCTGGCCAATGGTCCCGAGGATCTCGTAGGCACCGATTCGTTCTGGCACGGCGCCATCATAGATCGCCGTCCAGGGGCCTCCGACGCGGGTTTGCCGAACTGGTGCCGAAGTGCCTGGGGGCCTCCGGACGGCTGCTAGCCTTGCGGCGATGAACATCTGGCAGGCGCTCTTCCTGGCCTTGCTGCAGGGCTCAACCGAGCTGTTCCCGGTCAGCAGCCTGGGTCACGCCGTGCTCGTCCCCAGGCTCCTGGGCTGGGATTACAACCAGGCCGACCCCACGTTCCTGCCCTACCTGACCCTCCTGCACCTGGGCACCGCCGGCGCTCTGCTGCTGGTGTTCCGCGACGACTGGGTCAAGATCATTCGCGGATTCCTCCGCGCCGTGTACAGGGGCCGCCTCGGGTCCGATCCCAATGAACGCCTCGGCATCCTGATCTTCATCGGCACCATACCGACGGGGCTGGCCGGTGCCTTCTTCAAGAGCGACCTGGAGAAGTTCTTTGCCAGCCCGCGCGCCGCCGCCATATTCCTGATCATCAACGCGGGGATCATGGGCACTGGCGAGGTCCTCCGCCGCCGCGACGAACGCCAGCGAGCCAGGGACCCGGCCGCCGGGCTCAAGCCGGAGCAGCGAGAGGCGGCCTACGAGACCGAGGCCGGCCTGACCTTGCCCCGTGCCGCGATCGTGGGGGTGTCCCAGTCACTCGCCCTGTTCCCCGGGATCTCGCGCTCTGGGAGCACGATCACCGCGGGCCTGCTGGCCGGGCTTAAGCACGAGTCGGCGGCGCGCTTCAGCTTCCTGCTGGCAACCCCGATCATCCTCGCCGCCGGCGTGCTCGAGGTGCCGACGCTGTTCACCGCGGGGGCGCCGCTGCTGACCTACCTCGCCGGCGCGGTGGTGGCGGCGGTCACCGCCTACGTGAGCGCTCGGTTCCTGCTGCGGTATTTTCGGTTCGGGCGGCTTGACCCGTTCGCCGGATATTGCGCAGTGATCGGAATCGTCGGCCTGGTCATCACGCGGTAGGGTTTCACCCAAAGAGCACTCAGAGGAGAAAGCTTGGATTCACTGCGAAAGCCCATCGTCCTGATCGGCCTGATTGCGGTGGCCGTGGTCCTGGTGCTGGTCGGCGTTTACTACCAGGTCACCTCGCACAACCCGGCGCACCCGGTCTCGTACCACGCGATCGCCTTCTGGGCCGGCGCGGTGGCTGCGCTGATCGCGGCCTCGTTCGCCCGTCCCCGCTCCGAATAGGCTCAGCCCCGACCTGGGGCGCTACTGGACGGTGACCGACCCCTTCATGGTGGGGTGGATGGTGCAGCTGTAGCCGAAGGTCCCCGCCTTGGTGAACGTGAAGGTGAAGCTCTCGTGCTGCTTGGGGCCGGAGTCGAAGGAGCCATCGTCGGCGGTTGCCGTGTGTTGGGCGTTGTCGTCCTGGAAGTCCCATTTCACGGTGTCGCCCACCTTGACCGTGATGCTATCGGGTTTGAATGCGCCCGGCGGGGGGTCACCAACCACGGCCACGGTCGTCCCGCCAGTCGAGGGTGGGGCGGACGCGGCGCTGGACGGGCT
>JBARRR010000160.1:0-15337 GCA_049644325.1 Candidatus Dormiibacterota bacterium
CGACGCGCCTTGCGCTTCGCCGTCGCCGCGGGCCGGGCGGTCTGCACCCGCGCCGAGATGTCGGGCCGCTCGCCCTTGGCGCTGATCCGTCGGTCGAGCACAGTCTGGAACAGCCGCCCCAGGACGTTGGTGCGCTCCAGGTCGGTGACCGGAACCTCCAACGGCTTCTTGTCGACCACGTGCCGGGTGAGCTCGATGCCGTGTTTGGGCAGGACCCGCGACAGGTAGGGCCATACCTCGTAGAGGCCCTTGGTCACCGTTTCGTAGCCGTGCTGCATCACGATCAGCTGGGCCGAGAAGCTCATCACCTCGTGGAAGAACATCTTCTCGTCGTCGGGCCGCGGCTCGATCAGGATGAAGTCGACATCCGGGTTCTTGGCCCGGACATCCTGGAGGTGGTCGATCAGGCTGTCGTGGAGCATGCCCCTGAGGATTTGGTTGACGACCGCCCGCAGCCCCAGGTCGTAGATCGTCTTCCGGGTCTCGTCGACACTGGCTCGCTTGCCGATGGCCTCGGTGTCCAGCGGCACCAGGGCGTTAATCACCACGATCAGCTTGGCGCCGCGGCTGATGGCCACGTCGATGGCGGCATGGCCCTTGACGCCACCGTCGACGTAGTGGTGCCCGTCGATTTCAACCGGCCGGAAGACGATGGGGATGCACGTGGAGGCCGCCACCGCCTTGGAAACCGGGACGTTGGGGGTGGTCAGCTGCGAGAAGTCGGCGCGCCGGTTGCTCTCGATGTCGGCGGCGATGATGTGCAGCTCCTTGCGGATGTCGCGGAAGTCATCCGACAGACCCGCCATGGCGAGGGTCTCGCCGATGTAGCGCTCCAGGCCGCCGTTGGTGAAGATCCCGGTTGGCAGCAGCGGCGTCAGCGCGTACAACACCTCCGACAATGGCAGGCGGTCGCGGAACCTCCAGTATTCGGAGGCGGCGTTGCGAAGCAGCTGCGGCGCCCCCCAGAGGCGCTCCACGACCTCGCCGACGTTGGGTCGGTACAGCGACAGCGGGCTGAGGCGGCTGAAGCCGGGCACCGTACCGGTGAGGAGGCCGGCAAGCATGATCGGGGGAATGCCACAGGCGAGGGCCGCGGACACCACGGCGCCCGCGCTGGTGCCGACGTAGATATCGAAGTCGTTGACCGTCCGGTTGGTGAGGACGTGGTCCAGCGCGCGCAGCGCGCCGACCTCGTAGGACACGCCGCTGACCCCGCCGCTGGCCAGGACCAGGGCGGTCTTGCTCGGCTTACGGGAGACTGCCATCTCCCAGATTGTCGCAGCGCACCATCAGCCTGACCACCCCTTCGCCGTCCACAGGGGCCCAACTAGAATCGCCGTCTATGTCACAGGCCCGCGACCATATCCGCAATTTCTGCATCATCGCCCACATCGACCACGGGAAGTCGACCCTCGCCGACCGCCTGCTGGAAGCCACCGGCGCGGTCGAGGGGCGCGATATGAAGGAGCAGGTCCTCGACCAGCTCGATCTCGAGCGCGAACGTGGCATCACCATCAAGCTGGCGCCGGTCAAGCTCAACTACAAGGCCACGAACGGGGAGACGTACGAGCTCAACCTGATCGACACGCCTGGGCACGTGGACTTTTCGTACGAGGTGTCACGCTCGCTGGCCGCCTGCGAGGGCGCCATCCTGGTGGTCGACGCCGCCCAGGGGGTGGAGGCGCAGACCCTGGCCAACGTCTACGCCGCCATCAACCACGACCTCGAGATCATCCCGGTGATCAATAAGATCGACCTCCCCGCCGCCGAGCCGGAGCTGGTGCGCCGCGAGATCGAGGAGGTCATCGGCCTCCCCGGGGACGAGGCGATCCTGGCGTCCGCCCGCGACGGGATCGGCATCGAGGCGATCCTGGAGGCCGTCGTCGAGCGCATCCCGCCGCCCCAGGGCGACGCCCACGCTCCGCTCCAGGCGCTCATCTTCGACTCCCACTTCGACACCTACCGGGGCGTGATCAGCTACGTTCGGGTGGTGGCGGGCCGGCTGGCGGCGGGCAAGAAGGTGAAGTACGCTGCCGCCGGCAAGATCTACGAGGTCGACGAGGTGGGCACCTTCCGTCCCGCGATGCAGGCCACCAAGGAGCTGGTAGCCGGGGAGGTCGGTTATGTCATCGCCGCCATCAAGGACCTACGCGACGCGCGGGTGGGGGACACCATCGTCGACGCCGCGCACCCCGCCCCGCCTTTGCCCGGCTACCGGCCGGCCCTGCCCATGGTCTACGCGGGTATCTACCCCCAGGACTCCGACGACTTCCAGGACCTCAAGGAGGCGCTGGAGAAGCTGCAGCTGAACGACTCCGCGGTGGTCTACGAGCCCGAGTCGTCGGCGGCCCTGGGCTTCGGCTTCCGCATCGGCTTCCTTGGCCTGCTGCACATGGAGATCGTCCAGGAGCGGCTGGAGCGCGAGTTCAACCTGGACCTCATCGCCACGGCCCCGACGGTGGTCTACCGGGTCACGTTCTCCGACGGGCGGGTCGAGATGATCGACAACCCTGAGCACTTCCCGCCGCCGCACCACGCCCAGACCGTCGAGGAGCCGCGGGCCAAGATCTCGTTGATCACGCCGTCGGAGTACACCGGGGCGATGATGCAGCTCTGCCAGGACCGCCGTGGCGATTTCATCAACCTCGAGCACCATCCCGGGGAGCGGGTCGAGCTCCACTACGACATGCCGATGGCCGAGCTGATCCACGACTTCTACGACCAGCTCAAGTCGCGCTCCAAGGGGTACGCCTCGCTGGACTACGAGCTCACCGGCTACCGCGAGGCCGACCTGGTCAAGCTTGACGTGCTGGTGGGCGGCTCGAGGGTGGACGCGCTCTCCATGATCGTGCCCCGCAACCGCGCCTCGATCCAGGGCCGCAAGCTGGTCGAGAAGCTCAAGGACCTGATCCCGCGGCAGATGTTCGAGGTCGCCATCCAGGCAGCCATCGGCGGCAAGATCGTGGCCCGCGAGACGGTATCCGCCTTCCGTAAGGACGTCATCGCCAAGTGCTACGGCGGCGACGTCACCCGCAAGCGCAAGTTGCTGGAGAAGCAGAAGGCGGGCAAGCAGCGGCTCAAGCGGGTGGGCAACGTCGAGATTCCGCAGGAGGCCTTCATGGCCGTTCTCTCCCTGGAAAGCTGATGGCGGAAGGCACGCGCGCAACCGAGGTAAGCGCCAACACCCCGCCGCGCCGCCCCGCCGAGGGCGCGCCAGTGGAGCTCGGCACGGCGCGGCTACGACTGCGCCTGCCCACCGTCGCCGACGGCGAGATCTTCGGCGTCATCACCGAGGACGACCAGGTCCAGCGCTACATAACCGGCGCAGCGCAGCCGCCCCACGTTAAGTACGAGTGGATCGGGCGGTTCGTCCGCTGCTGGCGTGAGCTCGGGTTCGAGCGCTGGCTGGTCGAGTCGCGCGACGACGGGCACTTCATCGGATACGGCGGCCTCCACTACCTCGATGGCGGCCCCGAGATCGAGGTCGGCTACGGCCTGGTGCCCTCGGAGTGGGGCAAGGGCTACGCCACCGAGGTCGCGGGCGTCGCGGTCGGTTGGGGCTTCGAGGTCCTCGGCCTGGATCGCATCGTCGCGGTGGCGTACCCCGACAACCTGGCGTCGCAGCGCGTGATGGAAAAGGTGGGCATGACCTATGTCGGCAACGGCCACTGGTACGGACACGAGCTGCGCCAGTTCGCCATCAGCCGGGAGGAGTGGGAGCGCCATCGAGCGAAGGCGCCCCGGCAAGAGTTGCCCGCCCTCCATCCTGACGCCCCGAGCACCGTCGAGACGGCGCGCCTCCATTTGCGGGCGCCGCGCGAGGACGACATCGATGACTTCGCCGCGATGTGGGCCGACCCCGACGTCGAGCGCTTCCTCCGGGGGAGTCCGCAGACCCGCGAGGCATCCGAGGAACGGCTCAACCACTGGATCGACAAGTGGCGCAGCCGTGGCTGGGGCGAGTGGGTGGTCGAGCTGCGGGGGTACGGGACGACCCTGGGCTACTGTGGCCTCGAGGACCTCGACCACAGCGGCGAGGTCCAGGTCAGCTACGGCTTCGCCAAGCAGCACTGGGGCAACGGGTACGCCACCGAGGGCGCCCGCGCCAGCCTGGCCTGGGGCTTCGCCCACCTCGCCGTCGACCGCATCGTGGGCGTGGCCAACCACGACAACCTGGGCTCGCTGCACGTGCTGGAGAAGGCGGGGCTGCGCTACGAGAAGGACGGGACGTGGTACGGCAAGCCGATGCGGTACCTCGCCATCAGCCGCGCCCTGTGGGGGGCCCAGCCCCAGGGAGACAGCCGTGGTTGACGCGTGGTCGACGGCCGATCGCCGGCCTCATAGCCTCTACGTACACGTCCCCTTCTGCGTGTCCAAGTGCCCCTACTGCGACTTCAACTCGCACGTCGGCCTGGAGCACCTCTTCGAAAGCTACAACCAGGCCCTGGTCGAGGAGATCATGGCCTGGGGCCGGAGCCTCGATCACCCTCGGCTGGACACCATATTCATAGGCGGGGGCACCCCCAGCCGTGTTCCCGCGGCCCACATCAAGGCGGTGCTGGACGCGGCCCGGATCGCCTTTGACGTGGCGGAAGACGCCGAGATAACCCTGGAGGCCAACCCGCAGTCGGCCGAGGCCGGTCGAATGGCGTCCTGGCTGGAGGCGGGCGTGAACCGGCTCAGTCTCGGCGTTCAGAGCCTGGACTCCGCCGCGCTTGGCTTCCTCGAGCGCGCCCACAGCGCCGAGGAGGCAACCATGGTCTTCGAGCAGGCCCGCGTCGCCGGCTTCGCCAACATCAGCTGCGACCTGATCTTCGGTATCCCCGGGCTCTCGACCTCCCGTTGGGCCGGGGTCCTGGGCGAGGTGCTCGAGCTTGGTCCCGACCACGTCTCCGCCTACGAGCTGACCCCCGAGGTGGGCACCCGGCTCGGCGCCGAGGTCGCGGCCGGTCATACCCTGATGCCCGACGAGGAGACCATGTTGGCCCAGTACGAAACCGTCGAGACCCTGCTGCGCGCCGCCGGGTTCGACCGCTACGAGGTCTCCAACTGGGCCCGACCGGGGCGCGAGTGCCGTCACAACATCGCCTACTGGACGGGCGTGCCCTATGCGGCTGCCGGCGCCGGGGCGCACGCCTTCCTGCAGCCGCCGGCGCTGCCGGCCTGGCTCGACGGGGCCGGTGCGACGTCAGTGCGGCAATGGAATGTCAGCAGCCCCGCCGCATACATCTCGGCGATCCGGGCGTGTGGCAACGCTGTCGCCGGCCACGAGCAGCTCGACCTGGCGACCACGCTCTCCGACCTGATGATGATGGGCCTGCGCCGCGACTCCGGCGTCGACCTCGGCGACATCGAGGCGCGGTGGGGTACGGCGGCGCGTCAGAACCTGTCCCCGACCATCGCGCGACTGGAGGCCGATGGCCTGCTCCGCACCGAGGCTGAACGCGTGCGAGTAGCCAGCGCCGGACAGCGAGTGCTCAATCGCGTGGTCGCCGAGTTTCTCCCCGCCGGCTCCGGCGATCTCGCTTTGGCAGGTTACAATCCTTAGCACTCAGGAGACGCGAGTGCTAAACGAGCCTTCACCCGACCTCGACGACCGCAAAGAGCAGGTGCTCAAGGCGGTGGTGATCGACTACACGTCGACGGCGGTCCCGGTCGGCTCCCAGGCGCTGGCGGCCCGGTACTTCGCCCGGTGGAGCGCGGCCACCATCCGCAATGAGCTCGCCTTCCTGATGGACACCGGCCACCTGCGCCAGCCGCACACGTCAAGCGGCCGGGTGCCATCGACGCGCGGATATCGCTACTTCGTCGACAACCTGATGGAGGAGCAGGCCGTCAGCGCCGACCTACGGTCGCAGCTCCAGACTGCCTTCGCCGAGCTTCCGCTCGACCTCGAGGCCATCCTCGAGGGCACCGCCATGCTGGTGGCCCGCGCTGCCGAGAACGTTGGCGTGGTCACCGCGCCGCGAACAACCGAGTGCCACCTCAAGCACCTCGACCTGATCCACCTGGAGGGCACTCGTGTTCTGGCGGTGGTGGTCCTGGAGGGCAACATCGTCCGGCAGCACCCGCTGGACCTGACGCCCGAGGTCGACCAGGATGGGCTGAGCCGCCTGGCTGCCCGCATTAACAAGGACTTCCGTGGCAAGAGCGCAACCCAGGTTCGCAAGGCCGCGGGTGCACAGAAGGCCTGGGCCGGCGACGGCGCCGTGATCAGCGAGATCGCCGACTTCATGGCGGCCTACGATGCCCAGTCCGCCACCATCGTCATCCATGACGGCGTCCGCAACCTGCTCAAGCAGCCCGAGTTCATGGACGCCGAGCGGCTAATGCCGGTGCTCGAGATCCTGGAGGAGAGCCGTGAACTGGCCAAGGTGCTGGAGTCGCTCGACCCCGATGAGCAGGTCGAGGTGGTCATAGGCGACGAGAACCCAGACATGCACCTGCGCGAATGCAGCCTGGTGATGACCACCTACTCAGGCGCCGGGATCACAGGCACCCTCGGGACCATCGGACCCACCCGGATGCGCTACCCCGAGGTTGTCGCCCGGCTGCGCTACATCGCCGAGCTCGCCGGCAGCCGCATCGCCGGGTTGTACGAGTGAGGTCGGGCTTCGAGTGGAGGAACGATTGGCCCCAGATCATCTTGGGTAGACCGCCAACATGCCAGATGACCGTTTCAACGGCGACGGTGAGATGACGCGTCCAGTCGATCCCCGAGATCGCCGCCGCGGCAATCGCACCGTCGCCGAGAGCATGGGTATCCCACCAGCGGTCGGGCGCCGTCCCCGCCCGGAGCAGGACGAGTCCGAACGCCCCGACGAGGGCGCGACCCTGCCGGGTGAGCGGCGCAAGCGCGACGCCGGCCACGGCGGCGAGGCCGACCTGCGCAAACAGCTGGAGGCCGCCGAGGAGGCGGTCGAGAAGGCGCGCGCCGAGGCCGCTGAGACCGAGGACAGGTACGTCCGCACCGTCGCCGAGATGGACAACCTGCGCAAACGCTTCCGCCAGGAGCAGGCCAACCAGCTGCAGTACGGGAACTCTGAGCTGCTGGCCAAGCTCCTACCCGTTGTGGACAACTTCCACCGGGCCCTGGAGCACGCCCCCGACGCCGCCGAGGGTGAGGCGCCGCTGGAGTGGGTTACCGGGCTGACGATGGTCCTGCGACAGCTGGAGGAGATGCTCGCCGCGGCGGGCGTGACCACCATCGAGGCGGTCGGCCACCCCTTCGACCCCAACCTTCACCAGGCGGTGCTGGCTGAGCCGTCCGAGGAGCACGCCGAAGGCACCGTCATCGACGAGCTCCAGCGGGGCTACATGCTCCACGACCGGGTCCTCCGGCCGAGCATGGTTAAAGTCGCCGGCAGTAGCTGACCTCCAACCCGACCGTCCTTTAATCTCAGTCAGCCATGGCGACCACGCGCGACTACTACGAGGTCCTCGAGGTGAAGCGGACGGCGAGCTCCGAGGAGATCAAGACGTCCTTCCGCAAGCTGGCGATGAAGTATCACCCCGACAAGAACCCTGGTGACTCGGTTGCCGAGGCTCGCTTCCGGGAGCTCAACGAGGCCTACGCCGTCCTCTCCGACCCCACCAAGCGGAACCAGTACGACACCTATGGCGCGGTGCCCGGGATGAGCGGGGGTGGACCCGCCGGCTTCGCCGAGGCCTTTGCCGGCGCTGGCTTTGGCGACATCTTCGACATGTTCTTCGGTGGCCAGGGTGGCGGCCGGGTCCGGACCGGGCCGCGGCGCGGGGCCGACCTGCGCTTCGGTCTCCGCCTCACCTTCGAAGAGGCCGTCTTCGGCGCGCAGAAAGAAATCGAGGTCCCCCGCCACGACACTTGCGCCACCTGCAGCGGCAGCGGGGCTGCGCCTGGCACGTCGCCGGCGACATGTTCCGAGTGCAACGGCCAGGGCCAGGTGCGGCGGATGTCGCGTTCGATCTTCGGCCAGGTCGTGAACGTCGCCACCTGCCCGCGGTGCCAGGGAGCAGGCGAGGTAGTGGAGACCCCATGCACCACCTGCAATGGCAGCGGCCGCACCGAGGTGCGCAAGAAGCTCCAGGTCAGGGTCCCCGCCGGCGTTGACGACGGCGACCAGGTGCGCCTTCCCAACGAGGGCGAGGTCGGCACCCGAGGTGGCGGCCATGGCGACCTCTACGTCGCCATCTCGGTGTCCCCCCATGCTGAGCTTCGCCGCCACGGCCGGGACATCTACTTCGATCTCGGCGTCAGCTTCGCCCAGGCAGCCCTGGGCGACAACATCCAGGTGCCCACCGTCGACGGCCCGGTCCAGCTGACGGTGCCGGCAGGCACCCAGTACGGCACCCAGCTAAGGCTCCAGGGCCGGGGCGTGCCCCATGTCCGCACGGGCCGCCGTGGCGACCAGATCGTACTGGTCCACGTCATCACCCCGACCAAGCTCACCGCCGACCAGCGCAGGGCGCTAAATGAGCTGGGCGGGGTCACCGGTCAGCCAACCCAGGCTCCCAAGAACCTCCTGGACCGCCTCCGCGACTCCCTGGGTATCTAGCTTCCGGCGCCTGCGCGACTATCCAGGCGGCCAGGTCATGAAGCGGCCGCCGAGCAGATGAACGTGTAGGTGGTAGACGGTCTGGCCACCGTTGGGGCCGGCGTTCATGTTCAGCCGGTAGCCGGCGTCATGGATCTCCTTGTCCCTGGCCAGCTGGTTGGCCGTGGCGATCAGCTTGCCGACGATGTCGTCGTCCTCGCGAGTGACGTCTCGGATGGAGTCGATGTGGCGGGTGGGGATCACCAGCAGGTGGACGGGGGCCACCGGCTTGATGTCCTCGAAGGCCACGACCTCGTCGTCGCGATAGACGATGTTGGCGGGGACGTCACCGTTGACGATCCCGCAGAAGATGCATTCGTCGGCCACTCATTCCTCCTTGAGTTCCAGCTCGCCGGCGCGGTGCAGGACCACCGCCAGCGCTGTCAGCGCCGCCGGCAGGGGCCGCATGATCCTGGGCCCCAGCGTCACCGGTGTCGCGCCCGCTTGTTCCGCCAACCTTACCTCGGCCTCCGACCAGCCGCCCTCGGGTCCGACCATGATGGCCACGCCACCGGCGAGCTCAATCTCCACGTGGGACAGGCTGGGCAGGCCCGCGCCCTCGTATAGAAGGAGGGTCCGCATCCCGTCTGCGGCAGCCCGGGCCACAGCTTGCTCGAGCGATGCGGGATCCAGCACCTGCGGGAGGCGGGCACGCTGCCCCAATTCAGCGCCCTGGCGCACTATCTGCCGCCAGCGGTCGAGTTTGGCGGCGGCCCTGCTGGGCTCCAGCCGCGCGATGGCACGCTCGGTGAGGAGGGGTTGCACCGATTCGACCCCGACCTCGGCCGAGCTCTCCAGGATGCGGTCGAACTGGTCGCCCTTGAGGAGGGCCTGCCCCAGCCGCAGGCGAAGCCGGGGTTCGGCACGAGAGGGACCTGCCTCCACGACCTCGGCCAGGACCTCGCTGGCGCTGGCCGCCGTGACCGTGCAGCGGTGCTCGATGCCGTCGGGCGTCACGGCGACGAGCGGCTCGCCCACCCGCGCGCGCAGCGCCCCGCCCACGTGCCGGGCATCCCCGCCGGACAGACGCAGGACGCCCCCGGAAACCGACTCGGGCGCGACGAAAACGCGGATCACAGCCTGCCGATGCTAAACCAGTACGCTCACGTTGGATGGCAACCCCGGCCTCGACCCGGCTTCCCCAGGACACCGCCCTGGCGGGCATGGTGGGACGCGCTCGGGCTGAGCTGCTGGAGATCGACCCGCTGGGAGCCCTGCTTCGGGGTGAAGCCACCGGCGGTCTGCCCCTCGCCGGGGCCGACGCCCACGAACGCGACCGCGCCACCCTGGTCGCCCTGGCCGGAGCGCTCGAGGGGCTTACCGTGCCGATCGGCGCGGACGAGATCGACCGCCTCGCTCTGCTCTACGGGTTGCGGCGGGCAACCCCACCCCCGGGACCATGGCCGCCGACCGGCTCGGTGCTGCTCGAGCGCCACCTGCTGGCGCAGCTGACCCGCGTTCTCTTCGACCTTGAAGCCGAGGCGGATCGGCTGACCGAGCTGATCGAGAGCGCCCCTGGCTTCCTGGCTGAGGCCCGGCAGGGCCCTCTCGGCGGGCCGGCTGCGGGTGGCGAGGTGGCGCTGGCCGCCGCCAAGCGGCTGCCGGCGCTCCTGGATGTGATCGCGTCGATGGCGGCAACGCTCCCCGCCGCCACGCGTGAGCGTATCGAGGCCGGCCTGGGAATTTTGCTGGCCGCTGCCGCAGAGGATGGCGGCTGGATCGTCCGCGACTACATGGCCGCGGCGGCGCCTCCCGAGGCCCGTTCTGATCTGGTAGAGAGCGCGATCGAGCTGGGACTGGGTGCAGGCCTCGAAGAGCTGCAGACGTCCGCCGAGGAGGTTTTGGCGGAGCAGGCGGCGACCGCCTTCGAGGAACCCGCTGCCCCGCCCGCGCCCTCGGCCGAGGCCGAGTGGCCGCTGGGCGAGGTCGGGGCTCGCATCGCCGCCGCCGCCGAGAACCGCTGGTGTGCTTCGCCCCCCGGATCGGTCTGGTCGATGGTTGCCGCGCCGGCCTGGATGCAGCCGCTTCTCCCGCCGCTGGTCCTGGTCGACCCTGGCGGGCTGTCGGATCGCGACCCGCTGGTCCTGGCCGCCCCGGGGGTGCCCTATGCGGAAGCCGACCTCGAGGGCGCCACCCAGGCCCTCTACCTGGGGGAGATGCTGCCCGCGCTGTGGCAAAGGCAGGCCACACCCCTGGCGCGCCTGCTGCTGCCGGCGTCTGACGTGGTCAGCGCCTACCAGGTCACCACCCGCGCCCTCGCGCCGGGGCTGGCCACGTGGCGCCCATCTGACGCGCGCCGTGAGCTGGCCTGGCGGGCCATGCTGGCATTGGTTGGCGCCGGCTTTGCGCGCGGTCGCCTGGGACTGGAGGAGGCCGCTGCCTTGATCGCTGCCGAGACCGGGATGGACGAGGAGACCGCCAGGATGCAGGCCGCCCACGTGGCCGCCCAGCCCCTGGCGGCGCTCGCCTTCATTGCGGGCATGCGTCGCGTCGACCAACTCTGGGTCGGTCGCGAGGCCGACCCCGACCCTGCGGCAACGCGTGCGCGACTGCTGGCGGCGGGACCCATCCCGGCGGGCGTCCTGGAGATGGTGCCCGGGTATACTCGCTGAGTTCCGGGCGCGTTCGCCCGCGCGCATTTTGCGCCATCCCAGAACAAGGAGGTGATTCACTCTGTCCGAGGTCAAGGTTCGCGAAGGCGAAACCTTCGAGAGTGCCCTCCGTCGCTTCAACAAGAAGATCAAGCAGAACGGCATCCTGTCCGAGGTGCGCCGGCGCGAGCATTACGAGAAGCCCAGCGTGCGCCGCAAGAAGAAGCTGGTCGCGGCGCGCAAGCGCCGGTCGCGCGCCGGCTGACGCCCGGGCCGGCTAGAGTCGCCGGGGTGTCGGCCAGGCGCCCCCTCGCGGTCCACATTCAGAGCGCGATTCGTCCCCTCCCGCTGCGTTCGGTGATCAGGCGCGCGCTGCAGACGGCTGCTCGGATCGAGGCGGTGCCCGAGGGCCTGGCGGTTGGTGTGCTGGTCTGTGATGACCCCACCATCCGCGAGTACAACCGGCGGTTCGCCGGCGAGGACCACGCCACCGACGTTCTCGCCTTCGCGTCGGGTGGCGACGGCGAGCTCGGCGACATCATGCTGTCGGTCGATCACCTGCGCCGGCAGGCCGCCGAGGCGGGCCACTCCCCGGAGGTCGAGGCAGCAACGCTCGCGGTGCACGGCTTCCTCCACCTGCGGGGCTACGACCATGCCAACCGGCGGGATCGGGAGGCGATGTTCGCCCGCACCGACGAGATCGTGACCGCCGCCGGTCTGGCCGGCGCCGGCGTGTCAGCGGATAGGAGCCGGCGCTGATGGCGTTCCGTCGCAAGAAGGCCGCGACCCTTCCCGTCAGCCGCATGGTGGTTGGCCTCGGCAACCCGGGGTCGGAGTACAGCCGCACCCGGCACAACCTGGGGTTCATGGTCGTGGACCGCCTGGCCGAGCGCCTCGGTGTTCGGGTCACCCAGCGCGACAAGAAGGCCCTGGTCGGCACCGCCCCCGACCCCGGCGACAGCTCCAGGTCGCTCCTGCTGGCCAAGCCTCAGACCTTCATGAACCTCAGCGGTGAGTCGGTGGCCGCCCTGGCCCACAAGCACGGCATCGACCCCGTCAACCTCTGGCTGGTCTACGACGAGCTTGACATCCCGTTTGGCAAGCTCCGAATCCGGCTCAAGGGCAGTCCTGGCGGCCACAAGGGCGTGGCCTCCGTGGCCGAAGCCCTGGGCACCAGCGCCTTCCCCCGCTTCCGGGTCGGCATCGGTCGGCCGGAGGAGGAGCCCGATCCCATCGACTACCTTCTCTCCGCCTTCAATGACGAGGAGAAGGAGAAGCTGCCAGCCCTGGTCGACCTTGGCGCCGACGCGGTTATGGCGGGGTTGACCGAGGGTATCGAAATCGGCATGAACCAGTACAACCGGGAGTCGGTGTGAGCCCGAAGACGTCATCGGCGGTGAAGACCCTTGATGCCGCCCTGGGGCGCGACCCCGCGCTGGAGCGGGCCACCACCGACCTTGCCGCCGGCCGCAACGCGGAGCTTGGCGGAGCCCCCGAGGGCTCATGGGCCCTGCTGCTCCAGCACTTGGCCCGGAGGCTTGATCAGCCGCTGCTGGCCATCACCGCAGACCCGCAGGGCATCGCCAACGACATGCTGGCGCTGGAGGGCGTGCCCCGTGTGTTCCCGTACCCGGCAGCCGATGTGTTGCCGATGGACCGCACCCCTCCCGCCGACGACTTCGTCGCCGCCCGGCTGGCGGCCCAGGCCGGGGTGCTGGAAGTCGGCGGGCCCGTCGTGATCGCGGCCAGCCCCGCCGCCCTGATGCGCCCCGCCCCCCAACCGGTGGTCTTCCGCGAGGGGGTGCGCCATGTCGCGGTGGGCGAGGGCGTCGGTATGGAGCACCTGGTCGGGTGGCTGCTGGAGTGGGGCTACAAGCGGGAGGGCCAGGTCGAGGCGAGCGGTGAGTTCGCCAGCCGCGGCGGCATCATCGACGTCTACCCACCGGCGGGGCTGGGCCCGGTGCGCTTCGAGTTCCTGGGCGACGAGGTCGAGTCAATCCGTGGATTCGACCTGGCCTCACAGGCGTCGGTGACGCGACTGAAGGAGGTGACGTTGCTGCCCGCGCGGGAGTTCCCGCACCGCGCCGCCGACGTCGCCGCAGCCCTGGAGCGGCTGCGGGCGCTGGACTACAGCCGGGCCCTGCCGGAGGTGGCGTCAGACTGGCGCGAGCACATCGCCCACCTGGCCGAGGCCGGGTACTTCCCCGGCGTCGAGGCCCTCTACCCCTACCTGTCGGAGTCACCGGGGACGCTGCTGGACTACTTCGCCACACCCCCGGTGGTGGTCATGGTCGAGCCGGAACGGGTCCGGCAGCAGGCGGAACGCACGCTCAGCAGCACCGAGGAGCTGATCGTTTCCGAGATCGAGCACGGCGAGCTGCCCGGCGGCATCCGGTCGGGGCTGGTGCCGTTCGGCGACCTGGAGCAGGCCTTCGGCCCGACGCTGTCCCTGGACCGCGCCGGTCACGGCGCCACCGGGCTGCAGTGGTCGCCACCGCCGACGATGGTGGGCCGCACCGAGGCCCTGCCCGATGACGTCCGGGCCGCCCTCGACGCTGGCCGGCGGGTGGTGCTGGCCACCGGTCAGACCGAACGCCTTCGCGGCATCCTCGAGGCGGCCGGCGTCCCAACCGCAGCCATCGACGAGCTCGACCCGGTCGATACCGAGCTGCCGTGGGGGACGGCGGCAGTGCTTGACGCCGGCGTCCGTACCGGCTTCCGGCTGGCCGGCGGCGAGGTCGTCGTCTACAGCGACCTCGAGCTGTTCGGCGTCGTCCCCCGGCCGCGCCGCCGGCTGCGGCGCCGGAGTGAGGAGGCCAGCGACGTCACCGCAGCCTTCCACCTGGAGATCGAGCAGGGCCAGCTGGTGGTGCATCGCGACCACGGCATCGGCATCTTCCGCGGGCTACGAAGCATCGATGACGGGGGCGCCGAGCGCGAATACATCGCCATCGAGTACGCCGGCAACGACCGCGTCTTTGTCCCGGTTGAGCACATGGACCGCATCCAGCTGTACCTCGGCGGGGGAGAGGAATCGCCGCGACTCAGCCGGCTGGGCACGGGCGACTGGGAACGGACCAAGGGCAAGGTGCGCAAAGCGGTGGCGGAGATGGCCGGCGAGCTGCTCGAGATCTACGCCCGCCGCGAGGTGGCGCCGGGCTACGCCTTCTCGCCCGACGGTCCCTGGCAGGCGGAGCTGGAGGCGGCCTTTCCCTACCAGGAGACCCCCGACCAGCTGCGCGCCATCGACGAGATCAAGCAGGACATGGAGGCGCCCGAGCCGATGGACCGCCTGCTGGTGGGGGATGTCGGCTTCGGCAAGACCGAGGTCGCCCTGCGAGCCGCCTTCAAGGCCGCCGTCGACGGCAAGCAGGTGGCGGTGCTGGTGCCGACCACGGTCCTGGCCAACCAGCACTTCATGACCTTCGGCGAGCGGCTCAAGCCCTACCCCGTCCGGGTCGAGATGCTTTCACGCTTCCGCACCGACGAAGAGGCGGCCGGGGTGCGCGCCGGGCTGGCGGCGGGGACCATCGACATCGTCATCGCCACCCATGGCCTGCTCACCAACAAGGTGCGCTTCAAGGACCTCGGGCTGCTGGTGATCGACGAGGAGCAGCGCTTTGGCGTCGCCCAGAAGGAACGGCTACGGCGGATGCGAGCCGACATCGACGTGCTGAGCATGACCGCCACCCCCATTCCGCGGACCCTGCACATGTCGCTGGGCGGCATCCGCGACCTCAGCGTGCTGGCCACGCCGCCCGAGGAGCGAGTGCCGATTCGGTCGTTTGTCACGGCCGACGCCGACAACCTCATCCGTGAGGTGATCACCCGCGAGCTGCAGCGCGAAAGCCAGACCTTCTTCGTCCACAACCGCGTGCGCAGTATCGCTCGCGCCGCGGACCGGGTGCGCCAGCTGGCCCCCGAGGCCCGGGTTGCCGTGGCCCACGGCCAGATGGACGAGCGCGACCTGGCCGAGGTGATGACCGCGTTCATCCGCCGCGACTACGACGTCCTGGTGAGCACCACGATCTTCGAGTCCGGGCTCGACATCCCCACCGCCAACGCGATCCTGGTCCAGGACGCCGACCGCTTCGGGTTGGCCGATCTGTACCAGCTGCGCGGGCGGGTGGGCCGATCCGGAGCCCGCGCCTACGCCTACTTCCTCTACGATCC
>JBARRR010000161.1:0-27220 GCA_049644325.1 Candidatus Dormiibacterota bacterium
GCACCGCGACCTCGACTCCCTGGAGGAGGCGCTGCAGAAGGCCCGCAAGTACCGCCGCAAGCTGGTCGTCACCGACGGCGTGTTCTCCATGGATGGCGACATCGCGCCGCTGGACGGCATTGTCGAGCGGGCCGAGCCCGAGGGCGCCATGGTCATGGTCGACGACGCCCACGCCTCGGGCGTCCTCGGCCAGAACGGCCGCGGCAGCGTCAACCATTTCGGCCTCGACGGCCGCGTCGAGATCCAGGTCGGCACCCTCTCCAAGGCCATGGGGGTGCTCGGCGGCTACGCCGCCGGCAGCAGCGTCCTGCGGGAGTACCTGGTGGCAAGGGCGCGCCCGCTGCTGTTCTCGACGTCCCACCCGCCCGGCGTCGCGGCCTCGTGCATCGCCGCCATCGACGTGCTCCTCGACGAGCCCGACCGCATCGACCGGCTCTGGGACAACACCCGCTACTTCAAGGGCCAGCTGGGCGGCATGGGCTTCGACACCGGCGTCAGTGAGACGCCGATCACGCCCGTGATCGCGGGCGACCCGGACAAGGCCAACTCCCTCTCCGACGCCCTCTCCGCCGGCGGCATCTTTGCCCAGCCGATCGTCTTCCCGATGGTCGCGCGGGAGCAGTCGCGGGTGCGCACCATCGTCACCAGCGAGCACTCCCGGGCCCAGCTCGACGCCTGCCTCGAGGTCTTCGAGAGCGCCGGGAAGCGGCTCGGCCTGATTGCCTAGCTCCCTACCCGCCGCGAACTCAAAGCCGTAACCTTTGCGCACATGCGGGGCTTGATGAAGACGACGGGTGCGTAAGAGCGAGGCCGAGCTCGACGAGGAGCGTCTCCTGGTTGAGGCGGCCCAGCAGGATCGCGCCGCCTTTGACAAGCTCTATGACCGCTACTTCGACCAGATTTACTCCTATGTCTACTATCACTGCGGCAACCGCGAGCAGGCGGAGGACATCACCGCGGCCACCTTTCAGCGCGGCCTCGAGGACCTCCCCAACTTCCGCTGGAGGGGCGTCCCCTACTCGGCGTGGCTGTATCGCGTGGCCAGCAACCTGCTCTCGCGCGACCGCCGCCGGCCGCCCTGGCTGGAGCTGCAGGAGAGCCGGCCCGACGAGGGCGAGGAGGAGCCCGATGCCGCCTGGCTGCGCCATGAGGCGTCCACCGAGCTCCACGACGCCATTCGCGTCCTCCCCGCCGACCAGCGACAGGCGATCCTGCTTCGCTTTTTCGCCGGCATGCGCAACAAAGAGGTCGGCAAGGTCATGAATCGCAGCGAGGGCGCCGTCAAGCTGCTTGTGTTCCGCGCCGTGAGCAACCTCCGGCAGGCGCTGGCCAAAGAGGGCGAGCTGTGAGTCACAAGAACGCCGACCGGCTCTCCCGCGCCATCGATGCCTACCTCTCCGGCGACGTGCCCACCGACGCCGACCACCTGGGCGACGTCTTCGACGCCCTGGCGGCCGGCTTCCCTGAGGTGACCCACGAGGATGCCCGCGAGCGCGTCCGGCGACGTCTGGCGGGGGTGACGCCTTCGCCCAAGAGTCCGCAGGTGCTGCTTGTGGAACGCGCGGCCGAGGAGCTCGACATGCTGCGCCGGCGCTTCATCGAAGACGAGTACGTGCCCTGGCCGACGCTGGTAGGCGGCGCCGCTGTGGCTGTGGCGGCCGTCGGGCTGGCGATCTGGCTCCGGCGGCGGGGCATCGGCTCCGAGGTGTTACCAGAGGCCTGAACCCAGGGCCGCGAGAAGTGATCGCGACTCTGCAACGGTCTGGCTAAGCCTCTTCCGTTCCTCAGAACCGCCTGCTTAAGATGGGCGCATGGTCCGCCGTCGGGGGTACGTGCGCATTGCCGTCGCCGCGGTCCAGCTGGTGGTGACCTTTGCCGCAACCACCGGGGTGGGAAGCTGGATGGCGGCCGCGCGCGCCCAATACGACGTCCAGGCGGCCAACAGCGCGGTGGCCGCCGCCCACTCACGCTTCCAGCACCAGGTCGAGCAGGCGCTGGGCGACGGCACCGGCCCCGAGCTGGTCGCCGACCTGGTGGCGCGGGAGCGGATGATGATGGACGAGCCGGCGCCGCAGCCCACCCTCTTCGGTGACCGGCGGGTGGTGGCCCAGCTCCACCAGCGGGCAGCAGACCTCGACCGCATGACCGCGGATGTCACCCTCACCGAGACCGACGCTGAGACCGGGCTCTGGCAGCAGCTCACGGCCAAGGTCGCGGCGATGCGGCAGGACCTGGTCCACGCGCGGGACATCGGGCTCGACACCGCGTCTGATGACGCCTTCCTGGCCGGCGCCATCGACGCCCGGGTCGCCCAGGTCCCGGCCACCATCCAGAACTCGGTCGATGGTGTGACCGCCAGGAACGCCAGCCTCAAGCTCGCGATCGCCGCCAAGGAGGCCAGCAACGCCGCGGCGGCGGCGTTCCAGGCGGCCAAGGACAACGCCAACTACCAGAAGCAGCGGGCCGCTGGCGACCTCGCCCAGGCGCAGGCCACCGGCGTCCTCGACGTCGCGGCCCAGGCCGCAGCCATCGCCGCTCTCGACAGCCGCTTCCCGACGGCCACCTCGACCGACGACTTCAACAACCTCGCCGATGCCTACGCCGCCCAGGCCCGGGTCATCGAGAACCTGCTGTACACGCGCAGCTCGGACTTCTCCCTGCTCAACCGGGCCCGCTCCCTGTACCAGACGGCAAAGTCGCTCAACGCCGACCTGGCCGGGGTTGACGCTCGGCTGGCCGACCTCTCTTCGCGGCTCGACAAGGCCAGTAACCTGGGCGAGCTCCAGGACATCGGCGGCCTGCTGTCGGTGCTCATCCGCGACCTCAACGGCGCCATCTTCGACGCTCGCACCCGGCCGTTCCAGCCGCCCGGGGCGATCATCGGCAACGTCCCCTTCTTCAAGCAGGTCCACAGCCTCAGCTGCGAGGCGGCCTCGTTGCAGATGGCGTTGGCCAAATACAACATCACGGCCAACCAGGGCGACATCCTCAACGTCACCGGCATGGACACCCGCCAACCCGTCTTCGACGCCGGCGGCACCCTCCATTGGGGTGACCCCTACGCCACCTTCGTGGGCAACGTCGACGGCTATGAGAACGCCACCTCTGGCGCGAAGTCCGGCTACGGCATGTACTGGACGCCGATCAAGAACGCCGCCACCCATTTCGGCGCCCATGTGACCGACGCCGGTGAGGGTATAGCTCCGTCGACGGTTTACAACGCCGCCCATAACCAGCAGCCGGTGGTGGTCTGGGTGGCGTACGCGTACCAGCCGCAGCCGATTGGCCACATGGTCACCTGGGGCGGCAACACCGTCATGTACGGCGCGCCCGTCGAGCACGCGGTCACCGTGTCCGGCTGGGCACCGGGATACGTGCTCATCAACAACCCGCACAGCCATCCCGAGTGGATCGACATGGGGACCTTCGAGCGGGCCTACGCGATGTTCAACAACATGGCGGTGGTGCTGCAGCCCTAGCAAGCGATCCTCATAACCGCGCACGGCTGGCATAGTTACGCCGGGATGGAGGTGGATTCGTGATTCGCAAATCGGTGATCCCCGCGGCCGGCCTGGGGACGCGCTTCCTGCCGGCCACCAAGGTGCTGCCCAAGGAGATCCTGCCGGTGGTCGACAAGCCGGTCATCGAGTGGGGCGTGGAGGAGGCGCGCAGCGCCGGCGCCGAGGAGGTCCTGCTGGTCCTCAGCCCGGGCAAGGAGATCCTGCTGAAGCACTACGAGCCCAACCCCGAGCTGGAGCACTACCTCGAGGAGCGGGGCAAGCTCGACATGCTGGAGCGGGTGCGCGCGATCAGCGCCGGGGTCACGGTCACCGAGGTGCTGCAGCGCGAGCCGCTCGGCCTCGGCCACGCCGTGCTCCAGGCCAGGGACGCCGTCGGTGACGAGTTCTTCACCGCGCTGCTGCCCGATGACATCTTCATCGCCGGGAAGTCGGTGCTGGCCCAGATGGTGGCGGTGCACGAGGAGCACGGTTGCAGCGTCCTCGCCGTCCGGCGCGTGCCGCGCGACCTGATCGGGCGCTATGGCTCGATCGCGTTCAGCGCCCAGGAGGGCAATGTCTACACGGTCACCGACATGGTGGAGAAGCCCAAGCCGGAGGAGGCGCCGTCGGACCTGGCGATCATGGGCCGCTATGTCCTCAGCCCGCGAATCTTTGCCGAGCTGGAGACCACCGCCCGGGGCGCCGGTGGCGAGATCCAGCTGACCGACGGCATCAAGGGGCTGCTGAGGACCGAGAAGGTGGTGGCGTTGGAGTTCGAGGGTGACTACTTCGACGTCGGCACCATCGCGGGCTGGCTCAAGACCTCAATTGCCCTGGGGCGTGCCCGCCCCGAGTTCCGCGACGATATCGATGCCTACCTGCGCAAGCTGCTGGAGAGCCCTCCCGAGCAACCCCCGCCGACCGCCTGAGTGGGTTCCGCAGCGTTCGGTCCGAATTAGGCCGGATGCTAGAATCATGCCAGCCGGCGAACGCCGCGGGCGAATTCGTTCTGGCAATGATTTGTATTCGGGTTTGGATTTGAAGCAATGGCCATCGACCGCAGCCGCAGACGCGATGAGGAGCGTAATGTTCGCTACCTCAATGAAGAGGGTGACTATGCCGTGGAAGTCGAGCACACCCTCAACAAGTGGTGCGTGACTGTCCTTGAGCTGCCTGACAAGAAAATCATCGCCCAGGACTTCTTCCCCGAGCGCTGGAAAGCCCTGGCCCGCGCCCAGGACTTCGTTCGCATCCTCAACATGAGGCACAAGGACGAAGAAGGCGCCGAGCCAGGGGACGACGACTGACCTAGTAGCCGCCGGGTTTTCTCGGAGGATCGCTTAGTTGAACGGTGACTTCCTGCGCCGCGAATGGGGCGCGGTGGCCTTCCTGGTCGCCACCGCCATCGGGATCATCGCGGTCCCAGTGGGTCTGAACCTCAACCGGCACCCGGTGAGCACGCCGGCGGAGTCACTGATCCCAACCTGCGCCTCGCCGGCGGCTTCCCCCGCGGCTTCGCCGGCGGCGTCCGCCTCGGCTTCTGCGGCCGTGTCGCTGTCGCCGTCGCCGACGGCATGCCCATCGCCTTCGCCGTCGCCCTCCCCGTCGCCCTCCGCCTCGGCGGCAGCGTCACCTGCGGCTGCCTCTCCATCGGCCGCGGCGCCGGCGGCCAGTCCCAGCGCCTCCCCTTAGCGCGCCCCAGGCGGGCGAAGCTACGCGCTCAGCGCCAGGCTGAGGGTGCCGTTCTCCGGCAGGAGTTGGTCGAGGCGGAGGCTGCACTCCGCCAGGACATCGTCATCGCGGATCATTCGCAGCGGGATCTCGTCCGCAAGCCGGAGGTTGCCGATCCGGACGCAGTCGCGCAGGAAGGGGATGACGAGGGGCTGGATCAGGTTGGCGAAGTAGCGGCGCGCCACCTCGGTGGGCTCGACCATCTCCGCCGAGCGATCCCGGAAGCCGATCACCACCAGCTCGTCCGACAGCTGGATAGGGTCAGTCCACAGGTACCCCTCACCGGAACGCCGGCTCTGCTGGGGGAAGCCCTCCAGCCGGGGCCAGAGGCGGCCGATCAGCTCGGGCACGCCTTCGATGAAGAAGGTGACATCGCGAAGGGGTTCCAGCAGCGACTGTTCCGGGTACCTGGTCGAGAAACCGACCTCGTCGGTACCGGCGAAGGGAGCGGGCACCTTGATGACCAACTCTTCCATTTTTAGACTCTCGAGCCCATTATCCCGCGGTCGCCCCGGATCGACCATATGTACGCGTGCCAGCTAGCCCTTTCCGCCGGCCCAGGCCAGTACCCGGTCCACCTCCCACGTATTGATCACGTCGTCGGCCTGCAGCCACGCCCGCTGGGCGACGTAAACCCCGAACTCCATCTGGTCCAGCTCCCTGGGGGTGTGCGCGTCGGAGTTGATCGAGATCTTCACCCCCAGCTCCGCCGCCCGCCGGGCATACATGTCGTTGAGATCGAGCCGCGCGGGGCTGGCGTTGATCTCCAGCGCTGTGTGCCCTCTGGCCGCGGCCTTGATCAGGGCCTCCATGTCCACGTCGGCGGGATCGCGCGCCTCGACCTTGCGCCCTGTCGGGTGGCCGATGATGTCGACGTGGGGCGAGAGAGCCGCCTTGACCAGGCGCGCCGTCATCTCCTCCCGCGGCTGGCGCAGCTGCGAGTGGACTGACGCCACCACCACGTCGAGCTCGGCAAGGATGTCTTCAGGGACGTCGAGGTCGCCATTGGGAAGGATGTTGACCTCCACCCCCGCCAGTAGCCGAAAGCCCTTGTGCTTCTTCTCCAGCGCCTTGGCCGCGGCGCGGACCCGGGCGACCTGGTCGCGGTAAATCGAGCCCTCGATGCCGGTGATGATGCCCTGGGAGCGGGAGTGGTCGGTGATGTTGAGATAGCCGTAGCCGCGCTTGACCGCGCCCTCCGCCATCTCCTCGATCGTGTTCTTGCCGTCGCTGTTATTGGTGTGGGCGTGGAGGTCACCGCGGATCATGTCGAGCTGGAGCAGGGGCGGCAGCTTGGACTCGGCGGCGGCCTCGATCTCGCCGCGGTCCTCGCGCAGCACCGGCTGGATGTACGCCAGCCCCAACGCCGAGTAGACCTGTTCCTCGGTGGCCGACGGTGGCGCCTGGGAGCCGGCCAGGACCGCCCGGGACCGGCGTTCGGCCATCGGCGTCTTCGCCTTGGACCTACCGACGGCTGCCACGTTGGCGCCGACAGCCTCGGCCTCGGCCTCGACGGCGGCCTGCTCGGCCTCGGCGTCCGCCGGCGCCAGGGTGGCCAGCCCGTACTCGTTGAGCGTCAGCCCTTGCTTCAGCGCCAGCGCCCGCATGTGCACGTTGTGGGCCTTGCTGCCTGTGAAGTAGACGAGGGCCGCGCCGTAGTGCTCGGGCGGCACCACCCGCATGTCGACCTGGAGGCCGTCCTGGGTCCGGATGCTGGACTTGGTCTCGCCGCGGGCGATGACCTCGTCGACGTAGCCGAGCTCGCAGAACGCGGCCATCACCGGCGCCGGGTTGGTCGACGCCACCACCAGGTCGATGTCGCCGATCGATTCGCGCCGCCGCCGGAGGCTGCCCGCCGGCGAGACCTGCTCCACCTCGGGCACTCCCTCCAGCGCTTTGACCATGGCATCGGCGGCGGCCATCGCCTTGGGCAGCAGCGTGCGTGGCCCGCTGCCCCGCCCGCGCAAAGCCTCAATGCCCTTGGCGATGTTCTCCTCGGTCTTGGCGCGGATTCGGGCCACCTTCCGGATGCTGCCGTCCTGCAGTGCCGCCTCCAGGCCCTCGAGCGTGGTCACGCCCAGCGCGTCATAGATGTCCTTGGCGGTCCGTGGCCCGAGGCCGGGGATCCGGAGGAAGTCGATAAGCCCGGGCGGCACCTCCGACTCCAGCTTCTCCAGGTATCCCAGCTTCCCGGTGTCGCCGTACTCGTTGATCTTGTCCGCGATCGCCTTGCCGATGCCGTGCACCTCCGCCAGGCGCCCGTCGGCTCGGACCACGTCCAGGGGCTCGCTCAGCTGCTCCACCTGGCGAGCCGCCTCCCGGTAGGACCGCACCTTGAAGAACACCTCGCCGCGGATCTCGAGCAGGTCTGCGACGCGGTTCAGCAGCGCCGCGTACTGGTCGTTACGCATCGCCTCCGGAGGCGCTCTCGGGGGCCAGCCAGGGCGGCGTCACGCCGGCCTTCTGATAGTTCGCTCGGAGCCGGTGGGTGGCCATCATGCAGCGGTCCATGACGATGCCCAGCCCCGCGGCCTGGGCCTTGTCGGCCGCGGCCTCGTTGGCGATTCCCAGCTGGGCCCACACGCCCTTGGCGCCCTTGGCGATCGCCTCGTCGACGATCCCGGGGAGCTTCGCGGAGCCGCGGAAGACATCGACAACGTCCACCTCAAAGGGGATGTCGGCCAGCGACGGGTAGGCCTTCTCGCCCATGAAGGATTCGATCGTGGGGTTGACCGGCACCACGCGGTAGCCAACGCTGCGGAGGTACTCGCCCACCTCGTAGCTGTTCTTGCTGGGGTCATCGCTGAGGCCGACGATGGCCACCGTCTTGCTGTCGAGCAGCTTCTCGATGTCGGAGTCGGGCATCGGTCAACTGTACTGTCAGCCCGTCGGACTCGGGTCCGGCCGGGTTCATCCCGCGGCGGCGCCCGGCACTGCGATCCTGCCGCCGCGGCCGAGGCGCCGGTTAGGATTTCGCGTTATGGCACAGCCGGTAGCCGACAGCGAATTCATCATCGAGCCCGAGCGCGGGGTCAGCCCGGTGACCGACGACATCATCGCCCTCAGCTGCCCGGTGCCATTCGACGTCGGCACCGTCAACGTCTACCTGCTCCTGGGCGAGCCCCTGACCCTGGTCGACACCGGCTCCCGACTGAACTGGACCACCGACGACCTCGAGGCGCTCATCCGCCGGGCTGGGGTGGAGATGAAGGACGTGAAGCAGCTGATCCTCACCCACCGGCACATCGACCACTTCGGCGTGGGTGCCGAGGTCAAGGAGCGCACCGGCGCCACCGTTGTCGCCTCCCACATCGATGGGCCCTTCATGGCGGAGTGGGAGGGCATGGTCATCGGCAGCCGCGACCAGTTCCGCACCTGGGGCCGCGCCTTCGGCATCCCCGACGACCTCTTCATGCTCAACGACACCTGGGCCAAGGCGATCGTCGAGGCGGCCCACCCTGTGACCAGCGACCGGCTGGTCAAGGACGGCGACATCGTCGAAGCCGGCGGCCGCCGGCTCCAGGTGATCGAGTGCCCGGGCCACACCGAGGGGCTGATCACCTTCTTCGATGAGGCCGACGGGGTCTTCTTGGCCAATGACCATGTCCTCCGCCACATCACCCCCAACCCCGATGTCTACAGCTACGAGCCGGCCAACCTCCGCAGCGGCCTGCCGGACTACATCGAGTCGCTCCAGAAGATCCGGGACCTGCCCGCGCGGATCGTGCTGCCAGGGCATGGGCACGAGCTGACCGACCTGCCCGGGCGGATCGACGAGGTCCTGGTGCACCACGACCAGCGCGCCGACCTGGTGGTGGAAATCCTCCGGACCCGGCCGCGGAGCATCTTCGACATCGCCGCCGAGGTCTGGCCCAAGCTGCGCCCGCGGGACGCCCACCTGGCAATCCGCGAGATCATCGGCCATGTCGTGCTCCTGGAGCGTGACGGCCGCGCCGACCACGACTGGCAGGACGACGTGCTGATCTACCGGGCGACCTGAGCAGGCCGTGACTGAGGGCTCGCCGCGGGACGGCACCCACACCCGGCGTACGCCGCTCGGCGGCATGCGGGTGCTCGACCTCTGCCGGCTGCTGCCGGGCGACTTCGCGACCTGGGTGCTGGCCGACCTCGGTGCCGAGGTCATCAAGGTCGAGGACACCAGCGGCGGCGACTACATGCGCTGGACGCCCCCGATGGCGGGGCACTCGTCGGCGATGTTCTGGGCCATCAACCGAGGAAAGCGCTGCATCAAGCTCGATCTCAAGCAGGACGCCGGCAAGGAGGTGCTGCTCCGCCTGGTGGACACCGCCGACGCCCTGCTCGAGGGGTTCCGCCCGGGCGTGATGGATCGGCTCGGACTCGGCTACGACACCCTCTCGAAGCGCAACCCGAGCCTGGTCTACGCGGCCATCACCGGCTACGGGCAGGACGGGCCGCTGGCGCAGCGCGCCGGGCACGACCTGCTCTACAACTCGCTGGCCGGGCTGCAGGGGATCACCGGCACCCCCGATGCGCTCACCGTCCCCGGTTTTCAAATCGCGGACATGGCGGGCGGCGGGCTTGGCGGGGCGCTGTCGGTGGTGTCGGCGCTGCTGATGCGGGAGCGGGACCCCCAGCGCCAGGGCAGCTTCCTCGATGTCTCGATGTTCGACGGCGTCAGCGCCATCGTGTCGCCTCACATCGCCAACGCCCTGGCCGGCGGCGACGCCGCCGAGCCCGGCAGAATGGCGCTGAACGGCGGCTACGCCTGCTACCGCACATACCGTGCCGCCGACGGCCGGTGGATGGCGCTGGCGGCGCTGGAGCCCAAGTTCTGGAGGGCCTTCTGCGAGCTGGTCGACCGGCCCGACCTCATCGACCGTGGACTGGAGTCGGGCGAGGACGTTTACGCCGAGGTAGGAGCGGTGATCGCGTCGCGCACCCGGGCCGAGTGGGAGGCGTTGCTCAAGGACCACGACGTGATGCTGGAGCCGGTCAACACTTTGGCCGAAGCCGTCGAGGACCCCCAGGCCAAAGCCCGGGGACTGTGGCTCGACGTGGGCGGCGACGTGCCCCAACCGGCGCCCGTGGTGCGCCTTCCCGGTGGCTTCCACGCCGACCCGCGGGTGGCGGAGCAGGGCGCCGACACCGGCGCCGTGCTGGCCGAGCTTGGCTACTCCGAGAGGGAAATCGAGGACCTGAGGAGCGAGGGCATAATCTAGCCCGAGCCCAAGCGACGGTCAGAGGAGGTGATCGAGATCTCTGCGGTTCGGCAGTTCCCGGTGACCGGCGCGCTGGACGCCTCCTACGCGCAGGGCCTGGCGATCAAGGTCGAGGACCTGCGCAAGACCTACGGCGAGGTCGTGGCCGTCGACGGGATCTCGTTCTCGGTCCGGGAACACGAGATCTTCGGCATCCTCGGTCCCAATGGGGCCGGCAAGACGACCACAGTCGAGATCCTCGAGGGGCTGCGTCCCGCGGATGGTGGCAAGGCGATGGTGGCCGGCGTCGACGTGCTGCGTTACCCGACGCGGGTGAAGTCCCTGATCGGGGTCCAGCTGCAGTCCGCCAACTTCTGGGACAACCTGCGCCTGACCGAGATCATCGACGTCTTCGCCGCCATCTACGGCCGCCGGGTCGATGCCATGGCGATCCTGACCAAGGTCGAGCTTCGCGACAAGGCCAAGGCTTACACCAAGCACCTCAGCGGGGGGCAGAAGCAGCGCTTCTCGATCGCCACCGCGCTGGTCAACGAGCCGCGAGTGATCTTCCTCGACGAGCCCACCACCGGCCTCGACCCGCAGGCCCGCCGCAACCTCTGGGAGCTGGTGCGCTCGCTGCGCGAGGAGGGCGCCACGGTGGTCATGACGACGCACTACCTGGAAGAGGCCGAGGTGCTCTGCGACCGGGTCGCGATCATGGATGAGGGCCGGATCGTAACCCTCGACACGCCCGACGCGCTAATCGAGCGGCTGCTGGCCAAGGGCTTCCGGCGCAAGAAGGCGGAGCGGGAGGCGAACCTGGAGGACGTCTTCATCGACCTCACCGGCAAGGACCTGCGCGAGGACTGATGGGCGGAAGCGCCTTCCCGGCCCTGCTCAAGGCCTCGCTGAAGTCGTACTACCGCAACCGGATCGCGATCTTCTTCAGCCTCTTTCTGCCGCTGATGATCATGGTCATATTCGGCCTGCTCAACCTCGGCGGCAACAACACCACCGAGAACGTCGGCATCGTCGACCAGGCGCACAACGACGCCTCCAAGCAGGTCATCGACAACCTCGGCAAGGTATCGGTGCTGAAGGTCCAGCAGGGCGACGAAGGACCGCTGAAGGCAAAGCTGCAGAAGGGCGACCTGGCCCTTGTCGTGATCCTGCCCAAGGACCTGGGGGCGGTCGGGGTGCCGGGGGCGCAGGCGCCGGCCAAGATCCCGGTCTTCGGCAACGCCGCCAAGCCGCAGGACACCGAGATCGCGCGTTCGATCGTGCAGCAGTTCTTCGACCAGCAGTCGTTCGCGATCGCCAAGCTCCAACCGCCGCTGCAGATGGCCTACCAGGACCTGCAGGGTAGGAACCAGACCTACACCGACTTCCTGGTGCCGGGCATCATCGCGCTCTCGATCATGCAGACGGGCATCTTCAGCGTCGCCTTCGCCTTCGTCCAGCAGAAGCAGAACGGCGTCCTACGCCGCCTGATGGCGACGCCGATGCGGGTGTCGGAGTTCCTCGCCGCCCAGGTCTCGACCCGGCTGATCATGGCCGCGGTGCAGGTGGTGATCCTCCTGGTCGTCGGCCTGGTGTTGTTCCACTTCCACCTGGCGGGCAACGTGCTCGAGCTGATGGTAGTGGCGGTGATCGGCTCGGCGATCTTCATCGCCATGGGCTTTGCCATCTCCGGATACGCCAAGGACGAGCAGGTCGTGCCGGCGATCGCCAACATCATCGTCCTGCCGATGATGTTTCTCTCCGGGATCTTCTTCGGGCGCGACAACATGCCCGCGTGGCTGCACGCCATCAGCAACTTCCTGCCGCTGACGTATGTCACCGACGCGATCCGGACGGTGAGCCTCGACGGCTCCCACCTCTGGGACATCAAGGCTGACCTGCTGGGGATGGTGCTGTGGCTGGTGATCGCCACCGCGGTGGCGGTGAGGCTGTTCCGCTGGGAGCCGGTCTGAGCTAGGGCCTCGGGCGGCGCCGGCGCCAGCCGATGCGGCCCAGCGAAAGAATCGCGACCCCGACAACGGCCGCCGCGACGGCGGTGGCGAGGCCGGCTATCGGGCGACTGTCGCCGGCCGTGCCGGTGAGGGGAAGGCCCGGCGACCTGGTATCGGGCAGGACCTGGCCGGTGGAGGCGTTGACTGTCGTGGGCGAATTGGGCCCGGTGCCCGCGCCCCGGACCACCACGGTGCCGTCCATGTTGGTGATCGGCTGATTGGGGGTGTTGCCCTGGGTCCGGCCACCGTGGTAGGCGCAGTAGTAGTGGAAGGTGCCCGCTTGGGTGAACGTGAAGGCGAGGGGACAACCCTGGCCGGTGTAGCTGCACGCTCCGCCGTAGGGCTCGCCCGGCTTGGTCACGGTGTGCCCGGGGCAGCCGTTACCGAGTCCCATCGCCAGCAGGACAAGGGCATCGGTGTCGCAGTTGGGGAGCGGGTCGGGCGGCGGATTGACCAGCACGCCGTGCTCGTCCCAGACCCACTGGACGGTGTCGCCGCGGTTTATCGTCACCACGCCACCGTTTCCAGCGGTTGGGTCCTGGGTGCACGCCGCATTTACGCAGAACATGAATTCGTGCATCCGCACCTGGACTGTGGCCGCCGACGCCGGCAGCGATGCGGTCACCGCCGCCACCACCGACGCAGCCACGCTTACCAGCCTCAGCCCAAGGCTCATCAGTCGCCCTCCTTTGCGGCCCGCACCCTGAACATACCGGGCGGGGTTACGCCGGCGCGGGGGCTATCCGCTTAGCGTCAGCCAGAGGTCCTCCACCTGGCGCCTGGTTTCGTGCAGCCCGCCCGAGTTGTCGATCACCCGGCTGGCGCGGTCGCGCTTCTGGTCCAGCGGGATCTGGGCGGCGATCCTGGCTTTGGCGTCGTCCGGGCGCACGCCACGGGCGATGGCTCGCTCCAGCTGCAGCTCCTCCGGGGTCCAGACCACGACCACCTCGGGTAGCCCGGCCTCGAGTCCCGACTCGTAGAGCAGGGGCACGTCGAGGACGACGACCTTGGCGCCGGCAGCCTCAGCCGCCTGGATCTCGTCCAGCATCCAGCTCCGGACCCTGGGGTGGGTGAGGGCGTTAAGGCGAGCCAGGGCGTCAGGGTCGGCGAAGGCCATGTCGGCCAACTTCTCGCGGTCAAGGTCGCCGTCCGGCCCCAGGACCTCGGGGCCGAAGGACTGGACCACGTCGGCGAGGCCTTCGGAGCCGGGCGCCACCGCGAGGCGGGCGCCCTCGTCGGCGTCGACGATGTACGCGCCGAGGTCGCGCAGCATGCCGCTGACCGTGCTCTTGCCGGAGCCGATACCACCGGTTAGGCCTATGATCTGCATCCGGATCGAAATGGTAGCCACGGCCGCCCGCCGGCACCGCAACGGAGAGCGCGAATGAGAGCAGTCAGCTTTGTTGAGATCGGCAAGCTGGAGATGCGTGAGGTCGACAAACCCACCATCCTGGACCCGACCGACGTGCTCCTCAAGGTCACCACCAGCGCCATCTGCGGCTCAGACCTGCACGTTCTCGAGGGCCGCATCCCCGGGATGATGGAGGGCGGCATTATCGGCCACGAGTTCATCGGTGTCGTCGAGGACGTCGGTCCCGAGGTCAAGAACTTCAAGCCCGGCGACCGGGCCCTGGCCTCGTTCCTGATCCCCTGCGGCAAATGCTGGTACTGCCAGCGCGGTCTCTACGGCCAGTGCGAGGACGTACGTGTCTTCGGATACGGCATCTTCGTCGGCGACATCAACGGCGGCCAGGCGGAGTTCGTGCGCGTGCCCAACGCCGACCTCACGCTGCACCACGTGGACCAGAAGCTGAGCGACGAGCAGGCGCTCTTCGCCGGCGACATCCTCACCACCGGCTTCCACATCGCCGACATCGCTGGCATCAAGGAGGGGGACACCGTCGCCGTCGTCGGCTGCGGTCCCGTCGGCCTCTTCGCCATCCAGGCGGCCCAGACGTTCAAGCCCTCCAAGGTCTACGCCATCGACTCCGTCGACCAGCGCCTGGAGATGGCCCAGGGCTTCGGCGCCGAGCCCATTGACATGCGCCACCAGAACGCGGTCGTCACCACCCAGGACGCCACCGCCGGCCGCGGCGTCGACGTGGTGCTGGAGTGCGTCGGGATTGCCGAGGCGCTGATCCCGACCTTCGACATGGTCCGCCCCGGGGGCACCGTGGGGGTGATCGGGGTCCACTCGGCGCCCGAGGCGACCTTCCCCCTGCAGATGATGTTCAACAAGGGCATCGACCTCCACTTCGGCGGCATCGCCAACGTCCCCGGGCGTTGGGACCGGGTGCTGGAGCTGATCGAGAGGGGGGAGCTGCACCCGGAGTCCATCATCAGCCATCGGATGAAGCTCGAGGACGCCCTCGAGGGCTACCGCCTCTTCCAGTCGCGCGAGGCGATGAAGGTGGTCCTCACGCCCTAGCCGCCCAGTCGTGCTGGGGAATTGCGCGCCTCGGCCCGGGCGTTAGGGTTATCAAGATGGCACGTCGAGTAGCGCACGGCATGGATCGAGCCGGCAGGTTCGAGCTCCGCGAAGGCGAGGAGCCGCTGCGACCGGCCAACGTCAAGCGCGTCCTCTCGCTGTTCAGCAACCACAAGAAGCAGGTTAGCGGCGCCACGGTGCTGGTCCTGGTCACGGCGCTGCTGGGCGTGGTCAACCCGCTGATGCAGGTGCGCATCTTCGACGACGTCTTCGCCGCCGCCCTGGCCGGCCGCCACGTCATCGGTCCGTTCGGCCTCAGCGGTCTGCAGCTACTGGGCCTCTACGTCGGCATCATGATCGCGGTCCCCATCGTCTCCAGCCTGATCGGGATCGTGCAGACCTACATCACCACGGTGATCGGCCAGGACGTCATCCGGGAGCTGCGCAACCGCCTCTACCGGCACCTCCAGGCGATGTCGTTGAAGTTCTTCACCGACACCCGCACCGGCGAGATCCAGGCCCGGCTGTCCAGCGACGTAGGCGGCGTCCAGACGGTGGTCACCGACACCTTCACCAGCATCGTCAGCAACTTCGCCATCCTGCTGACCACGGTCGTCGCGATGTGGCTGCTGTCGCCGGCGCTGACCATCCTGTCCCTGGGATTGGTTCCGGTGTTCATACTCCTCACCCTCCGGGTGGGCAACGTCCGCCGTGACATCAGCTCCCAGACGCAGAAGACGATCGCCGACATGAGCGCGCTGGTGGAGGAGACGCTCTCGGTCAGCGGCGTGCTGCTGACCAAGACCTTCGGTCGCCAGAAGACGTCGACGGCGCGATTCGAGGGGGAGAACAGCCGCCTGTCGCGGCTTTTCATCAGGCAGCAGATGGTGGGACGCGGCTTCATGGCCCTGATCGGCACGTTCTTCTCGATCTCGCCGGCGCTGATCTACCTGCTCGCCGGGTACCTGCTGTTCGGCAACAACGGCGGCCCCCTGAACTTCCCCCTGATCGGCGCGATCTCGGTGGGCACCCTGGTCGGCTTCACCACCCTGCAGAGCCGCCTCTTCTTCCCCATCGGACAGCTGCTCCAGGTCCAGGTCGAGGTGATGGGAGCCTTCGCCCTCTTCGACCGGGTCTTCGAGTACCTCGACATGCCGCATGACATCGTCGACAAGCCGGATGCGGTGCAGCTCACGGCGGATCAGGTCGACGGCGCGGTCGAGTTCCGCGACGTGGACTTCAGCTACCTCGGCAAGGATGGCCAGCTGGCCCTCAGCAAGGTCAGCTTCGAGGTCAAGCCGGGCGGGCTGGTGGCGTTGGTGGGGCCGAGTGGCGCGGGCAAGACGACGACCACATACCTCATCCCACGCCTGTACGACGCCGACAGCGGCGCCGTGCTGATCGACGGTCACGACGTGCGCGACGTCAGCCTCGAGTCGCTGGGGGAGCTGATCGGCGTGGTCACCCAGGAGACCTACCTGTTCCACGCCACCGTCCGCGAGAACCTCGAGTTCGCCCGGCCCGACGCCACCGACGAGGAGCTCTGGGAGTCGCTCGATGCGGCGGCCATCGGCGACCGCATCCGCGAGCTGCCCGCCGGGCTCGATACCGTGGTGGGGGAGCGCGGCTACCGGCTCTCCGGCGGCGAGAAGCAGCGCATCGCCATCGCCCGCGTGTTCCTCAAGAACCCGCGCATCCTGATCCTCGACGAGGCGACCTCGGCGCTCGACACGCGCTCCGAACGCCTGATCCAGAACGCCTTCGCCCGCCTGATGCAGGGACGGACGACGGTGGCGATCGCCCACCGGCTCTCGACGATCCTCAAGGCCGACCAGATCCTGGTCTACGACAAGGGCCGCGTCGTCGAGCGCGGCACCCACTCCGAGCTGGTCAACCGCGGCGGCCTCTACAGCCGGCTGTACCTGGAGCAATTCGCCGCCGACACCGAGTCGGTGCGGGTGGAGGACGAGGTGGCGCCTGAGCTCTCCGCCGTATCAGCCGAGGACTGAGCCGGCTACTCTCCCGTCTACTCCTCGGGGACCAGCGCGCCGAGGGGGCGGAGCCCGGGGATGGGGTCATTGGCCACCAGCTCCTCCAGCGTTCGCGGGGTGATGCGCTCGGCGGTGACGTGGGCGGCCTTGATGCGATCGAGGCGAAACGCCCGCCCGTCCTGTCGCAGCCGGCAAAAGCCGAGCATGTACCAGCCCAGGTGGCCACCGATGAGGGCGGCGGGCTCCACCGTCCGGCTGGTGGCCTGCTCGTTGCGATCGAGGTAGTCGATCTCGATGGCGCGGTTGTCGCGAATCGCCTCCTCGACCTGGGCGGTGGCCTCCGGCGCGATGGGCTCGTCGGTGGTGAGCGCCATCCGCGCTGTCAGGCGCCCGGCGGCCGCAACCTGTCCCGGCGGCATCACCGCGATCAGCTTCTGCAGGGCGCTGCGGCCGGCGCCGGCGAAGGGCATGCCCCCGGCTGCCGCCAGCGCCACGGCGATGGCGGTGGCCTCGTCCGGCGTCAGGTTCAGCGGCGGCATGGTGCTTGATGGGTCGAGGCCGTAGCCGCCGCCGGGGCCGGGCTGGGCCCAGATCGGCACTCCGGTCTGCTGGAGGGCGGCGAGGTCGCGCTCGATGGTGCGGGTGGTGACCTCGAAGCGCCGCGCCAGCTCCACCGCCCGCAGGGGCCGGGGAGCGCGGGCGCGGAGGGCTTCGACAATGGCGTAGAGGCGGTCGGTTCGGTTCACGCCACCGACCGCCCCCGGCCTGGGTGAGGCTCGCCTGGCGTCAGGCCGTTGCTTCTTGGGCTGCCCCCGCCGCCGTGGCCTGGGGGATGGGGGAGGCGAGGGTCAGCAGGTTGCCACTGGGGTCGCGGAGGACGAACTCCCGCATGCCGTAGGGCTGGTCGCGGAGGTCGATAGTGACCTTGGTCTTGCCCTCGACCTGGCGGCGCAGGGAATCGACGTCCTCGGTCTCGATGTAGAGCACGGTGCTGCCACCCACGGGCGCGTCGGCCAGCGAAGGGAAGTCCTTGGCCATGGCCTCGCGGCCTTCGAGCATGACCTCGACGGCGCCGCTCTCCAACTGGGCAAAGCCTTCGACCGCCATCACCATCTTGACCTCGAAGCCGAGGACGTCGCGGTAGAACGCGATGGCCGGCTCGAGCTCGTCGACCAGCAGCACCGGTGAGAGCTTCTTCATGTTGGGGACCCTCCGTAACTTGGACCGCCGCGGCGGTCGATTCGTATTCAGGAGGGTCAAGCTTCCAACCCCATGGCGACAGCATTATGTCGGGAATTATCAGGCCAAATTGATCGCCGTCGCCGGCTGGCGAGACCGCCGACACTGGGACCGTGCCATGACATGACGAGGGCGTCAGGTTTACACTCTTGGGCCGCTCGGCCCACCCCGGGCCACGGCGGGGGCCGAGGGAAAATACAATGTCAGGCGATTTGGAACTCGTTCGCTACGACGTCGAGGGCCCGCTAGCCACGATCACCGTCGACCATCCCCCGGCGAACGCGCTGTCCAACCAGGTGCTCGCGGAGATCGAGGCTGCGCTGAGCCAGGCCGAGGATGACGACAACGTCCGGGTCGTCATCTTCACCGGCGCCGGCGACCGCTTCTTCATTGCCGGGGCCGACATCAAGGAGTTTCTCTCCACCCCCGACGACAAGGTCGGGGACCGCACCCAGCTGGGACAGGCGGTGACCCTGAGGATGGAGCGGATGCCCAAGATCGTGATCATGGCCATCAACGGCTTCTGCCTCGGTGGGGGCTGTGAGATGGCGATGGCCGCGGACATCCGGCTGGCGGCCGACACCGCCCAGTTCGGCCAGCCCGAGGTCAAGCTGGGCATCATCCCCGGCTTCGGCGGTACACAGCGGTTCCCCCGTCTGGTCGGTAGGTCGCGGGCCATGGAGCTGCTCTTCAGCGGCGACAGCATAGACGCCCAAACAGCCCTGGAGATCGGGCTGCTGACGCGCGTGGTCCCGGCGGCCGAGCTGATGCCGGCGGCGCGGACCCTGGCGGAGAAGCTGGCGACGGCTGCGCCCCTTGCGGTCGCGGCCATCAAGCGCGCCGTGCTGGCGGGCGCACACCTGCCCATCGCCGATGCTCTTGAGGCGGAGCGAAAGGAGTTCATAGCCGTCCGCCGCACCGCCGACGCGGTCGAGGGCATCACCGCGTTCATCGAGAAGCGGGCGCCGGAGTTCAAGGGCGCGGCCGCGGACTCCGCGTCGGCCAAGACATGACCGGGATCACGATGGCGGCCAGCAGCCCAGACGTCAATCAGTTCTTCTTCAGCTCCATCGCCGGCTCGCTGATGGTGGCGGCGCTCGCCTTCTTCCTCTTCAAGATCACGCAGTTCGTCACGGTGCTGCGCATCGGTGGCTCTGACCAGCGGTTCGACCGGATCCCGGAGCGCGTGATGGCCGTGGTCACCGGCGTCGGTGCCCACGACCGGATGGTGCGCCGCAAGTACTCGGGAGTCCTGCACCTGTTCGTCTTCTACGGCTTCGTCCTCCTGGGGACTTCGATATTCCAGGTCTTCGCCGAGGCCACCCTGCCCGGGTTCAAGCCTGACCCGCCGCTGGTCAACAGCCTGATGGCCCTGATCCAGGACCTCTTCGCCATCCTGGTGCTCGTCGGCGTGGGCATGGCGCTCTACAACCGGCTCTTCATCCACCCGCTCCGCTATAAGGGCAGCCACGAGGACGACGGCTTCCGCATCCTCATCGGCATCGCGCTGGTGATGCTGACGCAGCTGTCGGTCACCGGCAGCCGCCTCAACCTCAACGCCAACCCGGCATACGGCTTCGACCCCTCGACCAACTGGCGGCCGATGTCGCAGGTGGTGTCGGCGATCTTCAGCGCCGTCGGGGTCAACGCCGCCAACGCCGACTTCGTCCACCACGTCGCGCTGCTGGCCAACATCGTCGTGGTGCTGGCGTTCCTCGCATACCTGCCGACCTCCAAGCACCAGCACATCTACCTGGCCATCGAGAACATCTTCCTGCGCAACCTCAACCCCATCGGGGCGCTGCCCAAGCTCGACATCGAGAACGCCGACCACTACGGCGCCAGCCGCATCGAGCACTTCAGCTGGAAGCACCTGCTCGATACCTACACCTGCACTGAGTGCGGTCGCTGCCAGGACCAGTGCCCCGCCTACCTGACCGACAAGCCCCTCTCGCCAAAGATGCTGATCATGGACCTGCGCGACCACCTCCACGATCGCGCGCCCGACCTCATCCGCCTGTCGGGGCTGCCGGAGAAGGAGAAGGCCGAGGTCGCCGCCCAGGTCGACGCCGAGCACCCCGAGCACAAGCCACTGATCGGCGGCACCATCCTCGAGGAGACGCTGTGGTCCTGCACCATGTGCGGCGCCTGCATGAGCGAGTGCCCGGTGCTGATCGAGCATGTGCCCAAGATCGCCGACATGCGCCGGTCACTGGTGCTGGAGGAGTCGAAGATGCCCAAGCAGGCCGAAGGGGCGCTGCGCAGCATCGAGACCTCGGGCAACCCGTACCAGCTCTCCAACCAGAACCGGGCCGACTGGGCTGCCGACCTGGGCGTCAAGACCTATGCCGAGCACCCCGACGCCGAGTACCTGTACTTCGTGGGCTGCGCCGCCAGCTTCGACGAGGCCAACCAGAAGGTGGCCACCTCCATCGTCAAGATCCTGCAGGCGGCGGACATCGATTTCGCCATCCTCGGCAAGGAGGAGACCTGCAACGGCGACCCGGCCCGTCGCATCGGCAACGAGTACCTCTTCCAGATGCAGGCCGAGGCCAACATCGTCACCTTCAAAAACTACAAGGTCAAGAAGGTGCTGACCGGCTGTCCCCACTGCTTCAACACGCTTAAGAACGAGTACCCCCAGTTCGGCTTCGACGCCGAGGTCATCCACCACACGGAGTTCATCCAGACGCTGATCGACGACGGCCGGCTCAAGCTTGACCCCTTGGCCGAGTCCGTCCTGCGGGGCAAGACCGTGACCTACCACGACCCCTGCTACCTGGGTCGCTGGAACAGCGTCTACGAACCTGGCCGCCGGGTGCTGGAGCACATCCAGGGGCTGGAGCAGGTCGAGATGCATCGCCACGGCCGGCAGGCCTTCTGCTGCGGCGCCGGCGGCGGCCGGATGTGGATGGAGGAGACGCTGGGCAAGCGCATCAACCGCGAGCGGATGCAGCACGCCGCCGAGGTCGATGCCGACCTGGTGGCCACGGCCTGCCCCTTCTGTCTGACCATGATGATGGAGGGCGCCACCAGCCAGAACCTGCCCATCGACGTCGCCGACGTGGCCCAGATGGTGGCCACTCAGCTGCCGGACGACAAGCGGGTGCCACTGCAGTTCGGCAAGCACGACGACGTGGCGCCGGTGCTGGAAGTCTTCCCGCCCAAGCGGACGGTGCCCAACGCCAACGACGTTCACCCCTTCGACCCGGTGCCCCGACCGGCGCTGCTGCACGAGCTCAAGGTCGGGCCCGAGGACCTGGTGCCGATCGCCATGCCCCACATCCCGGACCCGGCCGACGTGAACGGCGGCGAGGCCCCGACCGGGCATTAGTCCTATTTCCGTTACACCCGCGCTGGGGTAAGCTCCCGGACAAATGCCAAAGCGGGTGGCGCCAGCGAGGAAAGCGCCCACCGTCGGGTTGGTGCTCGGGGCGGGTGGCTTTGTCGGCGGAGCCTGGCTTACAGGCGCGCTGCTGGCGCTGGAGGACCTGACCGGCTGGCGGCCGTGGCGGGCCGACCACATCGTGGGAACCTCAGCCGGCGCCGCCATCGCCGCCATGGTCGCCGGCGGGGCGGCTCCGGAGGAGATCCCCGAGCTCTTCTACGGCGAGGGCCTTGAGGAGCTGCGGGAGCAGCCCGGGCAGATGGCTCGGCCCCGGGGCGCGACCTTCCGCTGGCGGGAGGGCTGGCTGCCGGCGCTGGGCTCACCCCGCCTGGTATGGGACGCCCTTCGCAACCCCGGCAGCGTGCCCGCGGGTATGGCCATGGCGGCGCTGCTCCCCCGCGGCTTCGTCGACACCGAGCCGATCAAGGAGATGGTCCGCCGGGTTGTACCCGAGGGATGGGCACCCCACCGCCGGCTCTGGATCGTGGCCTGCGACCTCGACACCGGCAACCGGGTCCCGTTCGGGTCCGATGGGGCGCCCCCCACCGACTTGGCTCACGCGGTGGCGGCGTCCTGCGCCATCCCCGGGTTCTACGGCCCGGTACGGATCGAAGGGCGTGACTACGTCGACGGCGGCTGCTGGTCTACCTCAAACCTCGACATGCTCAAGCACGCCGGGCTCGACATCGTCGTCTGCCTCAACCCCACCTCATCGGCGCTGCCCGGGGAGCGCTGGCACGAGCGCCTGCGCAACGTCTACCGCGCCGCCAACGGCCGCCGACTGGACCGCGAGGCCGCCATGGTCGAGCATGCCGGTACCGAGGTGGCGCTGGTGCAGCCCGGGCCGGATGACATCCTGGCGATGGGCAACAACTACATGCGGTCGAGCAACCTGGACCGGGTCACCGACGTGGCCCGCGAGAGCGTCGGCCGCCAGCTGGAGCAGACCCACTCATGGGTGCTCGACGCGCTGCGGGTGCAGCCGGCGGAGAAGCGGGCAAGGGAGGGCGTCATCGTCCGGACGCTGTCACGGATCTCATCAAAGCGGACGGTAATCCAGGCCAAACCGGCCGTTGCGCCGGTGAGGCAGGCCAAAACGGCTTAGCGCCGGTAAGGCGACCCTCCAACTCCTATCGCGTCAGCCCAGCCCCGCTAGGCGGGGGATGGTTCTTTGTCGTCGACCGCTTCCGCTGTTCCCGGCGCCTCGGCCGATGAGGCCTCGGGGTCCGGTTCAGGGTCGCTGGTCGTTTCAGTCTTGGTTGACCGGGAGGTGCGGGCCTTGGCCCGGGTCCCGGTGGTCTTCCGCGCGGCCGGCCGTCTCTTGGACGGGGCCTTGTCGGTGTCCTCGGCCTCGGTCGGTTTCTCCGAGACCGCGGGGGCTCCGCTGACCCAGCGGAAGGGGGTTGCCGGTGCATCGGCGGGGGCGGCAGCCGCAGGCTCCTCGGCTTCCGCCGCGGCCACCTCGGCCTCGACCTCGACCACCCCCTCCGGGGCGGCTTCGGTGGTCATTTCTTCGGTCGCCGCGGCCTCCAATGAGACCGCGCTGGCAGCGCCCTCGGGAGCCACCACTGGACCGGCTGCCTCTGCTTCGGCTGCGCGCGGCTCGCGGGCCGTGCCGCGTGCCGGCCGCGGCGAGCGCGGCAGACGGGGCTTGGCCTCGGGCCGGGTGACACCGGCTGTCAGGCGCTGCACCAGCGGGTTATCGAGGACAAGCTCTCCCGTGGGCACCTGGATGGCGCCGCGGGATCGCATTTCGCGCTTGAAGAGGCCCATGGCCTCCAGCCGGTCGAGCCGGGTCGGGATCTCCTTACGGGTCCCGCCCATGGAGCCGGCCTTGGAGCGCAGTACTTCCTCGATGGTCTTGATCGTGTTGAAACCCGATCGGCCCGGGGGCATCAAGAAGATCTCGATGATGAGCTTCTTCTCGAATTCGTCAGGCTCGGTTCCAGGTGCGACGGGGGGTAGCTCCTGCGGTTGGCGGGAGCGGCCCGGGCTGCGAGGCGACGCGGCGGGGCGCCCGCCCGTCGGGGCCGGTCCTGCCGTGGCGCGCGTCCTGGATGAGCCGGATGGTGGCGATGACCGGCTGCCCTGCAGCTCGGTTGCGCGCAGTCGCCTCGGGGCGGCTGGCGGGGGTGTCACCGCCGGCAGCGTGCTGGTCGGGGCGGGGGCGGCTGGCTCCTTCTTGTTGAAGAGAGCGCCGAGTATTCCGCCGCGCTTCTTGGGCCGGGCCGATTCCTGGTCCACGGCTGCCTGCTGGGCGTCGAGGTCGGCGCGAGTGACCAACGGTCGGGTCATGCGACCCAGCTCGCCGGTCATATCGACGTCCTGCCTCGTGATCGGGTCCCTGGCGTCCGCCGCGTTCATGAGGTCCAGCGATGTGCTGGTGCTCTGAACTCCGCTGACGATCACCTTCCGGCCGAAACGGCGGCGGAGGGTGGCGACCATGCGGACGAAGTCGGCGTCGCCGGTCATCAGGACGAAGGTGTCGACGTCCTGGTTGTCGATGGCTTCCAGGAACATGTCAATAACCATGTGCATATCGGCCGAGCTCTGGCGGCGACCGCCGCTGATCTTGCTCGGGGCGTGAATGGGCTCGATCCCGGCGGCAAAAAGCAGCCGGTCCTGAAACTCCTTCGGATGCCCGGTGAAGTCGGCATACGCGCGAGCGGTGACGACACGGCCGTACTTGCTGGCCTTGTTCATCAGCTTCTGCGGATGGAGCTCACCACCGAAATGCTGTCGGATCCCGATGCGGATGTTGTCGAAGTCGATAAATAGAGCGACTTTGTTGTTGTTTGGCAATAAAGGTTCTGTGCCTCCTTAGTGGCACGGCTACAGGCTGTTGCCTATGGCCGGGTAGGAGGCTGACGCGAATATGGAGTTGTGAGGGTGCTGGGGTGAGTGTACTCGACACCTGGTCCCAGGCCCTCGATTCTGCTCACCCCCACGGGCGATCTAGTCTTTTGACCTGTGAGTGGCTCGATCAACTTCGACAACGCGGCCGAGTTCTATGACGCCACGCGCTCGCTGCCGCCGGAGGTGCAGGCGCGGGTCACCGAGATCTTGATGCCGGAGCTGGCGGGACGCGGACCGGTGCTCGAGATCGGCATTGGTACGGGGCGGATCGCCCTCCCGCTGGCGGCGCGCGGGGTGAACCTGACCGGCGTCGACATCTCGGAGGCGATGCTGGCGCGGCTGGGTGAGAAGGCTGACGCCCTCGGGCTGCGCGTGCCGACGCGCATCGCCGACGCCACCGAGCTGCCGTTTCCGGACGACAGCTTCGACGCCGGGATTGCCTGCCACGTGTTTCACCTCGTCCGTGACTGGCCCCGCGCGGTGACGGAGCTGGTGCGGGTGGTGGCCCCCGGGGGCGTGATCCTGGTCGAGGCCGATTCCAGCGGCGGCCTCCGCAGTCGCTTCCGGGACCGGGTTTCGGAGATCGTGGGCGACGAGCGGGTGACGCCGGACCGGCTCAACACGGCCGAGGTCGAGGCCAGTTTCCTGGAGCTGGGGGCAACCGTGCGCCACCTGCCGGTGGTCAGCTGGGAGCGCGAGCGGACCGTACGCGGGGCGCTGGACGAGCTGGCCAGCAACCAGTGGTCGATGACCTGGTCGATCGCCGAGGCACTGCCCGCGGTGGTGGAGCAGCTGACCCGCGAAGAGGAGGCGGCCCGCGGGGACCTCGACGAGCCGATGGTCGAGGAGCAGCGGATCGCGTGGCGCGCTTACGACCTGCCCTGAGAGAATTACGCACCGTGGACGAAGACGTTTTCTGGCGCCCCAGCGCCGAGCAGATGGCGCGAACAAGGATGGCGTCGCTGATGCGCCGGATGGGGGCAGCCGACTACGCCGACCTGGTGCGCAAGGGTGCTGAGGACATCGACACCTTCTGGAAGGAGGCGGTTGAGGACATCGGCATCGAGTGGTACGAGCCGTACGACGCGGTGCGCGACTCGAGCCGGGGCATCGAATGGACGACCTGGTTCACCGGCGGGCGCCTGAACCTGGTCCACAACTGCCTCGACAAGCAGGTCCGCGACCGGCCCAATGCGGTGGCACTGATCTCCGAGTACGAGGACGGCAAGGTCAAGCGCTACACCTACGCCGACCTCGACCGCGAGGTGGTTAGGCTGGCGGCGGCGATGAAGGCGCTGGGTGTGGAACGTGGCGACACCGTCGGGCTCTTCCTGCCGATGATCCCGGAGGTCGTCTTCGCCCTCCTGGCCACGGCCAAGATCGGGGCGGTCTTCATCCCCCTCTTCAGCGGCTACGGCCCGGACGCGGTGGCGGTGCGGCTGGCCGACTGCGAGGCCAAGCTGCTGGTCACCGCCGACGGCTTTCTGCGGCGGGGGTCGGTGGTGCCGATGAAGGAGACCGCCGACGGCGCCCTGGCGGGAGCGCCCAGCGTGCAGAAGGTGCTGGTGGTTCGCCGGACGGGGCGGGAGGTGCCGTGGGTCAAGGGGCGGGACGTTTGGTACAACGAGGCCGTCAAGCGCGGGACCCCCGAGGTGGCCACCGAGTCGATGGCGTCGGAGGACCCCTGCATGCTGATCTACACCTCGGGGACGACGGGCAAGCCCAAGGGCTGTGTCCACGTCCACTGCGGCTTCCCCATCAAGGGCGCCCAGGACATGGCCCACGCGATGGACTTCGGCGAGCACGACCGCATGTTCTGGTTCACCGACATCGGCTGGATGATGGGGCCCTGGGAGATCATGAGCACGCTGGCCCTGGGCGGCAGCTTCGTGACCTACGAAGGCAGCCCCGACTACCCCGGGCCCGACCGGATCTGGGACATCGTCGAGCAGCACAAGGTCACCCACCTGGGCATCTCGCCGACGGCGATCCGGTCCCTGATGCGCTTTGGCGAGAAGCCACTCCAGGACCACGATCTCTCCAGCCTGCGCATGATCGGCTCCACCGGCGAGCCCTGGAACCCCGATCCCTGGAAGTGGGCCTTCCAGAACATCGGGGGCGGCCGGATACCACTACTTAACTACTCCGGCGGGACCGAGATCTCGGGCGGCATTCTGGGTGGCAACTTCCACACCGTCTGCAAGCCGTGCGCCTTCAGCGGCCCGGTGCCGGGGATGGCGGTCGACGTCGTCGACTCCGAGGGCAACCCGGTGCGCGGTGAGGTGGGGGAGCTGGTGCTGCGCCAGCCGTGGCCGGGGATGACGCGAGGATTCTGGCGTGACCCGGAGCGCTACATCGCGACGTACTGGTCGCGCTGGCCGGGGCTCTGGTACCACGGCGACTTCGCCGAGCTCGACGACGACGGCCTCTGGTACATCCTCGGCCGCTCCGACGACACCATCAAGGTGGCGGGCAAGCGCATCGGGCCGGCGGAGGTGGAGTCGGCGCTGGTCTCGCACGCAGCCGTCCAGGAGGCGGCCGCGATCGGGGTGCCGGACGAGCTCAAGGGCGAGAAGCTGGTGGCCTTCGTCATCCTGCGGCCAGGCGAGGAGCCCCGGCCGGGGCTGGAGGAAGAGCTCAAGGCCCAGGTTGCCCGTGCCCTGGGCAAGTCGCTCAAGCCCGCGGCGGTGTACGCGGTGACGGACCTGCCCAAGACCCGCAACGCCAAGATCATGCGTCGCGTGATCCGGGCTGCCTACCTGGGTGAGAACCCGGGGGACCTGACCTCGCTGGAGAACCCGGCCGCCGTCGACGGCATCACGGCCCTCCGTTAGTGGCCGCCCCCAAGCCGGCGACGCGCGGCGCCCGGGGCGCGCGCGCAGCCGACGCCACCCG
>JBARRR010000162.1:0-10645 GCA_049644325.1 Candidatus Dormiibacterota bacterium
GTATGGAGGCGGCGGTGGCGGGGCCCCGCCGACTGGCGGAGGCGCCGGGGGTGGCGGGGGCGGCGGCACGCCGGCTGGTGGCGGCGGAGGCGGCGGTGGGGTGAAGTCGGGCGGTTGCTGACTCATCGCGTTAGTAGGAGTAGGTCCGGAACCCGCCGGTTCCGCCGACCACGACTATGAAGACCCAGTAGAGGATCCAGAGGAGGCTGAGCACGGCGCCGATGATGCCCGTGATCATGCCCGCGGTGGCCAATCCATCGCCACCCTGGGCCCCGCCGGAGGCGGAGATCTCGGACTTGGCGCCACGCGAGAGGAAGACGGCGATCGGACCCAGGATCAGCCCCAGGCAGGTGCAGGTCAGGACGATCGAGCCGATGCCCAGGATCATCGAGATCAGCGCCTTCGAGTTCTGCTGGACCACCGGCGCGGTGGTGGCGCCGGACGGTTGGTACGACGGTGGCGGCGGGGGCATACCGCCCGACGGTGGGGGTGGCGGTGGAGGCGGAGGAGGAGCCCCACCCGGGGGTGGCGGGGGCGGCGGTGGCTGGACCGGCGGCTGCTCACTCATGCGGAAGCTCCTTATTTCGCTGGTTGTGGGGGAAAAACCCTGCTCACTGTACTCAAGCGCCCAAGCGTTTGCTGGCCAAATCCATGGTGCAGTATCCCTCAGGCGCCGAGCTGCTTGGCGATCAGCATCCGCTGGACTTCGGAGGTGCCCTCTCCGATCTCGTTGACCTTGACATCGCGCCAATAGCGAGCCACCGGGGACTCCTCCATGAAGCCCATCCCTCCGTGGATCTGGACCGCCTGGTCGGCCGCCCGCTTGCTGGTCTCGGAGGCAAAGAGCTTGGCGGCGGCCGCCTCCAAGTGGCACGGCCTGCCCGCGTCCCAGAGCCTGGCGGCGTGGTAGACGGCCAGCCGTGACAGGTGGATCTCCATCGCCATGTCGGCCAGCTTGAACTGGATCGCCTGGTGCTTGGAGATGGGAACGCCGAAGCTCTGCCGCTCCTTGGCGTAGTCCAGCGACGCGTCCAGGCACGCCTGGGACGAGCCCACCGACAGCGCCGCGATGGCGATTCGTCCCGCCTCCAGCGTCGACAGGAACTGGGCATAGCCCTTGCCCGGCTCGCCAAGCAGGTTCTCCCTCGGGACGCGGCAGTCATCGAAGGTGAGCCCGTGGGTGTCGGAGGCGTGCCACCCCAGCTTGCGGTAGGGCGGGTCGATGCCGTACCCGGGAGTTCCCTTCTCGACCATGATCGTCGAGATCGGCATCCGACCGCCCTCGGCCTCGCCGGTCACGGCGGTGACGGTGACGCCCTGCGAGATGTCGGTGCCCGAGTTGGTGATGAAGGCCTTGGACCCGTTGATCACCCACTGGCCGTCATCCAGCCTGGCCCTAGTCTGGGTGCCACCCGCGTCGGTCCCCGACTGCGGCTCCGTCAGGCCGAAGGCCCAGAGCTTCTTCCCGGCGCACAGGTCGGGCAGGTATTTGCGCTTCTGCTCTTCGTTGCCAAAGCGATAGATCGGCGAGATCCCCAGCCCCACCGCCGCCTCCAAGGTGATGGCCACGCTGGCGTCACCCCGGGCCAGCTCCTCGATGGCCAGGCAGAGGCTGGTGAAGTCGGCGCCCGTGCCCCCGTGCTCCTCGGGGATGGAGAGGCCGAAGAAGCCGAGGTCCCCCATCTTGGCCACCAGCTCGTAGGGGAACTGGTGCTTCTCGTCCCACTCCGCGGCGTGGGGCTTGACCTCGCCCTCGCACAGCTCCCGGGCCAGGTCGCGGATGGCGCGCTGCTCGTCGCTGAGGTCGAGCTGGGTATTGAGGACCGGCGCGGCGGGCACTAGTGGGCCGTTATGGCGGCTTTGTCCCGGACCAGCCCGATCAATTCCTCGATGGTGTCCGCCACCGGCACGCCGGCCCTGTTGAGCGCCTCGACCTTGCCCTGGGGGGACCCGGTGTTGCCGCTGATGATGGCGCCGGCGTGGCCCATGCGCTTGCCGGGAGGGGCATTGCGGCCGGCGATGAAGCCGAACACCGGCTTGGGGTAGCCGGAGGCGATCAGGTCCGCCGCGGCCTCCTCGTCGGAGCCCCCGATCTCGCCTGCCATGACCACCGCTTCGGTCGCGGGATCGCTGGCGAAAAGGCCAAGGACATCCTTGAAGCTGAGGCCGAGCACGGGGTCGCCGCCGATCCCGGCGCAGGTCGAGACCCCCAGCCCCGCGTTCTTCAGGCCGGCCAGGATCTCGTAGGTCAGCGTGCCCGACCGCGAGACCACGCCGATGTTGCCGGGCGCCACGATGTGGTTGGGGATGATGCCGACCTTGGCCTTCTCCCCTGGGGAGATCAGCCCCGGGCAATTGCCTCCCACCAGGCGGGGCTCGGCCACGGTCTCGTGGATGAACGACGTCACCCGCACCATGTCGAGCACGGGGATGCCCTCGGTGATGGCGACCACCAGTCCCACCCCGGCGTCGGCTGCCTCCATGATCGCGTCGGCGGCGAAGGGCGGGGGCACGAAGACAGCGGCGGTGTTGGCCTCGGTGGCGTCGACGGCGTCGGCCACGGTGTTGAACACGGGAACGTCCAGGTGGGTGCTGCCGCCTTTGCCGGGGCTGACGCCGGCCACGACGTTGGTGCCGAAGGTCTGCATTTGCTCGGTGTGGAAGGTGCCCTCGCGCCCGGTCATACCCTGCACCACCAGCCTGGTGTCTCGGCCGATCAATATGCTCACGCGGGAACCCCGCCGCGGGCCAGCTCCACCGCCTTGGCCGCCGCCTCAGGCGCGCTCACCCCGGGCGTGATGCCCGCCTCGCTCAGGATCCTGCGCCCCTCCTCCTCCGCCGTGCCCGTCATCCGCACCACCAGCGGCACCCTGATGCCAAGTTCGTCGCGCGCCGCCACGATCCCGCGCGCGACCTCGTCGCCACGGGTGATCCCGCCAAAGATGTTGACGAAGATCGACTTCACGTTGGGGTCGAGCAGGATCATCTCCAGCGAGCTCTTGACCACCTCGGCCTTGGCCCCGCCGCCGATGTCGAGGAAGTTGGCGGGACTGCCGCCGGCGGCCTTGACCAGGTCGAGGGTGTTCATGACCAGGCCGGCGCCGTTGCCCAGGACGCCAACGTCGCCATCGAGGTGGACGTACGTCAGGCCCCGCTTCTTGGCCTCGATCTCCAGGGGGTCGCCGGTGCCCTCCTCTTCGCTGCGGTACTTCTCCAGGTCCTTGTGGCGGAACTCGGCGTTCTCGTCGATCTCCAGCTTGCCGTCGAGGGCGATCAGGTCGCCTTCCGTGGTGACCGCCAGCGGGTTGACCTCGCAGGTCAGGGCGTCCACCTTCAGGGCCAGCTTGTAGAGGCGGTCCATGATCGGGGCGATCTTGCCGACCAGGTCACCCAGCCCGGCCTGGAAGCACATGTCCCGGAGCTCGTAGCCGTGGGCCCCGAACCAGGGGTGGGGGTGGAACTTGACGATCTTCTCGGGCGAGGTGGCGGCCACCTCCTCGATCTCCATCCCGCCAGCGGCGGAAAGGATGATGACCAGGCGCCGGGCATCTCGGTCCAGGGTGACGCCGAGGTAGATCTCGCGGGCCACGTCGGCGGCCTGCTCGCACCAGACCTCGTGCACCGTGTAGCCCTTGATGTCCATCCCCAGGATGGCCTCGGCGGCCGCCTTCGCCTCCTCGGGCGTCTTGGCCAGCTGGATGCCGCCCGCCTTGCCACGACCGCCGATCGGCACCTGCGCCTTGACCGCGATGGGCCCCAGGAGCTTGGCCGCGTCCACCACCTGCTCCACGGTCCGGGCCACCTTCCCCTCCTTGACCGGGATCCCGGCGGCGAGGAACTGCTCCTTGGCCTGGTACTCCAGCAGCTTCATGTGAGCAGAAAGATTACGTCAGGCCGTCTTGCAGCCGTTGGGCCCGCAAATGACCAGGCTGCCGACGACCAGGATCCCGCCGAACACCAGTAACACGACCTCGATCCAGGCGAGGACCTCGGCCACCGTCGCCAGGCTCTCGCCCCGCAGGCTGTTCTTGCGGGCGTCCGCCCGCGCCAGCCGCGCCAACACCACCGCGGGGATGCAGAGCAGCGGGCAGAAGATCACGTCGAGGACGACCAGCACCATGGCAGCGGTCGCGGCCGGTGTCCGGCGCCCGGCGGGCACCTGCTGCATGTAGACCTCGCGGACCACGGTGTTGGTCCGGACGGGTAGGTCGAAGACCTGGTGGCAGTAGCGGCACTCGGTGACCTCACCGCTCTCCAGCGGGGCGCCGCAGTGGGGACACTGCCACTCGACCATCCTGGGGGCGCCTCCGGCAGGGGGAACTGGGACGTCGGGGCTCAACGGCCGGGCGGAGGCAGTGGGCTGGGCGGCGCGCCACCGTACTGGGCCCTCTCCGACTGCATCTCGGCGTAGATGAGCGCGGCCAGGCCATCCAGCACCGCGGCCGAGCCGAAAGAGGCGGTCTCGATCGGCAGCAACCTGGCCAGCCCCGGGCCAACCTGGTCGGCCAGCTGCTGCCGGCGCGGCGCCGAGAGCTCCATGCTCCGCCCGGCGTAGGCCACCACGAACCGGCGCATCTGCGGGTCCATGCGCCGGACCGCGTCGGCATAGGGATTGGACAGTTGCGCGGCCGGCGACGGCCTGGGGTCGGGCTGCGCCCCGGCGGTGGCAACGTCGCCGGCTTCCTGCTGGTCGGCCCAGATCGAGCGCGGGGCGGCCGCCACAGGCGCCGCCATCGCGGCGTTGCGGCCCTCCGCATGCGCCACTAGATCCTTGAGCTTGAGCCGCTCGCGTTCGCGGGCCACCACCGTGCCGGCAGCGAAATCGCCAAGGCGCTTGCCGCCGCCCTGGATGAAGATCGTGATCATGCCCACGCCGTAGAAGGCCGGCATGAAATCGACCAGGCGGACGAGGTTGCGGATGGCGACCTGGCTGACGGTGACCGGGGCGCCGTTGTCGCCCAGGACCCGGATCCGCAGGGCCCGCTTGCCCAGCGTCTGGCCCGACCAGATGCCCTCGCACACTGGGAAGTAGCCGAAGACAACCAGGAAGCTGAACAGGATGAACAGCAGCAGGGCCAGGTTGGAGTCGCTGGCGAAGGACCCGGTCGCCGCCGCCATGATAGTGAAGGCGATCAGCACCAGCAGCAGCAGCACGATGTCAATCGCCTGGGCCAGGAAGCGGCTGCCGAGCCCCGCGAGCTCGTACTCGAATGTGACCCGCTCGGGGGTGGAGACCACCAGTCCGTCCATGCCGGCCACGCCCGGTTGCATCAGGGACACAGTCTATTTCCCGCCGGAGCCAAAAGCCGTATACATGTGGCATGCGCGCGGACGAGTTCGTTATCGGCCACCACGAGTCGTGGGAGCGGATGGAGTCCCTGCTGCGCCGAGCCACTGGCACCCGGCTGGTAGGCCTGACACCAGACGAGGTGATGTCCCTGGCCGCACTCTACCGGCGCTCCACCGCCGACCTGGCCCGTGCCCAGCGCGACTGGCCCGGCGAGCCGGTGACGCGGTACCTCAACGGGCTGGTGGCGAGGGGCCATGGCGCCCTCTACCGGGAGGGCGGCAGCATCCTGAGGCGGCTGCGCACGTTCTACATGGAGACGCTGCCAGGAACCTTCCGGGCGACGTGGAAGTACTTCGTCGTGGCCGCCGTCCTCCTCTTCCTGCCGGCGATCGTGGCCTACTTCGTCGTCTGGCAGAACCCCGAGGCGGCCAACAGCCTGGTGCCACCCGACATCGTCGACCGGGTCCACCATCACCAGCTCTGGACCGACATCCCGCCCGACGAGCGGCCCGTGGTGGCCAGCGGGATCATGACCAACAACATCAAGGTAGCCATCCTGGCCTTCGCCTTCGGCACCCTGGCGGGGCTGCCCACCGTCTACGTGCTGATCGGCAACGGCATCAACATCGGTGGCGTCCTTGGTCTGACCCGCGCCTACGGTGTCGACGGCGGGCTGCTGGAGTTCATGGTCGGCCACGGCGTGCTGGAGCTGTCGATCATCGTGGCCAGCGGCGCCGCCGGCCTGATGATGGGTTGGGCGCTGGTCTACCCCGGACCTCACCGCCGCCGCGACGCGCTGGTGCTGGCCACCCGTCGCGCCTTCGTCCTGCTCGCCGGTCTGGCCCCGCTGCTGGTGATCGCCGGCATCATCGAGGGCAACATCAGCCCGTCGGCGGCGCCACTGGGAGTCAAGGTCGGGATCGGCGGGGCCACCGGCGTCCTGCTGTACGGCTACCTGCTGATGGTGGGACGCACGGCTCGCGCCCAGCTCGGGGAGCCCACCCTGGACCTACTCCGGGCTACAGTAGAGCGCGCTCCTTCAGCTCCAGGTATCGCTGAACCAGGCCGGCGCTGAGCTCGCCGGCGGGTACGTCCAGGCCCAGAACGCCGCCCCGGCGCAGGACCTCGAAGCTGCGCCGGCGCGCCGCCAGCAGCTCCTCGGCCGCCGCCCATTCGTAGACCCGCGCCGAGCTGTCGATCGGCCGGTTGCGTGCCGCCAGCACCTCGGGGTCGGACTGGGCCACCACCAACACCAGGTGCCGCGACGACAGCCGGAGGGCGTGCCGGACCAGCTCCGACGACGCCTCCGGGTCGAGCACGTCGGTCAGCACGATCACCAGCGAGCGCCGGTTGAGGCGGCCACCTAGGTAGGCGAAGGCAGCGCCGAAGTCGGCCTCCATGTAGGTCGCGGGCACGTTGTAGAGGCGCTGGTTGATGCGACTGACCTGGGTCGAGCCCCGCTGCGGTCCGAGCCAGTCGAGGACACTGTCGGCGAAGGTCAGCAGCCCCACCCGGTCGCCCTGGTTCTGGGCCACCCAGGCCAGCAGCAGGGCGGAGTTGACGGCGTGGTCGAGCTTGCTCAGGTCGCCCGACGGCGCCGTCATCAGTCGGGCGCAATCGATGGCGATGATCATCTGCTGACCGCGGTCAGCCTCCACCACCGTGGTCACCGGCGAGTCGCGCCGCGCCGTCGCCTTCCAGCTGATGCGCCGCAGCTCGTCACCACTGACGTAGTCCCGCAGGCCTGCGAAGGCCGTGGTGGCGCCCGGCGGGCGGGCACGCCGGAGGCCGGCCATCAAGGGCATGCCCCGGCGCAGGCGCAGCTCGTACTCGCGGATGGCGAGGACGTTGGGGTAGACGGACACGGTCTGCTGCGCCGGGTGGCGCACCTGGACCTGCCACAGGCCGCGCCGGCGTCCCCAGCGGATGTCGATAGGACCGAAGTCGTATGCGCCACGGTGCGGCGGGCGCACGGTATAGGCGGCCTGAAAGCGGCCGTCCTTGACCTCGCCGCCGAGCAGGCGGCGGCTGGGGCGCAGCTCGAGGGGGACGTGGTCGGCGACCTCGATGGCCAGGCCCTCGCCGCCCTCGAGCTCGACCGCGACCTGGACCGGTAGCTCGACGCCCAGCGCCAGGGGCTGTGGCACCGTCCGCTGCGCGGTGTAGGCGCGGCGGTTGGGCAGGCGAAGGATGTCGACCGCCGCCGCCACCGCGAGCACCGCATGGTAGGCGACGGCCAGCAGCAGCAGCCGGGCATCGAAGATGCCGGTCAGCGCGATGCCGGCGCCGACCACCAGTGCCAGCAGCAGGGCGGGCCGCGGGACCAGCGTCAGGCGGTTCAGCGCGGCGGAGTCACCTGGGCGATGATCGACTCCAGCACCATGTTCGCTGTCTGGCCGGCAACCTCGGCCTCGGGTCTGACGATCAGACGATGGCGGAAGGTGGGGCTCAGCAGGGCCTTGACGTCGTCGGGGGTGACGAAATCGCGGCCGTCGAAAGCGGCCGCCGCCTTGGCCGCCTGCAGCAGCAGGACCTCGCCCCGAGTGCTTGCCCCCAGGGCCAGCTCGCCGGCGGTGCGGGAGGCTACCGCCAGCTCGATGATGTAGCGCTGGATCTGCTCGTCGACGATGACGCCCTGGATCTGGGCCCTCACCTCGGCTACCGAGCGCGGGCTGAGGACCTGCTCGACACCGGCCGCCACCGGGTCGCGCAGCTCGATCCCGGAGTTCCAGCGCCGCAAAACCTCCAGCTCCGACTCCGGCGTCGGGTAGTCGAGCACCACCTTGAAAAGGAAGCGGTCCTGCTGCGCCTCGGGCAGCGGGTAGGTGCCCTCGTACTCCACCGGGTTCTGGGTGGCCAGCACCAGGAAGGGGTCGGGCAGCGGCACCTGCTCCCCCTCCAGGCTGACGCCGCGCTCCTCCATCGCCTCCAGCAGGGCCGATTGCACCTTGGCAGGCGCGCGGTTGATCTCGTCGGCGAGCAGGACGTTGGTGAAGACCGGCCCGCGGCGGACCCGGAACTCGCGCGCCTGGAGGTCGTAGACCGCGGTACCGACGATGTCCGCGGGCATCAGGTCGGGCGTGAACTGGATGCGGGCGTAGGAAAGCTCCAGGATGCGGGCGATGGTCTTGGCCAGCAGCGTCTTGGCCGTGCCCGGCACGCCCTCCAGGAGCACGTGGCCGCCCACCGCCACCGCCAGGGCGCAGAGCCGGATGGCCTCGTCCTGCCCGACGACGCACTTCCGCGCCTCGGTCAGGAACTTCTGGTGGAACTCCTGGGCGGCCGTCATCTGTCCTTCGCGGAAGGATAGGCGAGTGCGTGCAGTTTGCGGGCCGCACGCAGCAGCTGACCCTCCGAGCGCGACACCCCCGCTGACATCGCCTCGGCCTGGCTGAGCTCCGCGGCCAGCGCCGGTGACCGCTGCTCCAGCACCGCTTCGAGACGATCGGGGGTCACGCCCCGGCCCAGCCCGGTCCGCTCAGCGAGTGCCCGGCGGGTGGCGTCGGCGACGATCTTGAGGGTCAGGTCCCGGGCACGTGCTCGGCGCAGCAGGGTGCCGACGGCGGCGGCGTACTCCGCCGTGGATCGGTCGCGGGTCGAAAGGATCGGGATCGCCGGGCCGAACGATCGGCCGCGCAGGAGGAAGCCAATGAAGACCACCACCAGCACCCAGGCCAGGGCCGCCCCCCAGGGCGTGGTCGCCCAGTCGTTGAAGGACTGCGACACCCCGCCGCCGCCGTGGTGGAACTCGTCGAAGCGAACCGGCGCGCTGGCGGGCGCCATCGCCAGGATGTCCGCGGCGAAGCGGCCGTTGTCGGCCTTGCCCAGGACGCCGTTGGTGAGCACCAGGGGGTCGCCCATGAGGATGGCGCGACCCTTGCCAACGACCATCAACAGACCCACGGCCATGTTGCCGCCGCGCCGGCCGGGGACCTGGACGCGCATGAATGGAACCTGGTTGGTCCTGGGCTCGAGGGCCCCGACCACGGTTGCACTGGTGCGCAGACTGGCCACGCCGTCGAACACCGGGGTGCCGGCGTCGATGGTCGACTCCGTCTGCGTGCCATCGCTGCTGCTGGTGGTGGCGAGGAACTCCTCGCTGGAGCTGACATCGAACTGGCTGGCCAAGCTGCTGTCGAGGGCGCTGTCGGCGTAGACCAGGGTGCCGCCGTCGCGCACCCACTGCGCCAGCTGGCGGGCCTGGCCGCCCTCGTACGGATCCGCTGGTGAGAGGACGAACATGATGCCGGGCGTGTCGGGGACGCCGAAGCTTTCCTTGATCCGGCTGGTGGGATGGCCCAGCCGCGACGCCAGCTCGAACAGCGCCGAGGTGCCATCCGGGGCGTCGCTGTCGGAGCGGTGGTCGGGGCTGTTGGACGGCTGGTTGGGAACCAGCAGCACCAACACCGCGACGATGGCGCCGAGAACGATGGGGATGATCCAGCCCCGGCCCCTCATGCCGCCTGGCCTGGCGCCGCCGCGTCTGCTGCGCGGAAGGCGGCCACCGCCTCGGCGGCCCGCTTGTACGTCCCCTCGTCAGGCACCCGGCGGCCGTAGGCGGCAGCCTCGAATGGCGTCACCAGCGGCTCCAGTTCGTCGATGACCCCCTTCTCGACAAAGAGCTCACGCACCGTGAACGGGCTCGCCTCCCAGGTCCCGATGCCCCCGATGCTGGTCGCTACCGCGCTGGTCAGGGCTTTGAGGGCGCCGAGGAAGTCGCCCTCGGCTGCCAGCCGGTCGGCTTCCGCGAAGCTGTGGGCAGCGCGGGCGGTGGCATCCTGCTGGCGCAGCCTGGCGGGGGCCCCCCCGCGGCGGCTCCAGAAGGCGCGCAGCAACACCACCAGGAGCACCGTGCCGACGATGGTGGCGAACGCCAGCTCCACCAGCGTGACCACGTCGCCCGCCCCCGACGCGCCACCGAAGATGTTCGCCAGCTGCCGCAGGAGCCAGTCCTCGATCAGCTGCAGCAGGTTGGGCCCGCTGGGCTGGTAGCGAGGCTCCGCCAGGATCGACTTCACCTCGCGGTCGGCTCGGCCGCTGTCTCCAGTGGCGACCGGCTGGCCCAGCGATTGCTGCAGGGCATCCAGCCGCGCCGCGGCGTCGTTGAGCTGCGGCGGATTGGCGTCGAGGTCCCGCAGGATCTCCGCCTGGCTGGTGCCGGTACCGGTCCGTAGGGCCGCCGCCGCCTGCGAGGCCTTCTGGCTGGTGACCAGGGCGCGGGCGCGCTGGACGGCAGCGAGGTACTCGCCCCGACCATCGGCGGCGCCGGGCATCGAGGCGGCCAGCAGCACGCCTGCCGCCAGGACCGCGGCTCCGACCAGCCGCAGTCGCACGCCGATGGCGATCGCCTAGACC
>JBARRR010000163.1:0-2885 GCA_049644325.1 Candidatus Dormiibacterota bacterium
GTTCCAGGTCCTTGTAGACGTCGAAGAAGTGCCCTATCTCCAGCCGGATGTGGTGGGGCACGTCGTCAAGGTCGCCCCACGAGATCCGCGGGTCGCCGGCCGGCGCCGCCAGGATCTTGGCGTCGGGACCGTTCTCGTCGTGCATCCAGAAGACCCCCAGCGGCCGGCAGCGGATGTAGCAGCCGGGGAAGGTCGGCTCGTCGACCAGCACCAACACGTCGAGCGGATCACCGTCGCCCGCCAGGGTCTCGGGGATGAAGCCGTAGTCGGAGGGGTAGCGGGTCGAGGTGAAGAGCTCGCGGTCGAGCTCGATCACGCCCGTCTCGTGGTTCATCTCGTACTTGTTCCTGCTCCCCTTGGGAACCTCGATCACTGCCGTGAACTCCACGCGGCTGATCCTACTTGAATACGCCGATGGGATAATCCGCCGGAATGAGCGGCGTTGTCGAAGTCCAGGAGGTCCGCAAGCGCTACGGGCAGCGCCAGCCGTGGGCGGTCGACGGCGTCAGCCTCAGCGTGGGCGAGGGCGAGGCTTTCGGCCTCCTCGGGCCCAACGGCGCCGGCAAGACCACGATCGTCAAGATGCTGGCTGGCCTGACCAAGCCCGTCGAGGGGCAGGTCCGCATCTTCGGCAAGGATCCCAGCGACCCGGCCGCCCGCTCCCGACTTGGCTTTTCGCCTGAGGAGCCGGACTTCCCCAAGTTCCTCCGGGCCGACGAGGTGCTCGACTACTTCTGCCGGCTCTGCGGACTCGACACCGCCGAGCGGGCCAAGCGCGCCGGCGAGGCGCTGAGCTGGTCGGGGCTGGCCGGTGAGCGGCGCCAGGTCCGCCAGTTCTCCAAGGGTATGAAGCAGCGCCTGGGTTTGGCCCAGGCCCTGGTCACCCACCCCCAATTGCTCATCCTCGACGAGCCCACCTCCGACCTCGACCCGCTCGGCCGGCGCTCGGTGCGCGACCTGATCGTCGAGATCAAGGGCCGCGGCTCGGCGGTGCTGCTCAACAGCCACCAGCTGAGCGAGGTGGAGCGGGTCTGCGACCGGGTGGCCATCATCAACAAGGGGAAGCTGGTGAAAGAGGGACAGGTCCACGAGCTGGTGCCCGAGGGCAAGACCCTCGAGGACGTCTTCATCCAGCTGTTTGAGCCGGAGCAAACGGCTGGTCCGGGCCTGACCGCAACGTGGGGCGACTCTTGATCGTTGTAGCGGTGGCCTACTACAGCCTCAAAGAGATGACCCGGCGCAAGCTGCTGTACTTCATCGTCGGCGGCGGAGCGGTGCTGGTCCTGGCTCTCGGCATCCTCGTGACCCTGATCCGGGCCAACGCCCCCGTCGGCGCCGTTCCCGACCAGGACTTCAGCGGTTTCGTCCTGATCCAGCTGAGCGGCGTGGTCTCGATCTTTGCCTGGGTGGCGTCGATCGCCATCGCCGTCACCCTGATCAACCACGACCTGGAGAGCGGGTCGGTGGTCTCGATCTTCAGCAAGCCGGTATCGCGCCTCTCCTACGCCCTCGGGAAGGTGCTGGCGGCGGCGGCGATGTTACTCGCCGTGGTGGTGGTGCTGGGAATCGGGACCCAGGTCATCGTCCTGACCAATGGCGGGGGCCACGAATGGCCGCTGCTCAAGACCTTTCTCCTGATCGCCGCCAACCAGCTGACCCAGATGCTGGTGATCCTGGTGCTCTCGGTGGTGATGAACAACATCGTCGCCGCCATCATCGGCATCGTCATCATCCAGGTCGGCAAGTTCGTGGCGGCGGCCCACTCCATCCTCCACACCTTTATCGACCAGGGCGCCACCGGCAGCAACATCCGCGCCATCTCGACCGTGTTCGACGTCGTCTTCTGGATCGTGCCCCGTGAGCTGCAGAGCGACCTGGTTCGTGACGTCTACCTCAACGCCCAGGCCACCCGCGACGCCGTCGGGTTGGGCACCATCTACGTATCTGGACCGCTCGATGTCGCCTACTGGCTCGCCTGGGTGGCGCTCCTCTTCTTCCTCCTGCTCTGGGTGCTGCAGCGCCGCGAGGTCTGAGCCCGGCCTAGGCCTCCGGCGTCAGCGCCCTCAGGGCGTAGCGGCCCATGGGGTCGACCAGGCTTTCCCACTCGGTGATCCTGCCGCTTTGCACCAGGTGCGAGACGGTCTCCACCATCGCCGCCATCGTGGCCACGGCCACCAGCTCCCGCTCCCGCTTGGGCCGGTGCTCCCACAACCCGGTGGCGGCCATGGCGTCCTCAACAATCCGCGCGAACTCCAGCCGAGCCTGGTGCCGGGCTGCCTCCGATGCCGGGCTCGCCCCCACCACCTCGATGAGCATCACCCGCGCCAGGGCGGGGTCCTGGCCGAAGAAGCGGATGATGGTTGCGGCCGCGGTCATCACCTTCTCGACCGCGTTCATGTCGCTGGTGCCAACGGCCCTGAAATCGACCAGGGCCCGGTCGACGCCATCCCGGTAGACCGCCACCAGGCAGTCCTCCTTGCTCTCGAAGAAGCGGTAGAACGCCGTACGCGAGACCCGTGCCCGAGCGACGATCTCCTCAACCGAGGTTGCCAGGTAGCCGTGCTCCGCGAAGATGTCGCGGGCCGCGAACATCAGGCGTCGTCGCTGGTCCTTGCGCCGATCCTCCAAAGACTCGCCACCGTACGGCCGCGACCCGGGTGTGGCGAGCGAGGCCGAGGTTGGCCGCCGGCTGGCAGGTTGCTTCGCCTGCCGCCGTGGACGATGAGCCGGTGCTGTCTCGCTCATGGCACCGTTAGCGAGCTGGTGTCGGCGGTGGATGCTGCCAGGAGCGAAACCCCCACTGACAGCATCACCGCCGACAACACAGCCCCCGCCGCCCCGCGTTTTGTTCGATCCAGTCGGTGACGCATTGCAGAGAGGGCCCC
>JBARRR010000164.1:0-8016 GCA_049644325.1 Candidatus Dormiibacterota bacterium
CGCGGCAGCCACCACCTGGTCCTGGTCCTCCTCGACGCCGAGGCTATGGTGCGCGACAACGGACCCCTCCTGGACTGGGGCTTTGTCCAGGAGGGCCTGCCGCCACTGATCGTGCCCTCCCCCAGCCCGTCGCCGGGGGCTTCGCCCTCACCCTCGCCGAAGCGCGTGCGCTGAAGGCGGGCTCAGCAGATTCCCTGTTGCCGCCCCCCGCCGGCTACGGCTTGCTGTCGTACTTGAATGACAGGTTCAGCCGGGTGCGGTAGGTCTTGACCTTGCCACCCTCGATGGTGACGTCGAGCTTGACCACCTCGGCGATGCGGAGGTCACGCAGGGACTTGCTGGCGGTCGCAACCGCGCTGGCGGCCGCGTCCTCCCATGACTTCTCGCTGACGCCGATGATGTCCGTGACGCGATAAACGCTGTCTGCCATTCGACTCCTCCCAGGTGATTTCTTGCCGTAGTGCCCGATTTTGGCACAGGCCTAATCCGGGCGTCGCCTCAGGTCGAAGCGCAGGCAAACTTGCCGCTTACATGCAGCCCACTGGTGAAGTTGGTGTCGATGTCGCCCGACCGGTGGTCGTCGGCGATCGTGAATCCGCCGGTGTCGCCCAGGTAGTCGAGGTTCTTGGTGTGGACGGCGATGTTGATGGTGCCGTCATCGTTGCGCGCCGGGTACTTCCCGGGCCCCTTGTCGTTGACCAGGGTCATGTAGATCGTGACGTCGGTCCCCGAGAGGCTGGCGCTCAGGGCCGCGTTCCACTGGCCGTTGGAGCCGCCGCAGCTGGTGACCGCCTTGTTGATCTTGCCGGTGATCGCGCCGTCCAGGGTCAGGTCCTGATCGATGGGCAGCCTCGACTGGGCCGAGGTCGCGCCCTGGTTGTTGACAGGCGACCCGCTGGCGGTGGGAGCCGCCTGGGTGACCGCGCTGGGGCTGGGGCTGGCGCTGGCAAAGGGATTGAGCGAGTCCGGCGAGCAGGCGGAGACCAGCACCGGTGCCACCAGCACCGCCAGGACGCCGGCTAGGCCCCGCCCGTGGACAGACGAAAATCGCTCCAAAGCACTCACCCGCCGCTGCAAATTCGTACCCGGCATTATGGTGCATCGGCGCTGTGTTTATATCTACTCTGACTTTTCTCGCCCCCTGCTCACTGCGTCGACCACGGACCTATTCACGACACCGGAGGAGATGCCCTCGTGTACAAGAAACTGCCCGTCCTGGAGGAGAAGGGATTCGTCGTTCTCAAGGATTACGACGGTCCGGAGATTCCTGACAGCGAGTTCAGGAGCCTCGAGTTCGTCGATTGGAAGTCTGGTGGCGACACCAATTTCGCCCCCATCGCCTCGGCCTTTGGCGAGATGGAGTGCCATGGCTTCTGGGATCACGGCAAGCCCGACAAGGGCGGCATGTGGACCAAGAACCGTGAGATCTGCCCTTCGCTGGTGGAATACGTCGAGAACATCGGCGCCAACTTCGGCCGGGTCCGAGTGATCGAGCTGAAGCCCTACGCCAGTCGCGAGGACGTCCTCAAGCAGATGCACCTGGACGACAACAACCGCCTCAACCCCGACGGCGAGGGCTGGGTGGTCCGCACCTGGCTGGAGCTCACCGACCACCCCGACTCCTACATGGTCCTGCGGGAGGACAAGGACGACCCCGCCACCGAGTCGCGCATCCCCACCATCAAGAACCGCCAGGTGGTGATCGACACCGAGCGACTGTGGCACGTCGTCTCCCACGTCAGCTCTGAGCCGCGCTACGCATTGATCACGTCGCTGGAGAGCGGTCCCGAGCTCGACGCCTGGATCCAGAGCCAGCTGCCGGTGCCAGCCAGGAGCTAACCCCGCGCCGGCGCCGTACCGCCTAAGCGTCTAGCCTGATTACCTCGGAAGGTGCGGAGGGGCGGATAGGACAAACGGCTGGAGGCAAGGCGACACCGGTCTGGCGGGAGCCGTCGCGAGGTGGGATCCCCGATCCCCGCATATTCCAGCTGTCGCCGGAGGACTTTGCGCGCGTCTTTGAGGCGGGCAAGTTTCCCCTGCCGCCCCTGAGCCACCTGACCGGCACGGTGTTCCGGGACGGCGACGACGACCGCACGCTCTGGGAGATGCCGGCCAGCCCCTGGTGCCTGTCATCACAGGGGGTGATTCCCGGCGGGTTGCTGGGGGTTGTCGCAGACATGGCGCTGGGGTCGGCGGTGGGGCGGCGGGTCAGGACATTGTTCAGCACGTCGGAGATGTCATTCGCCTTCGTCCGGCCGGCAACCGCCGCCAGCGGCGTCCTCACCGCCGAAGGACGGTTCGTCAGCCTGACCGGTCGGCTGGGCCTGACCGACTGCACCATTACCGACAGCAACGGCGAGGTGATCACCCGTACCACTGCCCGCAATGTGATGGCCGGCGCGATGCCGGCCGCCGAGAATCCCCTCGACGAGACCGACCCCGTCGCCGTCGACGCCTTCATCGATTCGCTGCCGCAGGCCCCCCCCGTCCCTACGGACCCACCCGATCCCCACCTGCGACCGGTGGTCGGCGAGGTTCTGCCTCGCGACACATGGGAGCGCCTGGGTGGGCGACACGTACTGGAAGGGCAGATCGCCGGCGACCTGCCGATGCCGCCGGTTCACCACCTGACCGGTATCCGGCCGACCGCTGTCGGCGACGGGGAGGTCGACTTCGCCATGCCCGCCAGCCCCTGGTTGACCAGCGGATTCGGCACCGTCCAGGGCGGCTTTATTGCCTTCCTCGGCTACTCCGCCCTGGCCTCGGCAACCCAGACCACCACCGAGCCAGGCATGGCCCACGTGCCGGTGGACCTCAAGATCAACTTCCTGCGGCCGGTGTTCGCCGACCCTGACCTCGGCGAGCTCACCGCCCACGGGCACGTGGTGCACCGCGGGCGCACCTTGAGCGTCGCCGACTCCGAGGTCCGGGGGATCGACGGCAAGATGGTGGCTGTTGCCAGGGGCACCTCGATGGTGCTGGCGGACTCCCCCGCCACGGGCTAGCCCAGGCTGGACCTCAGGGCGAAGTAGGCCAGCAGGGTGTAGCGGGCCGCCGATGCGTCGCCCTGTCGCCACAGCATCTTGCCCAGGTGTGCCCCGGGCGTGACCTCGACCAGCTCGTCGCGGATCGACCGGATGATAAGGCGGGGATTGGCGGCAACCGGGTCGTAGTCGATGACCAGGACGTCGACGTCGGGGTCGAGCGCCCCCGGCTCCACCCGGGTGTCGAAGTCGAAGCCGCTGATCCGATCGGTTGCCGGGCGCATTGGATACAGCGGCCAGAGCAGCTTTGCCGGCCACCGAGCGCTGCGCAGCATGAGGTTGTCGCCGGAGGCGGCGGCCGCGTTGAAACGCTTGCCGGCCCACGGCAGCCACATCGCGGTGATCCCGGCCAGGGCGCGGTCGAGGGCAGGGTTGAAGACAAAGCCCAACAACATTCCTTGGGTCGGTCCGTCGATGCCCACCGAGGGCGTCCCCGACCGGAACAGCCGGCTCAGCTCCTCGGTGGCGCCGGCACGGTCGGTCTGGATCCGCCGGCCCGCCTCCGCGAACCAGGCCCAGGTCTCCGTCTGGGCCACCTCCGCGTCATGGCGCGACAGCCGCTGGAGCCGTTCCAGGCGCTCGTCGACGGCATTGGTGACGCTGTGGGCATTGGCTCGGTTCGAGGTGGTGGCGGTCGCCATGGACATCCCTCCTGTTGCCGCTACGAATGAGAAACAGTATCCTTTCTCTATCCCCCTTATGTCAAGCCGCACGGACTACCCCCGAATCGCCCCCGACCTGCTGTCCCTGATGGCGGCGGTATCGCTGAAGGATGTTGCCGGCCAGGTCCCCGACGCCCTCCCCCGCCACCGTCACAGCCTCTCCCGTGAGACCGTGCGCGCCTCCCAGTTGATGCGCATCCTCGCCGCCACCGCCGAGGTCGTCGCCGCCCGAGGCTACTTCGGCACCACGGTGGGGGCGATCGTCGAGGCCGCGGGGGTATCGACCAAGACCTTCTATGGGCTCTACCCCGACAAGGAGGAGGCCTTCCTCGCCGCCTACTCCGCGCTCGACGTCGTGATGGAGCGGATGCGGGAGGCGGCCCTCGCCAAGACCGAGCCGAGGGCAATGCTGGAGGCGGGGCTGCGCGCCTTCCTCGAGACGCTCGCCGCGGAGCCGGCGGCAACCCGGATGTTCGTGGTCGAGGCGACTGCCGCCGGGCCACGTGTTCTGCGCCGCCGGGCCCAGGCCTACCACGACTTCGCCTCGCTGCTGGCGATACCCCTGGCGCTTGCCCGGCAGAGGCAGGCCGAGCTGCCCCGGGCCGACGAGGCGACCATGCTCGCCGTCCTGGGTGCGATCAACGAGCTTGTGCTCCAGCACCTGGTCGAGCACGATGCCGCTACCATTCCCGGGCTGCTGCCCACAGCCATGACCCTCGTCGAGCGTGTGTTCCTGACCCCGGCCAGCTGACCGATCCCTACGCTTTCCGGGTGCCCCGCCATCCGACCACCGCTTCCTTCACCATCGCCGAGCGCCGCGCCCGGCTGGCCCGTCGCCACCACCTGGCGACGGAGGCTCGGTCCAAGGACCCGGTCGAGGTGGCCCGCGGCCTGGTCGGCCTGCACGCCACCGACCCCGCCTCGATATTCCTGGCGGTGGCGGCGCGAACCAGCGGTGTGGACGCTGGCGGGATCGAGCGGGCGATGTATGACGACCGAACCCTGGTGCGGATGCTGGGCATGCGCCGCACCCTGTTCGTCTTCCCCACCGAGATGGCCCCGGTGGCGCAGGCCGCCTGCACCCGGGCCATCGCGGTGCAGATGCGGCGACGCTACGAAGGCTTCATCAAGCCCACCGGGGTGGCCAAAGACATTGGCGAGTGGCTCCGGGACGTCGAGGCCTCGACGCTCGCCGCGGTTCGAGCGCGAGGCGAAGCCAGCGCCTCGGAGCTGTCCCGGGACGAGCCCCGGCTGCGCCAGAAGGTGATGCTCAACGAGGGCAAGAGCTACGGCGGACCGGGCAACATCACGACCTGGGTCCTGGCCCTGATGGCCGCCGACGGACGGATCGTCCGCGGACGGCCCGCAGGCGCCTCCTGGCACAGCACTGTCTATCGCTATTCGCCGATGGAGTCATGGCTGTCGGAGGGCCTACCTGTGATCGACAAGGAGGGCGCCCAGGCCGAGCTGATCCGCCGCTACCTGCGCAGCTTCGGCCCCGCCTCCGAGAAGGACGTTCGCTGGTGGACGGGCCTGACCGCAGGCGAGGTGCGGCGCGCCCTGGAGGCGATCGGCGCAACCGCGGTCGATATCGAGGGCACTCCCGGGCTGGCGCTGGCCGACGACCTCGAGCCGACCCGGTCGGTCAAACCCTGGGTCGCGTTCCTGCCGTCGCTTGACCCGACGGTGATGGGCTGGACGGAGCGGGACTGGTACCTCGGCGACCACGGCGCGCCGTTGTTTGACCGCAACGGCAACGCCGGGCCCAGCATCTGGTGGAACGGGCGGATTGTCGGCGGCTGGGCCTGGCGTAAGGACGGCACCCTCCCCTACCGACTGCTGGAGGACGTGGGCCACGAGGCGGAGATGGCGATCGCCGCCGAGGCCGGGCGGATCCGCGACTGGATCGGCCCGGTCACCTTCGTGCCCCGCTTTCCCACCCCGTTGCAGCGGGAGCTGGCGGCCTGAGGCTCGCAAATGCTAGGCTGGCCACCATGCAGCGTTATCGCATTGGCGAGGCCGCGACCCTCCTCGGGGTCAGCCCTGACACCGCGCGACGGCTGGCCGACGCGGGCAAGCTGGGCCCTGTCCGCGGCGGCAAGGGCGAGCGGCTGATCGATGGCAAGGCGCTCGCCCGCTACATGGCCACGTCGCAACCGTCTGAGCAGTCGCCCGGGGCGGCGGCCCAGTCGGCCCGAAACCACTTCCCCGGCATCGTCACCGGGGTCGTCAAGGACCGGGTCATGGCCCAGGTCCAGATCCAGGCGGGACCATACCGGGTGGTCTCGCTGGTCAGTCGCGAGGCGGTGGAGGAGCTGGGCCTGGAGCCAGGCATGCGCGCCATCGCGGTGGTCAAAGCCACCAACGTCAGCATCGAAGTACCGCGTTGACCCCTGCGTGGCGGCTGGCAATAGTTCCGCTGCTCGCCACCGTTGGGTTTGGAATGGTCGCCTGCGGAACGACCGCGTCTGGCGGGCCCGCGTCGGCTGGGTCCTCCGGCGGAGCCAGCGGCCAGGTCACGGTCTTCGCCGCTTCCAGCCTCAGCGCAGCTTTCAATGAGGTCGGGGGCGCCTTCCACACGCGCTACCCCAACGCCAGGGCCCAGTTCAGCTTCGCCGGCAGCCAGGTGCTGGCGGCGCAGATAGCCCAGGGCGCCCCCGCCGACGTCTTCGCCTCAGCCGATAGGCCAAACCTCGACAAGGTGGTGGGCGGCGGCTACAGCGACGGGCAACCGAAGGACTTCGTCTCCAACAAGCTGGCGATCGTCGTAGCCGCGGGCAACCCCAGGGCGATTTCGAGCCTCGCCGACCTGGCCCGGCCCGGCCTGGTCGTCGTCCTCTGCGCTCCGGCCGCGCCGTGCGGTGCCTACGCCCAGCAGGCGCTGACCAGGGCCGGCGTCCAGGTCAACCCCAGGAGCCAGGAGCAGGACGTCAAGGGCGTGGTGACCAAGGTCTCGCTCAAAGAGGCGGACGCCGGCATCGTTTATGTCAGCGACATGATGGCGGCCGGGCCCTCGGTCCTTGGCGTCAACATCCCCGACGCCCAGAACGTCGTCGCCAATTACCCGATTGTCAGGGTCAAGAACGGGCCCAACCGCGCAGCCGCGCAGGCGTTCATCGACTTCGTGCTCTCGCCTGAGGGCCAGGCCATCCTGGCTCGCCATGGCTTCGGCGCACCCTGACCGGCTGACCGGCCGCGGGCCGCGGACCTTCCCGCCCCTGGCACTCGCGGGAGGGGCCGCCCTGGGGATCCTCTTCGTCACCCTGCCACTCGTGGGGCTGGTGCTACGCGCCCCCTGGCGCTCGACGCTTACGGTCCTGGGGTCACCAGAGGCGCTCGACGCGATCCGCCTGTCGCTGCTGTGTTCGCTCTCGGCCACCGCCCTGGGTCTGCTGCTGGGCGTGCCGTTGGCCTGGGTCCAGGCGCGCGTAAGCTACCCGGGCAGGAGTGTGGTGCGGGCGCTGACCACCCTGCCGATGGTGCTACCGCCGGTGGTCGGTGGGGTCGCGCTGCTTTTCGCCTTCGGCCGTGCCGGCCTGCTCGGCGGAGCACTCTTCAACGCCTTCGGCGTACAGCTCCCCTTCTCAACGGCGGGGGTGATCATGGCCGAGACCTTCGTCTCGATGCCCTTCCTGGTGCTGACCGTGGAAGCCGGCTTCCGCGGAGTGAACCCCCGGCTGGAGGAGGCGGCGCGCACCCTGGGCGCGGGTCAGTGGCGCGTGTTCCGCACCATCACCCTTCCGCTGGCGGCGCCGTCGGTCTTCGCCGGCGCGGTGCTGTGCTGGTCACGGGCCCTGGGTGAGTTCGGCGCCACCATCACTTTTGCCGGCAACCTGCCAGGCCAGACCCAGACCCTGCCGCTGGCGGTCTACGTCCTGCTGGAGACGCGACCTCAAGCTGCACTTCTTCTCAGCATCGTAATGGTGGTGGTCTCGGTGGTAGTGCTGGTGGCGCTCCGGGACCGCTACCTGCGCATCGGATGAGCCTGCTTCTGACCGGCGGGCTGCGCCTCGGTGACCTCGACCTCGACGTCGAGCTGGAGCTACCGGGTGGCGAGATGGTCGCCTTGCTGGGGCCCAACGGGGCGGGCAAGACCACCCTGCTGCGGGTGATCGCTGGGCTCCAGCCGCTGGACCACGGCCGCCTGGTCCTCGATGGCGACATCCTCGATGACCCCGGCGCCGGCACATTCGTGGCACCGGAGCGGCGGTCCGTGGGGTACCTCTTCCAGGACCACCAGCTGTTCCCCCACCTGTCGGTCACGGCCAACGTGGCCTTCGGGCCGGCGGCGCGGCGCCTGCCCGACGCCC